>NZ_VISW01000036.1:0-35048 GCF_007827635.1 Micromonospora sp. CNZ296
GTCCACACAACCGCCCATGATCGACGGTGGCTGCACCCGTTCACACACCACACCAAGCCCCAGCTCAGCCAAGGTCAACATCCCCGGCTGGAGTACTAGAGGGGGAAGACGCCAGCTGCGACGTGCTGGTAGCCACCACCCGGTTGAGAGCAAAGACCAGCACAAGATCGAAAAAGAGTTCGACAAAACTCGCTTCCTGCTTGCTCCACTCCCCCCGGAGGAGCCTCACCCCCGAACCCCTGGCCGCACCAGCACCTTCCATGCGAGCCATTCAATGCCGAAATGCCGCCGCGCGTCGGACGATTGCGGGTATCTGAGGACTCATTCCTGAGCACGGCCCTCGGCTGGCCTAAAACTGGCTGGCCGGCGTCCCCGCCTAGCCGGCATGTGGACAGGATGATCACAGGCAAGAGCGAGAGGATGACCTCCTCATCGGACGGCTGCAGACCTTCCAGCCTCCCTGTCTCCGGAGGCTGGTAGCCCCTGTGGTGCCCGACGTAAGCTCACGCGGGCCGAGCGACGGGGGTTAGGAGTCGTACGCCCAATTCGTGGCCGTACCGTTCAATTTCAGCCGCACTCTCCTGCTTCTGGACGAGGTTGGCGTGTAGATACTGCACACACTGGGCCTCACCCATAATAATCGCCCAATCAAAAAGGGTCTTGTGTGCCGCAATGGTGAGGTATAGGAACCGAATCAGAGTATCGACTGCGAATTGATCAACGAGGTCGACTGAGGGGTTTGTGCGTACGAAGCTTTCAAATCGCCCATACATGCCTTCAACAGTGTCGGACCGGGTTGAAAGCGGGGAGGTGCCGAATGCCTTGGCGCAGGAGTTGATGTTGTGATTCCACTGCATACATTCCTGCTGCTTGCGCCGTACGATCTGCCCGAGATCGTCACTAACTCGATGGGCCAAGAAGTCGAGAACCCGCCGCCCGGATATCTCCATTTCACCTAGTATGCCTAGCTCATAGATGAACAGGTCACGCGTCGTATTAATCGCCATGTGCTCCTCCTGACCTCGCTGGCGAGCCGCCACGGCCTACCCGTTCAGAAACCACCAAAACGCGGCAGGCAAGCCAGCAGGAAGGGTGTAAATTTGCGCATGTCGAACGAGAGGCCGAGAAGGATGAATGAGCCATCCCTGTCTGCCATCGACCCGCCCCTCCTGGGGAGCGGGCCGCCGCCCGGCCCGCCACGTCAAGCGGGCCTTGACGCGCGTACGGACGCTGTCGGAACAGACTGAGTCGGCTCTCGTGTCACGGACCGCGCCCCCGGCGGACATCGCCACAGTGGCGCAGTTGACCCAACCTTGCCCGGCACGGACCCGGCTTCCGGGGTCGGAGCTGACCACCAGCGGCCACCCCTCCCCCTCCCAGGTGAGCAGTTGACCTGACCCTGCACGGCTGCGAAGCCGGCTCCTGGACGACCGACATGCCTTCGCGCGGACACCGCCCCCAAGCTTGGAGCTTGCCGCGCGGACCCGACGCGCCCTCCCTTCGCCGCGCTGCTCAGGCGCGGCGCGGCCGGCTGCTGGCGAGAACCTCCACCACTCTCCCCGCTATCCCGTCTGTGGCGGCTCCGGGGCTCCCCGCTGTCCGCGCCAGCCGCCGGGCGTCAGGCGTGACGGCCGCAGAGCGACAGCGGCAGCGGCCGGCGCGCGCCCAGGCGGCGGCGCGTGCGGCCCGTTGCGGGCCGCCTTGAAGACGTACAGAAACTTTGAACAGCCTCGTCGGGACATCGTTGTCGGGACATCGTCGGCACGTCGTTGGCACGTCGTCGGCACGTCGGCACGTCGGCACGTCTGTCCGACTCCGGTTGATGCGTTGCACGGTGGCTTCACTTGATGGGTGACACTCCGCCGAGTGCTGGTGGAGTTGAGTGTGACCGGGCAGCGCTATCGCGCAGTCTGGAAGTTGAAGCTGGCCTGTCCGTGACGGAGGTCGCCGAACGCTTCGGCGTCTCGCGCCGGTGGGTGTGATCACCGGCGTTCTCGGCGCCCCGTACCTCATCTATCTGCTCGTCCGCACGAACCGCGCGGGAGGCTCGCTGTGACCACCGACCATTCACTGACGGTCGAGAAACTGACCGTCGGCTAGGGCGGCCGCGTCGTCATCGAATCACTCGATCTGCTCGTCCCGCCCGGCCGGATCACCGCGATCGTCGGTGCCAACGCGTGCGGGGAATCGACGCTGCTGCGGTCGATGTCGCGGCTACTCGCCCCGCGAACCGGCCACGTCATGCTGGACGGCCGCGAAGTACACAGGATGCCGGCCAAGGAGCTGGCCCGAACGCTCGGCCTGCTCCCCCAGTCACCGATCGCGCCCGAGGGCATCACCGTGGCCGACCTGGTCGGCCGGGGCCGCAACCCGCACCAACGCCTGCTGTCACGATGGAGCAGGGACGACGACCGGGCGGTGGCCGCCGCCCTCGACGCCACCCACATCGCCGACCTGGCCGACCGGTCGATCGACGAGCTCTCCGGGGGGCAGCGTCAACGGGTGTGGATCGCCATGGCGCTGGCCCAGCAGACCGAACTGCTGCTACTCGACGAGCCGACCACCTTTCTCGACGTCAGCCACCAGGTCGAGGTGTTGGACCTGCTCACCGACCTGAACCTCACTCGCGGCAGCACGATCGTGATGGTCCTGCACGATCTGAACATGGCGGCCCGCTACGCAGATCACCTCATCGCCCTCGCCGACGGCGGCCTGCACGCAGCAGGTGCGCCGACCGATGTGCTGACCGAGGACTGCGTCCGCGCCGTCTTCGGCCTGGACAGCCAGGTCATCCCGATCCGGTCTCCGGCAAGCCGCTGATGCTACCGATGGGCCGTCACCACATCCGGGCCGCGCAGTCGTAGGCCGACAGCGGCGCATCTCCACGTCCTGCGTTACGCCCCGGCGTCCTGCCGCGTCGCGCCGGCACCAGTTACGACACCCCATAAGATGGTTCACCTCAGCGAGGGTGATCGACTACGGTACGGGTTCGGTCGAGCGGGTAGGTGATCGGCATGGACTCAGTGCGGATGCCCTTCGGCGGTGGTGCGGACAGCGCGCCGGTCCGCCGGGCCGTCCGGGAGGTCCTCGTCGGCTGGCAGGCCACGCACGTCACCGACGACGCGCTCACCGTCATCACGGAACTCGTGCACAACGTCATCAGGCACACCGGTGCCGGGGGCAGGGTCGAGTTGACCCGCAGTCGGACGCGATCCGGATCGAGGTTTTCGACGACTCCGATCGACCACTGCGTCGCTTCGAGCCGGACCCGCACCGCATCGGCGGTCGTGGCCTGCTGATCGTCGACGCGATGGCGCGCAACTGGGGCACGAGAACCACCCCGCACGGCGAGCCCGGCAAAGTGGTCTGGGCAGAGATCTCCCTCGACCGGTCCGCCTGACCGCCCCTCACCGCGAGGCCCGGCCTGCCTCACCTGGCCGGCACCGCACCGCCACCGGCCGCACCGATGACTCGTCCCGGCGGGCCCGTGGCCTGGAGAGGCGCCCCACGGGCGGGCGAGGCGACGCTGTCCTACCCGGCTCGTGCGGGCAGGTGATAATCGACAGGTTTACACAACAGGTGGATGGTGCATCGTGTCGGCGTCACCGTCCGCGTGACGGTCGCGGCCGGAGAGAGGATCTGTCGTGATCAGTGACGCCGACCTGCCGACGGTGCCGCCCACCGGCATGCCGTCGGGGCTGGCGAATCCGGCGTCGTCGCCGACAACCGCGGAGCCGGCGGTCCTTCTCATCGAGGATGACCCCGGTGATGCGTTGCTCACCCGGGAGCTGCTGAGCGACAGCGGAATCAGCAACCGGTTCACCCAGGCGAGCAGCCTGAAAGAGGCCGCGGCCGCGCCGACGACGCCGGACTGCGTGCTGCTCGACCTGCACCTGCCCGACTGCCAGGGGCTGGAGGCGCTCGGCCGGGTGCTGCACCGATGGCCGGACGCGGCAGTGGTGGTGCTCACCGGCCTGGACGACGCGGCCACCAGAACGGCGGCTGTCGCCGCCGGAGCACAGGACTACCTGGTCAAGGGTCACATCGACGGCGCGCTCCTGGGCCGCACGATCCAGTACGCCATTCAGCGCCGACGGGCCGTGGTGACGGAGCGGCAGCTACGCGACAGCCGGATGCAGGCCAGCGAGAACACGCGGCTGCAACGCGGCCTGCTCCCTACGCCACTGGTCACCGACCCCGCGCTGGCGGTCGTCAGCAGATACGTGCCGGGACGGGGACGGTCACTGCTCGGCGGTGACTTCTTCGACCTGGTGCAGGACGAGGATCACACGCTCCACGCCGTCATCGGTGACGTCTGCGGCAACGGTCCGGATGAGGCAGCCATCGGCGTCGGCCTACGCGTCGGGTGGCGCACCCTCACCCTGGCCGGGGTGGAGAAGGCCGCCCGGATGCGGCTGCTGGAACAGGTGCTCGTCGCCGAGCGGCCACGTGAGTCGATGTTCGCGACCGCCTGCACCATCCGCGTCGTCCCAGACCGCTCGCAGGTGATCATCGTGAGCGCCGGTCACCCCGCGCCACTGGTGATCACGCCCGGCTCGGCCGACCCCGCGCCGATCCGCCACCATCTCGGGCTGGGCATGTTCCCCGGGCGAGGTCGCTGGCAGGAGTCGGTCGTCACGCTCCCGGCGGGCGCAGGTCTGCTGCTGTACACCGACGGCGTCTACGAGGGGTTCAGCGAGGACGGAACCCGCCTCGGCGAGGAACGCTTCATAGAACTCGCCGCCACGCTGAGCACCGTCACGGAACCGGGCGACTTTCTCACCGCCCTGCTCGACAAGATCAGACGCAGCGACGACGGCCGGCACAGCGATGACACGGCCCTGCTCTACCTGACCTGGCCCGCCGGGGCGGACGCCGCGCCGATCGGCCCTGATCGGTGAAGGGCGCGGGCGCAGCCCACACTGCTCTGCTCAGACCTCGGTGAGCTGGCCGCGCAGCTTGGTCAGGGCGCGGGCGAGCAGCCGGGACACGTGCATCTGGGAGACACCGACCCGGGCGGCGATCTCGCTCTGGGTCAGGTTGCCGTAGAAGCGCAGCGTGAGGATCTTCTGCTCCCGCTCGTCGAGCGTGGCGAGCGCCGGGCCCAGCGAGGCGCGCAGGTCGGCCAGCTCGTACTCGTTGTCCTCGGTGCCGAGCGTGTCGCCCAGCTCGGTGGCGCTGTCGCCGTCGCCGATCGGGGTGGACAGCGAGACCGCGTTGTACGCGCGGGCACCCTCCAGGCCCTCCAGCACCTCTTCCTCGGTGACGTCGAGGTGGGCGGCGATGTCGGCGACGGTCGGGGCCCGGTTGAGAGTCTGGGTCAGCGTGCTGTTGGCCTCGGAGATGCGCAGCCGCAGCTCCTGGAGGCGACGCGGAACCCGGATGTTCCAGGTGCGGTCGCGGAAGTGCCGCTTGATCTCGCCGAGGATCGTCGGGATGGCGAAGCCGGCGAAGTCGACGCCGCGCGAGGCGTCGAACCGGTCGACGGCCTTGATCAGGCCGAGCGCCGCGGTCTGAGCCAGGTCGCCGGCCGGCTCGCCGCGACCGCTGTAGCGGGCGGCCAGGTGGTTCGCCAGCGGCAGCCACGCCTCGATGACCTGGTTGCGCAGGGCGGCCCGCTGGGGGTGGTCGGCGGGCAGCGTGGCGAGCGCCGCGATCAGCTCACTGGCGCGGCTCTCCTCACCGGTCTGCGGCGCGCGCTGCACCTCGGTCGCGGTCGATGCCATGGTCATCGTGGTCATGCTGCCCTTCCCCGCCTTCGTGCGAACTGGCGCCCCAAGCACAGATGGTGAACGAACCATAGACGACACGGCAGCAAGAATCAACCGATCAGCTGATGTACAAAACCTGCCATAAGCATCAAGGCGGAGTTCCCCCACCGGCGGCGCCTCACGAGTTCACAGATTGACCGCTTCGCGCCTCAACTGCCCGCTCCGGCGGCGAATCTGGTCAGCAGACGGGCGAACTGGTGCTTCTCCTCGGTCGTGAAGCCTGCCGTCGCCGCACGCAGACGGGCGTGCCGGAACGTCCGGGCCCGCTCGTGCAGGGCGACGCCGTCGGGGGTGAGGCGCACCAGACTGCCGGGCGTCGACCCGACCCGCCAACCGCACCACCACGCCGCAGGTCTCGGCGCGACCGACCAGGCGACTGGCAGTCGAAGGTGCAACCTCCAACGCGGTGGCGATCTGACCGACGGATGCCTCTCCGGCCGGCTCCGCTGCGATCGCCGTGACCACCAGCAGAGTGGACAGGTCGACGGATCGATTGTCGTGCTCGACGGCCGCCGGTGTCCGGAAGAAACGGCGCAGCCGGAGCAGCGCCTCGTCGACCGCTACGAGATCCGGGTCTTCAGCCGGACGAGAGGACATGTGTGTGCGATACACACGTTGGACCGAGGAGGTGCGCGATGGATCGGATTCTCGTGACCGGTGCTACCGGCACTGTGGGATCGGTGGTGGTGCGGCACCTTCGGGCGGCCGACGTCGCGGCTGCCGCGGCGTCGGCGCATCCGCCCGCCGTTCGCGCACCGTGAGCGCCACCACTGGACAACCAGGAGCCCGTCATGAACATCGCCCTCATCGGCGGCACCGGACGCACCAACCGGCTGGTGCTGGACGTCCTCACCGATCGCGGCCACCGGGTCACAGTTCTGGTTCGGGATCCTGGCAGGCTCGGCCGCGCCGCCGACGACGCCGACGCGCGGGTGATTCGCGGGGACGTGCGCGACGTCGAGGCACTCCGGCGGCTCGTCGACGGCTGCGACGTGGTCATCTCCGCGCTCGGGCCGACCGACAAGGAGGCCGATCTGCACACCGACGCCGCGAGAGCACTGGTTGACGTCATGCGGGACGCCGGCGTGAACCGCTTCGTCGGCATCAGTGGCGCCGGTGTCGACGTGCCGGGTGACCGCAAGTCCCGCCGCGACAAGGTCATCAGCTGGTTGATCAACAAGCTCGGCGGCCCACTCGTCGCGGACAAGCCCGCCGAGCTCGCCGTATGGCGGGCCAGCGCCCTGGACTGGACCCTCGTCCGGCTGCCCCGCCTGACGGACGGCCCGGCGACGGGCCGAGTCGAGCACCATGCGAGCGAATCGACGAGCCAGACCAGCACCCGACCGTTCGACTACATCCATCGATGGTCACGATGGCGACGACGACACCAGTACCGCGCCAGAACAGCCCACTACCAGCGAAGACTCCAACTTCACCAGGTGCGGCTGGAGTACTAGGCCAGGTGGCCTTGCTGGCGGGTCCTGTGGTCCAGAGGGTGCGCCGGCGATCCTCTACCGTTCGATCGAGCGGGCCGTCAAGGTTTCAGCCCGCTCAGGGCGTTCGCGTGCAGGACCCTCAGACGAGAGGCATTGCGGACCGGAACGTCCCGGAGTGGGCCGACGCCGCGTACGAGCTGGCCGCGCTGCTCGACGTCGATCTGGGGACGCGCCTACTTGCCGCCATAGCCGGCCGTTACCGTCGGCTTTGATCGCCGCTGAGCCTGGCAGGCATCTTTTCACCACATTAGTGGGGCTAGGGCCGGTACGCTCCGAAGGACCTACCTATTGCCGAATCGAGTGGGACCACGAGTGGCCGAGCAGACGATGAACCTGCTGAAGTCCCTGCTCGGCGTCGACGCGGACCAGCTCAACCCCGGCCAGATGGCGCTTCGGGCGCTGTTGACCTTCGTAGTGGCGGTAGCCATCGTTCGGCTCGGACACAAGCGGCTGTTCGGCCGGGCTACGGCGTTCGACCTGGCTGCGGCGATCATGTTCGGCTCAGTCATGAGCCGCGCCATCACGAACACGCTCGGGCTGTTCGCGGTCTGGCTTGCCGGCCTCGTGCTCATCATGCTGCACCGGCTCATGGCGACCCTCGCCTATCACTTCGACTGGTTCGGCCCACTCGTCAAGGGCCATCCGGTCCTGCTCGTGAAGGACGGTCGAGCCGACCGCGTCGCGATGCGGGACGGCCACGTCTCCTGGCGGGACCTCGACGAGGCCCTTCGCGGAACGGGAAGCGAGCCGGATCTGTCGCGCGTGCGGCTCGCCTACCTCGAACGCGACGGAAGCATCAGCGTGATTCCACGCGACACCGGGCCTCGCATCCTCGACGTCACCGTCGAGAAGAACGTCCAGGTCGTACGCATAGCGTTGGACTGACGCGGCGACCGAGCTAGCCGGTTCAAGCGGCCGGGACGCGTTCGCGCCTTCGCAGCACCGCCGCGACCGGAAAGAGCAGCGCGAAACCCGTCAGCGAGGTCACGATCACCATGACCACCGTGTCGTTGTCCACGAAGCCCTGTGTCGCCATCACCGTCGCCGCCGCGATGTTCCGCTGCGAGGTGCCGAGCCCAAGCACGGCACGTGCGTCGCGGTCCCGGCCGCCCAGCAGGTAGCCGATCACGAACGCGCCCGCCACCACCAGCATGGCCGGAACGATCGCCCCCTCCGCGAACAGAGTGACGATCGTCGGGATGTTGGCCAGCGTGGTTGCCAGGACGATCAGCACCAGGGCGAGGGTGGAGACACGGCGGGCCACAGGTCCCCACCGCCGCGCCGGGTCCGGCCACCGGGAGTTGAGCAGCAGGCCGGCGGCGAGCGGAAGGAGCATGGTCAGGACCAGGGGCACCGCGAGGGCACCGGCGGAGACCTCGGCCTCGGGCAGGACCCGGGGTACGGCGATCGGGGCGTACAGGACGGTGACGGGCAGCAGCAGCACCAGCAGCGTGGCGCTGAGTGCCACGTCCGACCGGGCCACCTCGCTCAGCTTGATCAGGAACGGCGCGCCGGCCGACATCGCGACCAGGATCAGCCCGGCCTCGAGCGGGCGGTCGAGCGGCCAGATCCGCACGATGCCGAGCGCGAGGAGCGGGACCAGCACGAAGTTGGCGAGCAGGGCTCGAGCCACGGCCCACAGGTCCCGCAGTGGGCCCAGGATCTGCCGGGCGGAGTGGGTGAGACCGACCGAGAGCATCGAGGTCACGGCGAACAGCAGAACCGCCAGATCCGCCACGGTGGTGAGTACGGTACGCATCGTCCAGTTAGCCCCTAGTCCGGCTCGCTGTGCTCGGCCGCTGTCGGTTCCGGCACGCCCGGATGTTCCGGCGGGAACGGCAGCAGCTCGGCGTCGATCCGCGTCCAGGTGTCGCGCAGGTCGTCCAGCAGGTCCGGGTGGTGGCCGGCGACGTCCGCCTGCTCCCGGCCGTCCACCGTCACGTCGTACAGGAGGTGGTAGGGGCCGGGCCGGCGCGGCCAGTTGCCGAGCACCGACCGGTCGCGGCGGTCGTAGAGGTACTTGAACGGGCCACGGCGGAGCGCGCCCTGGTTGGAGGTGCGCCAGAACAGGTCGTGCTCGGGGAAGTCGGCCCCGTCGACAAGCCACGGCAACAGGTCGACCCCGTCCAGCGGGTACCGCTCGTCCGGGGCCGTCCCGCCGGCGTCGATCAGCGTGGCGGTCAGGTCGAGGGTGTGGACCGGGTGGTCGGTGACCTGACCGCCGGGCACGGCCGCCGGCCACCGCAGGATCAGCGGCACCCGGATGCCGCCCTCGGTGAGGTCACCCTTCTCCCCCACGAACGGCCAGTTCTTCGACCACCGTTCACCGCCGTTGTCGGAGGTGAAGACGACGATGGTGTCGTCGGCGCGGCCCGCCTCGGTCAGCGCCGCGAGGACCCGGCCGACGCCCGCGTCCAGCTCTTCCACGAGTTCGGCGTACTTCGCCAGCGAGCCCCCGTCGGGGTGGATCAGCGGCGTCGGTCCCCGCTGCCCGTCGAACCTGCGCCGGATCTCCGTGCCGACGTCGCGGTCGTCCGGGCCCTCCCAGGGCCAGTGGGGCGCGGTGTAGTTGAGCTGCACGTAGAACGGGCCGGCACGGTCGGCGGCGACGAACTCCGCCGCACGGTCGGAGATCAACGAGGTGTAGTAGCCCGCCTCCTCCACCGGCGTCTCCCCCTCGTAGAGGTCGGCCTCGCCGATCGTGTTGACGTGCTCGAAGTAGTCGACCGCCCCGTCGAAGTTGCCGTAGAAGGTCTGGAAGCCGATGCGCAGCGGGCTGTACCACGGCAGCCATCCGCAGTGCCACTTGCCGAACATCGCCGTCTCGTACCCCGTCGCCAGCAGCAACGACGACAGCGTCGGATGCTCGGCGGGGATCCCGTTGCCCTCCCGGTGCGTGGTCAGCGGCTCCTCCAGGCCGGCCGGCAGGCGGGTGGGGTAGCGCCCGGTGTACAGCCCGATGCGGGTCGACGAGCACCACGGCGAGCCGGCGTAGCCGTGCCGGAACAGGAGGCCCTCCGCGGCCAGCCGATCGAGGTGGGGCGTGCGGATCGCCGTGGAGCCGTAGCAGCCCAGGTCGCCCCAGCCGAGGTCGTCGGCCAGGATGAACAGGATGTTGGGCGGCGCGGCCGGCCGACCCCCGCCCCCCGCCGTCCCCGCGCCACCACCGGTCGTCATGCGCCCCGTATACCTGTTCTTCGCGCGACCTAACGTCCCGTCGCGCCGGAGATGCGCGCGGCCGGCGGCCCCGACTTCCGCAACGTTCGGAACCAGGCCAGCAACCCTCGAACAGCGGCGCGGCGGGCCCGCGACGACCGCTCCAATCCGCCCCGGAACCCACCCTGAGCCGCGGGGGTCAGTTCCAGGTGGAGCCGACACGGGCACCCTGACCGCGGTCAAGGCCACGCCACACCGGTCTGGAAATAGCCATCTGACATGCCGTCGCTGACGTCAACACTGGCAGCAGAGCAGCCCTGCCGCGTTCACGCTCCTGATAACCAGTACGGACAATCGCCATGAACTCAGGAAATCAGACCGATGGCGCAGCATAGTGGAGCACATGCGTGAGCTGTCCGGCGGCGATCTAGGAATGCTCCTCTCCGTCTTCGCCTTGCTGCTGATAGCCTTCGGTATCGACTTCCACCTGTCCAGGAGTGCCATTCGGCGAAGCCGCCGAGGTGCGATCTTCGCCAGCATCGTGAGCTTGGTCGGTGAATCGACGACAGCTCTCGCGCTCGTGCTGACATGGATCGCCTTATGGAGTCCCGTTGCGTGGGAGAAGATCGATGACCTGCTCGTCTTCATCCCAGGGACGATCGCCGTCGTGTGTGCCGTTCTCCTCACCGGCGACCGGGCACTAGACAGGGTTATCCGCATCGCGGCGCGTTCTGATGGCAGCAGTGGAACCGACGACGGCTAATCCTCAAGTCTGATTGGGCGCACGGCGTCGAACATCAATCATCCTGGAATACTGTCACCTGTTGCCGCCGCGGGCGGGGCATGTTCTGCCGCGACAACTCGTAGGCCCGGTTTACAGGCACAGCCACACAGACGCGATCTTCGCTGACACACACTTAACGAAGATTACGTCGAGGTATCCCAACACTCTCTGAGCCAGGTTCGCTGGGCCTGAGCCGCCCCGGGTTATGTGGAGACGGCTCTACAAGATCCGGGGCGGTTCATCCGCCGCATCGGGCCTGCCCGAGCTCGGCGGTGACGCTGCGGTTGCCCGCTGGGTTCCGCCTCCGGGCGGAACCCAGCGGATCGTCATGCCGGTTGGGACTGGACGGTGTTGGCCAAGAGTAAGGACAGCTCCCGGACCAGGTCGTCCATCGACTGGCGGCTCTGCGCCTTGACCAGGCCCAGAGCGAGATCGGCCAGGAGGTAGAAGCCGAGGGTGCGGGACTGCTCGGAGCCGAACGCCGACATCAGTTCCTCCGCGCCCGCGAGGTCACCGCGATGCTTGGCCGCGATGACCCCGGCGGCGCGTTGGACGATCTCGGCCGCCTCGGGGGTGTACCCGGTCATCCCGATCAGATCTTCGGGGTGGCGGCGCGGGCGGCGTCGAAGCGGGAGATGACGTCGGTCCAGTTGACCAGGTTCCACAGCCGGTCCACGTAGTCCGGGCGGACGTTGCGGTACTGCAGGTAGTAGGCGTGCTCCCAGGCGTCGAACACCAGGATCGGGGTTGAGCCCTGCCCGACGTTGGCTGGCGCAACCAATTAGACGCGCCCGTACTGAAACGGTCGCCGACATCCGATCATCAACGGATCACTACGCGATCTACTTACTCCGCGTGGAGCACGGCCGCTACAACGGCGATTGTAGTGAAGGAAGGCTCGGCGCAAGGCGTTAGAGCGGCACGCACAGTAACGGGTTGCGGCCAACGATCGCAGGAGTGCGTTCACGGCTGGGTGATCATCGGTGGGTCAAAGGATGTGATTCTCAGGATCGCCGCTCGAGGCTGCCGGCCCGGCGCAACAAATACGTGTCCATGACCCAGCCGCGGCTCTGTTTCGCCGCCGTCCGCCGGGACCAGATTCGGTCGGCGACCTCGTCAAGGTTGCCGGCCACCAGTTGCTCGTCGGACGAGCCGAGGTTCGCGCCCCACCAGATCCGCCAGGCCGACAGTTCGGGGAGCTGGCGACAGGTCAATGCCCCGTCGAGCAGGACGACGAGGTTGTCGTGTGTCGCCGCGTCGTGGAGCAGGCGGCGGCCGGTCGTGATGGTGATCGGGCCGCCGATTGTGTTGAGGACGAGCCGGTGGTGTGCCGCCAGCAGTTGGATGCTGCTGAGGCCGGGTACGACGTCCACGGTGATGTCGACCCGTGCGCGTTCGGCGATGCGGTCGGCCACACGGATCGCCGAGTCGTACAGGGCCGGATCGCCCCAGACGAGCACTGCGGCGTCTCCCGGGTTGTCCAGCAATGCCTGCTCGAACGCCTCGGCCCGTGCCTCGTGCCAGTCGCGTACCGCGCCGGTGTAGTCGGCCGGGCCGGCACGGTCGCGTTCCGGGTCGGGTACGTGCACGAGCCGCCAGGCGCCGGTGACGTGCCGGGCGCAGATCGCCTCGCGCATCGCGATGAGGTCGGCCGTGCCCGGGTGCTGTCCGGTCTTGTCGGCGACGAGGAAGTAGTCGGCCTCGTTGAGTGCCCGGACGGCCTGGGCCGTGACCAGTTCGGGGTCGCCCGGGCCGAGGCCGACCAGGGTGAGGCGCCGTGTCACGCCTGATCCTCCAGGTCTCCCTCGACCTCGAGGTACACGCGGGCCATCTCCGCCATGACCTCGGCGTCCGGTTCGGCCCACAGTCCACGGTCGGCGGCCTCGTTCAGCCGTTCCACGATGCCGCGCAGTGCCCAGGGGTTCGCGCGGCGCATGAACTGCTGGTTCGTCTCGTCGAGGACGTATTCGCGGGCCAGTGACTCGTACATCCAGTCGTGGACGACACCGGCGGTGGCGTCGAAGCCGTAGAGGTAGTCCACGGTGGCGGCGAGCTCGAACGCTCCCTTGTAGCCGTGGCGCTGCATCGCCGCGATCCAGCGCGGGTTGACCACCCGCGAGCGGAAGACGCGGTTGGTCTCTTCCTGCAGGCTGCGGGTGCGTACGGCGTCGGGCGTGGTGGAGTCACCGACGTACGCCCTGGGTTCGGCGCCGGTCAGCGCGCGGACCGTGGCGATCATGCCGCCGTGGTATTGGAAGTAGTCGTCGGAGTCGGCGATGTCGTGCTCGCGGGAGTCGATGTTCTTCGCGGCGACGGCGATGCGCCGGTAGTTGGTTCGCATGTCGTCGGTTGCCGCGATGCCGTCGAGGCCGCGGCCGTAGGCGAAGCCGCCCCAGGCGGTGTAGACGGCGGCCAGGTCGGCGTCGTCGCGCCAGGTGCCGGACTCGACGACCTGGAGGATGCCGGCGCCGTACGATCCGGGCTTCGAACCGAAGATCCGCGTGGTGGCCCGCCGCTGGTCGCCGTGCTCGGCGAGGTCGTGGCGGGTGTGTGCCCGCACGTAGTTGCGCTCATCGGGTTCGTCGAGCCCGGCGACGAGCTGCACGGCGTCGTCGAGGAGTTCGATGACGTGCGGGAAGGCGTCGCGGAAGAATCCCGAGATGCGCACGGTCACGTCGATGCGGGGCCGGCCGAGTTCGTCGAGGCCGATGACCTCCAGGCCGTTGACCCGGCGTGAGGCCGTGTCCCAGATGGGGCGTACGCCCAGCAGCGCCAGCACCTCGGCGATGTCATCGCCGGAGGTGCGCATCGCGGAGGTGCCCCACACGGAGAGGCCGACCGATCGGGGGTGCTCGCCGGTTTCGGCGAGGTGCCGGGCGACGAGGGACTCGGCCATCGCCTGTCCCGTTTCCCAGGCCAGACGGGACGGAACGGCCCGCGGGTCGACGGTGTAGAAGTTACGGCCGGTCGGCAGGACGTTGACCAGTCCGCGCAGCGGGGAGCCGGAGGGCCCGGCCGGGACGAAACCGCCGTCGAGCGCGTGCAGGACGTTGGTCAGTTCGTCGGTGGTGGCGGCCAGCCGCGGCACGACCTGCTCGGCGGCGAAGCGCAGGACGTCGCGTACCACCGGGTCGTCGTGCAGCGCGTCGATCGCGTCAGCCTGCCAGCCGGCCTTCTCCATCGCCTCGATCAGGGCACGGGCCTGCGCCTCCACGGCGTCGACGTCGGCCGCCGGGGCGTCCTCGGCAAGACCCAGCGCGGCGCGCAGGCCGGGCAGTGCCCGGTTCTGTCCGCCCCAGACCTGTGTCGCGCGGAGCACGGCGAGCACCAGGTTGACGCGTGCCTGTCCGGTCGGTGCCTGGCCGAGCACGTGCAATCCGTCGCGGATCTGTACGTCCTTGATCTCGCACAGCCAGCCGTCGACGTGCAGCAGGAAGTCGTCGAACTCCTCGTCGCCGGGCCGTTCGTCCAGGCCGAGGTCGCGATGCATCTGTGCGGACTGCATCAGCGTCCAGATCTGCTGGCGGACCGCGGGCAGCTTCGCCGGGTCCATCGCGGCGATGTTGGCGTGCTCGTCGAGCAGTTGCTCCAGCTTGGCGATGTCGCCGTAGCTTTCGGCGCGTGCCATCGGCGGCACCAGGTGGTCGACGATGGTGGCGTGCGCGCGGCGCTTGGCTTGGGCACCCTCGCCAGGATCGTTGACCAGGAACGGATAGATCAACGGCATGCTGCCGATCGCCGCGTCCGTGGCGCAGGCGGCTGAGAGCGCGGCGTTCTTCCCCGGCAGCCACTCCATCGAGCCGTGTTTGCCGAGGTGCACCACCGCGTCGGCGCCGAAGCCGTGTTCGAGCCAGCGGTACGCGGCCAGGTAGTGGTGCGACGGAGGCATGGCCGGGTCGTGGTAGATCGCGACCGGGTTCTCGCCGAAGCCACGCGGGGGCTGGATGAGGATGACGACGTTACCGGCGCGCAGTGTGGCCAGCACGATGTCGCCGTCGTCGTCGACGAAAAGCGAGCCGGGAGCCTCGCCCCAGGTCTCGGCCATGGCGTCGCGTAGCGCGGCGGGCAATCCGGCAGTCCAGCGCCGGTAGTCGTCCCGGCTGATACGCACGTGCGACTCGCTGAGCTGAGCCTGCGTGAGCCACTCCTCGTCCTGCCCACCGGCGGCGATCAAAGCGTGGATGAGCGCGTTGCCGGCCGTCGTGTCGGCATCCTCTCCCTCGACCGGGAGCAGCGGGTCGAGCCCGGGAATTGCGCCGGGTGCGCCGAGGTCGTAGCCGGCATCTCGCATCGCGCGCAGCAATCGGATCGCCGACACGGGCGTATCGAGGCCGACGGCGTTGCCGATGCGGCTGTGCTTGGTCGGGTAGGCCGACAGGACGAGGGCCACCTTGCGCTCGGCGGGCGGGACGTACCGCAGTCGGGCGTGGTTGACGGCGATGCCCGCGACGCGGGTGCATCGCTCAGGGTCGGTCACGTAGCGGGGCAGGCCGTCGGCGTCGACCTCCTTGAATGAGAACGGGACGGTGATGAGGCGACCGTCGAACTCGGGGATGGCGATCTGGGTCGCGGAGTCGAGCGGGGTGACGCCTTCGTCGGACGCCTCCCACTCGGCTCTGCCGGACGTGAGCGCCAGAGCCTGCAGCACGGGGATGTCGAGGGCGCGCAGCCGTTCGACGTCCCAGGACTCGTCGTCGCCGCCGGCGCTCGCGGCGGCGGGCCGGGCGCCGCCGGCGGCCAGGACCGTGACGACGATCGCGTCCAGGGTGGCGAGTTCGGCGTACAACTCCTCGGGCGCCGCCCGCAGTGACGAGACGTAGATCGGTACGCCGGTGGCCACGCCGGTGGTGTCGATGGCATCGGCGAGTTCGTGGGCGAACGCGTTGTTGCCGCTCACCTCGTGGGCCCGGTAGTACAGGACTCCGACGCGGGGCCGGGCGTCCGGGGCCGGCTGCCGGCTGACTCCCCACTCGGGCAGCACCGCCGGCGGTTCGAAGCCTTCGCCGGTCAGCAGCACGGTGTCGGACAGGAAGGCGTGCAGTTGGCGCAGGTTCTCCGCGCCGCCCTCGGCGAGGTAGCGGTGCGCCTCGGCGCAGACACCGATCGGGACGGTCGACAGCCCCATCAACGCGGCGTTCGGCGTCCGTTCCCCACCGAGCACGACCAGGGGACGGCCGGTGCCGCGGATCAGCGCGGCGAGGTCGCGTACGTCCTCGGGCGAGCCGAGCACCCGCAGAACGACCAGGTCGGCCTCGCTGGTCAGGGTGTCGCGGCGCTCGCCGGTGAGCCGGGCAGGGTTGGCCCAGGACCAGTCCGCGTTGCTGGCCCGCGCCGAGAGCAGGTCGGTGTCCGAGGTGGACAGCAGGGCGATGCGTGTCATGTTTCTCCTTCGGTGACACGGGAGCCGAGGCGCAGGTCGCCGACCGGACGGCCGGCGCGTAGGTGCTCGCCGACGAGGCGTGCCGCGTCGCCGGGTCGCACCGGCCCGTACCAGGTGCCGTCGGGGTGCACGACGGCGACTGGTCCGTGGTTGCACGGGAACAGGCAGCCGGTCTGGGCCATGAGGACGTCGGCGTCGGTGAGCTGCTGCTCGACGAGCGCGCCCACGATCGCGCGATAGGTCTCGTCCGCGCCGCGGGCACTGCAGCGCGGGCCGCGGCACAGCAGTAGATGATGGCGGTACGGCGGCGTGGTCTCCCAGGCCGGTGAGGTGAGTGGCGCCTCGTGCCCGGTGATCGCGCGCTCGCCGAACCGGATGACCGGCGGGTCGATCTGCTGACGGTGCCAGTGGCCGGCCACGCGTCCCACCCACGAACGGGCGAAAGTCAGGTCGTCGGTGCTCACCGGTTCCAGGCGAACCTCCCGAACGCCCTCGGCGTGCAGCAGGTCGAGCACATGGGTCAGCGTGGGCTCGCCGGCTTGCAGGAAGGCCAGTCGGGCGCCGGCTGCCTCGGCCTGCCCGCGTAGCACCGGCGACGCGGCGTCCGTCAGTGCGGTCGCGACGTGAACGAGGACGCTCACGGGGTCAGGAGCCGGTGATCCGGTGCGATCGGGACACGGGGTCTTCTTTCGTCCGGGGCCTGTGCGCGAGGCCTGGATGGGCACGTGTCGCAGACGGATCTGCGGCCAGCAGGTCTTCGGACTCGGGATCAACCGGACGGGGCGCCTTCCCAGACCGTGGGTCCAGTGGCGTCGTGCCCCGCCCGTCACCCTCACCGCTGCGCGTCAGTCCCGGATTCGCACCGGGTTCCCTGGCTCATGGCTGAGTTTGACTGGCATCACGACGGTAGCACCGACAGCCGGTGTCGCCGGGGACGGGCTCTGGCACCATGTCGCCGTGACCGAGAGGACCCGCCGCGACCTGTGTCCCGGCCTGCTGCGCCCATGGATCGCCGACGACGGCGCGCTCGTGCGGGTGCGCGTCCCCGGCGGGATCGTGCCGACTGCGGCGCTGTGCGCACTCGTGGAGGTGGCCCGTGCGCACGGCGACGGCGCGGTCCACCTGACCAGCCGCGCCAACCTGCAGGTGCGCGGTCTCGAGCACGACGGTGGGCGGCTGCCCGAGACCGTCGTCGCCGACGTCATCGCGACCGGGCTCGTACCGTCCACGTCGCACGAGCTGGTCCGCAACATCCTCGCCTCACCGCTGACCGGACGCAGTGGCGGCCGGGCCGATCTACACCCGGTCGTCGCCGGACTCGACGCACGGCTGCGCGCCGAGCCCCGGCTCACCGCGCTGACCGGACGGTTCCTGTTCGTGCTTGACGACGGCCGCGGTGATCTGGTCAGCCGTGACTTGGACCTGGGGTTGGTGGCGCTCGACTCGGACACCGCGCAGCTACGCGCCGGAACCTCGGCGTGGGGGCCAGTCATCCGGCTGGACGAGGCCGCCGCGGCGCTGACCGGGCTCGCCGTACGCTTCGCCGGGCTCGCGGGTGACCGGCCGGACTCACCCTGGCACGTCGACGAGCTGCCCGGCGCCGGCGCCGCGCTGCTGGGCACCGTACTCGACCGTGCCGAGCGGACCCGGGTGAGCACACCTCCACCCGCGCTGGGCAGGATCGTTCAGGATGACGGCCGCGTCACCGCGCACCTCGCGGCTTCCGGCGGCCGAGTGGACGCTCCCCTGCTGGAGGAGATCCGCGCGCTCGGCGCCGGCGAGATCGTCGTCACCCCGTACCGCACCCTGCTCGTCCCCGATCTGGAGAACGCATGAGTCTCACCACACCGGCACGCCGCTACGACTACGTCACCGACGGCGCGGCGATCTACGACGCCTCGTTCGCCACCATCCGTGCCGAGGCCGATCTTTCGGGTGTGCCGGCCGACGCCGAGAAGGTCGCGGTGCGGATGATCCACGCATGCGGCCAGACCGACCTCACCCGCAACCTGGTGATCCACCCCGGCCTGGTGGCCGCCGCCCGCGGGGCGCTGGAGGCGGGGGCGCCGATCCTGACCGACGCGCACATGGTCGCCGCCGGCGTTACCCGCGCCCGCCTGCCCCGTGACAACGAGGTCCGCTGCTTTCTGCACGAACCCGAGGTCCCGGCGCTTGCCCACCGGTGGGCAACGACCCGGTCGGCGGCGGCGGTGTCGCTGTGGACCGACCACCTCGCCGGCGCGGTCGTCGCCTTCGGCAACGCCCCCACGGCCCTGTTCCACCTGCTGGAGATGCTGCGCGACGGCGCGCCACGACCAGCTGCGATCATCGGTACGCCGGTGGGATTCATCGGCGCCGCCGAGTCCAAGCAGGCGCTCATCGACCTCGCCACCGACGCCCCCGGCCTCGACGTGCCCTATCTCGTGGTGACCGGGCGCCGGGGCGGCTCGGCGATGGCCGCCTCCGCGCTCAACGCCCTCGCCCGGGAGGCGGAGTGACCGGGCGGCTGTCCGGCGTCGGGGTCGGCCCGGGTGATCCCGAACTGATCACGCTCAAAGCCGCCCGGCTGATCGGCGCGGCCCAGGTCATCGCCTACCACCAGGGTGTCGGCAAACAGTCCAACGCGCGCCGCATCGCTGCCGGCCTGTTCCCGGACGACGTGATCGAGGAGGCGCTGGTCTATCCGGTGACGACCCAGAGCACCGAGCACCCGGGCGGGTACGCCGGGGCGATGGCCGACTTCTACGCCGAAGCCGCCGAGCGGCTGCGGGCCCACCTTCGTGCGGGCCGCGACGTGGTCGTGCTGGCCGAGGGCGACCCGATGCTCTACGGCTCGTTCATGTACCTGCACGACCGGCTCGCCGGCGAGTTCGACACGCAGGTCGTCGCCGGTGTGCCCGCCTTCGCCGCCGCCACCGCCACCACCGCCCTGCCGCTGGTCCGGCAGACCGACGTGCTGACCGTGCTGCCGGGAACGTTGCCCGAGCCCGAGCTGGCCCGGCGTCTCGCCGACACCGACGGGGCGGTGATCATGAAGCTGGGCCGGACGTTCACCAAGGTCCGCTCGGCGCTCGAGCAGGCCGGGCGCGTCGAGGGCTCCTGGTACGTCGAACGGGCGTCGATGACCGCCGAGCGGGTACTGCCTGTCGCCGACGTGGACCCCGCCACGGTGCCGTACTTCTCGATCGTGCTGGTCCCCGGCGACACCCGGCCCGGAGTGGCCCGTTACGACCTCCCGGCCACCAGGGTCACCGAACCTTATCCCGGCGCCGAGGTCGTCGTCGTGGGCCTCGGCCCCGGTCCCGATCGGTGGCTCTCCCCCGAGGCGTCGCAGGTGCTCGCCGAGGTCGGCCACGTCGTCGGCTACGGCCCGTACGTCCAGCGCGTCGCGCAGCGCCCCGGACTCGTCCGCCACGCCTCCGGCAACACGGTCGAGCTCGAGCGGGCCCGGCAGGCGCTCGAACTGGCGCTCGCCGGTGAGCGCGTCGCGGTCGTCTCCGGCGGTGACGCGGGCGTCTTCGGCATGGCGTCGGCGGTGTTCGAGGCCGCGGAGGACCCCCGCTACGCCGGCGTCGCCATCCGTGTCGTACCCGGGATCTCCGCCGTCCAGGCGGTCGCGGCGCGCGCGGGCGCGCCGATCGGGGCCGATTTCGCGGTGATGAGCCTGTCGGACCGGCTCAAGCCGTGGGAGGTCGTGGTCAAGCGGCTGCGCGCTGTCGCCGAGGCGGATTTGGTGCTGGCCCTCTACAACCCGCGCTCACGCTCACGCACCGAACAGGTCGCGCAGGCCCGGGCCGTGCTGCTGGAGCACAAGTCCCCCCGGACGGTCGTGGTCGTGGGCCGCGACATCGGCCGGGCCGGGGAGAGCCTCACCGTCACCTCGCTCGGCGAACTGGACCCTGGCAGCATCGACATGAAATGCCTGTTGATCATCGGCGCCTCGGCGACGCGAGTCACCGCGGCCGGACGTGTCTGGAGCCCGCGCTTCGTGCCCTGATCAGCCGCGCACGCGGCGCTCGCGACCGGCCGAGTAGAGGAACGACTCGCCGCCACGGACGTCCCCGGCCAGCGCCGGGCCGACCAGGATGACCGCTGCCTGTCGCAGACCGGCCTGCTCGACCCGGCCGCCGATGTCGGCCAGCGTGCCGCGCAGGATGAGCTCCTGCGGCTGCGACACCCGGTGCACCACGACTATGGGGCAGTCGTGGCCGTAGTAGCCAGCCAGTTCGGCGGCCAGCTCGCGGGTACGCGTGACCGCCAGGTGCAGGGCGAGCGTCGCGCCGGTCGCGGCGAACGCGGCGAGCTTCTCTCCCGACGGCATGACCGTGGACCGGGCCTGCGCGCGGGTGAGCACGACCGACTGGGCCAGCTCCGGGACGGTCAGCTCGGCGCCGACGGCGGCGGCAGCAGCCGCATAGGCCGGCACGCCGGGCGTGACGTCCCACGGGACCCGGGCGGCGTCGAGCCGGCGTGCCTGCTCGTGCACCGCCGAGTACAGCGACGGGTCACCGGAGCACAGCCGTACGACCTCGGACCCGTCGGCGTGTGCCTGGACCAGGTGCGTGGTGATCTGGTCCAGGTCGAGGTGCTGGGTGTCGATCAGCCGGGCGTCGTCACGGCAGTGCTCCAGCACCTCGGCGTCGAGGTACGTGCCCGGGTACAGGCACACGTCGGCGGACTCGAGCAGGCGTACCGCGCGGAGGGTGAGCAGGTCGGCGGCGCCGGGCCCGGCCCCGACGAAATGGACGGTCATGAATCTCCCTTGACGATGGACCACTGGCTGACTGCCCGTGCGGGCGTCCAGCCGGTGAAGCCGCCGAGCGGTTCGGCGCGTTCGACGTGCAGGCGGACGAGTTCACCGCCGCGCCGGCTGTGCTGCTCCAGCAGCACCGCCTCGGTCTCGGCGGTGACACCGTGCACGACGAGCCGTCCACCGGCGCCGAGCGCATCCCAGCAGGTGTCCAGCACGCCGGGGACGGTGGCCCCGCCGCCGACGAACACCGCGTCGGGACGGTCCAGGCCGGACAGGGCCCCGGGCGCCGAACCCTCGACCAGACACAGACCCGGCACGCCGAGGGCAGCGGCGTTGCGGTGCACCAGCGCGGCCCGGTCGGAGCGGGGCTCCACCGCGATCGTCCGTGCCGTCGGCCAGGCCCGCATCCACTCCACACCGATCGAGCCGCTGCCGGCGCCGACGTCCCACAGCAGCTGACCGGGCGCGGGCGCGAGCCGGGCCAGGGCACTGGCCCGCAGGTCACGTTTGGTGATCTGCCCGCCGTGCTCGAACGCGTCGTCGGGCAACACGCCGCCCGAGGCCCAGCCCGGACCGGCACCGCGAGCTTCGACAGCGAGAACGTTCAACCGCGGCACGTCGTTCAGGTCCCACCCGGCCGCGGTGGTCGCGGTACACGACTCACCGGCGGCACCGAGGTCACCGAGCACGACCAGCCTGGACTGCCCCCAACCGAGCCCGGTCAGCACCGCGGCCACGGCCGCGGGTGTCGTCTCGTCGCTGGACAGCACGAGCAGCCGGCGCCCGGCCGAGAGCGCAGGCACGATCAGCCGTAGGTCCCGGCCGACCAGGCTGACCGTGGTGACGGACTCGGCCGGCCATCCGAGACGTGCTCGGGCGAGGGCTACCGAGGAGACCCCGGGCACGATCGTCACGCGCTCCGGGCCCAGGACGTCCAGCAGCGTCGTGCCGATACCCGACACGAGCGGGTCGCCGGAGGCCAGCACGACAACCGGCCCTCGCGCGGAGGCGAGCACACCTGGCAGATTGTCCCGCAGCGGCGACGGCCACGCCACGCGCTGCTGGCCGTCGACGGGCGGCACCGCCTCGAGGTGCCGCCGCCCGCCGAGCAGCGTCGCGGCCGCCCGCACCAGCGCCCGGGACGGCTCCGGCAGACCCACCCACCCGTCAGCCCCGATCCCCACCACGGTCACCCGCTCCTCCATGGAGATGCACCCTAGCCGCCCACCGGCCCTTGCCCCGGCCACCGGGGCGTCTATGGTGATGCACAGGTTCGAGGTGCCCCACGACCGTGGTCGCGGGGAGAATCTGGGAAGCCGGTGAGAATCCGGCACAGGGCCCGCTGCGGTGATCCAGGCATTGACCTGGGAAGTCCGAAGACCGGCCTCGATCCGATCCACGGCGCATGCCGCGTCGTGGACCGCCATGGCAGATCGAGCGGGAGCCCTACATGCCAGCGCAGTACCCCTTTTGTGCCGTCGTCGGCGCCGACGACATGACTCTCGCCCTCACCCTGGTCGCGATCGATCCGCTCATCGGCGGTGTCCTGATCCGCGGGGAGAAGGGCACTGCCAAGACCACTACCGTGCGCGGCCTCGCCGAGGTGCTCCCGGCGGTACGGGTCTATGCGGGCGACCGGTTCTCCATCGACCCGGACGATCCCTCGGCGGTCTGCCCCGACGGGCCGTTCGACGTGCCCACGCCCGTCGTCGAACGGCCGGTACGCCTCGTCGAACTACCCGTCGGAGCCGGCGACGACCGGGTGACCGGATCGCTGAAGCTCGATGCCGCGCTGCGAGACGGCGTCGTCGCGTTCGAGCCTGGCCTGCTGGCCCGGGCCCATCGTGGCCTGCTGTACGTCGACGAGGTCAACCTGCTGCCGGACCACCTGGTCGACCTGCTGCTCGACGCCGCGGCGACCGGCCGGGTCAGCGTCGAACGCGACGGTGTCTCGGTCGAGCATGCCTCCCGGTTCGTGTTGATCGGCACGATGAACCCGGAGGAGGGCGAACTGCGCCCGCAGCTGCTCGACCGGTTCGGCCTGACGGTCGAGGTCGCCGCCCCGCGTGACCCCGTCCTGCGGGTGCAGGCGGTCCGCCGCCGGCTCGCATTCGACGCCGACCCGGAGGGCTTCGCCACACGCTGGGCCGGCGAGCAGGAAGCCCTGCGCACCCGGCTGGCCGCCGCCCGGCGCTCGCTGGCCGGTGTCGTGCTCGACGACGAGACGCTGACCAGGATCGCCGAGCTGTGCGCCGCGTTCGACGTGGACGGCCTGCGTGCGGACCTCGTCACCGCTCGCGCCGCCGCGGCGCACGCGGCCTGGCGGGGACGTACGCGAGTGACACTCGAGGACATCCGCATCGCCGCCCGTCTCGCGCTGCCGCACCGCCGCCGCCGCAACCCCTTCGACGAGCCCGGCCTGGACCAGGACCGCCTGGACGACCTACTCGGCCACAACGACCCCGACCCCGGACCCGACGGTCCCGGCGGCGGTCTGCCCGACGACACCGGGCACGACGGATCGGCCGGGGACGTGCCCGGCTCTCCCGGCGAGAGCCCGCCCGTACCGGAGCCCGAACGGCAGGCCGCCACATCGATGGCATCCGCGGGCGAGCCCGCACGTGCCCGCTTGCTGGTCGTGAAAGGAACCGGCGACGGTCAGGCCGGCCGGCGGTCCCGGGCACGAACACCGCAGGGCCGTGTCGCCGGGCAGCGGCGGCGCACGTCCGGCGACGGCCGGCTGCACCTGCCGGGCACCATCACCGCGGCGGCGCCGCATCAGCATTCCCGGGGTGGCTTGACCGGCGGTCGCGGCCTCGCGCTCGTGCCCGGCGACCTGCGCCGGGCCGAGACCGTCGGGCGCGAGTCGAACCTCGTGCTGCTGTGCGTGGACGCGTCCGGTTCGATGGCGGCCCGCCGCCGCATGGAGCAGGTCAAGACCGCTGTGCTGTCGCTGCTGCTGGACGCCTACCGCCGCCGGGACAAGGTCGCACTGGTGACGTTCCGCCGGCACACCGCCGAGGTCGTCCTGCCACCGACCGGCTCGGTCGACGTCGCCTCCCGCCGCCTGGCCGACCTACCGGCCGGTGGCCGGACCCCGCTCGCGGAGGGCCTGGAACGCAGTGGGGAGGTGCTGCGCCGGGAGGCGCTGCGCGACCCGTCCCGCCGGCCCCTGCTCGTCGTGGTGACCGACGGCCGCGCCACCTCCGGCCCGGACCCGCTGGGTCGTGCCCACCGCGCCGCCGCCGCGCTCGCCACCAGCGGTGTCCAGGTCGTCGTCGTGGACTGCGAGACCGGACGATTCCGGCTCGGCCTCGCCGCCCGGCTTGCCACTCATCTGAGGGCCGAGCACGTGCCGCTCGGTGAAGTGACCGCCGACGGGCTCACCGGGGTCGTTCGCACGGCGACCGCTCCGCGGGCGGGGGTGGCCTGATGCCGCAGGGTAAGCCGCTCACCGTCCCGGACGACGGCAGCACCACCCGCCAGCGGCGCAACCGGCCGCTGCTGATGGTCCACACCGGAAACGGCAAGGGCAAGTCGACCGCCGCCTTCGGTATGGCGATGCGCGCTTGGAACCAGGGCTGGGACATCGGGGTGTTCCAGTTCGTGAAGTCGGCCAAGTGGCGCATCGGGGAGCAGACCGTCCTGGAGAGGCTCGGGCTGCTGCACGAGCAGACCGGCGAAGGCGGGCCAGTCGAGTGGCACAAAATGGGCTCCGGATGGTCCTGGAGCCGTAAGAGCGGCACCGAGGCGGACCACGCCGCGGACGCCGCCGAGGGCTGGGCGGAGGTGAAGCGCCGTATCCAGGCGGAACGGCACCAGCTCTACATCCTGGACGAGTTCACCTATCCGATGCAGTGGGGCTGGGTCGACGTCGGCGACGTCGTGGAGACACTGGTCCACCGTCCCGGCCGTCAGCACGTGATCGTCACCGGGCGCCGGGCCGACCACCGGCTGATCGAGGCAGCCGATCTGGTGACCGAGATGCAGCACGTCAAGCACCCGATGGACGTCGGCCAGAAGGGCCAACGAGGCATCGAATGGTGAGCCTTCCGCGGCTGATCGTCGCGGCGCCGGCCTCCGGCCACGGCAAGACCACGGTCGCGACCGGGCTCATGGCCGCGCTGGCCGCGCGCGGGCACACCGTGTCGGGGCACAAGGTGGGGCCCGACTACATCGACCCCGGCTACCACGCGCTGGCCACCGGACGCCCCGGCCGCAACCTCGACCCGCACCTGACCGACCCCTCACTCGTGATCCCGCTGCTGCTGCACGGCGCACGCGACGCGGACATCGCCATCGTCGAAGGGGTCATGGGCCTGTTCGACGGCCGCATCGGCGGCGACGGTTTCGCCTCCACCGCGCACCTCGCGGCCCTGACCGCCACCCCGATCCTGCTGGTCGTGGACGTCTCGCACACCTCGCGCAGCGTAGGGGCCGTCGTGCACGGAATGGGCACGTTCGAGGCCGGCGTCACCGTCGCGGGTGTCGTGCTCAACAAAGCCGGGTCCGCCCGCCACGCCGCCGAGGCGGCCCGGGCGGTGGAATCCACCGGCGTACCGGTGCTCGGGATCCTGCACCGCGACCAGGGTGTCAGCGCCCCGTCGCGCCACCTCGGGCTCGTGCCGGCAGCCGAACGTGAGGAGGCCGCCGCCGCCCTGGACGTGCTGGCCGAGCAGATCGCCCGCCACGTGGACCTCGATGCGGTGCTGCAGGTGGCACGCACCGCACCCGATCTGGACGCCCAGCCATGGGATCCCGCCGCGCACGTCCGGCGGCTGGGCGCCGGATCACCGGTGGTTGCGGTCGCGGCCGGGCGTGCCTTCACCTTCCGGTACGCCGAGACGACCGAGCTGCTGCAGGCGGCGGGCTGCACCGTCGTTCCGTTCGACCCGGCCCGCGACCAGCGGCTTCCCGCCGGGACACGCGGGTTGTACCTCGGTGGGGGGTTCCCCGAGGTACACGCGTCCACGCTGAGCGCCAACACGACGCTGCGCCACGAACTGCGCCAGGCCGTCCTCGACGGCGTCCCCACCGTCGCCGAGTGCGCCGGCCTGCTGTATCTGTGCCGCTCCGTCGACGGCCATCCCATGGTCGGGGCGCTCGACGCCGAAGCAGTCATGACGCCGCGCCTCACCCTCGCGTACCACCGTGCCGGACTCGGCTCGGACCAGCTGCTCGGCGAGCGGGGAACCGCTGCCACCGGCCACGAATTCCACCGCACCACCGTCACACCCGGTCACGGCGAGCACCCCGCCTGGCGCATCGAGGGCCGCAATGCCGGATTCGCCTCCCCCAGCCTCAGCGCGTCCTATCTGCACGTGCATTGGGCTGGGCACCCGCATCTGGCCCAGTCGTTCACCGAGGCCGTACACCGGACGGCTGTCTCCTCAGCACGTTAGGAATCACCGTCACATGCAGCTGAACCTTACCGGCCGTAGCGTGCTCGTCCTCGACGGGAGCGCACCCGCCGCCGTCACGGTCAGTGCGCTGCTGCACAGGCGCGCCCTGGTCACCGTCGCCGCGCCGGCCGTGTGCGCCGCGCTGGAGGACCTCGCCCTCCGCGGGCGCCTGACCTGGGTCACCACCCCGGTCGACGAGAGCCGGTTCGACGTCGTGCTGCGTACCGTCGCCCCCTCGGAGGCCGGGGCACCGGCAGCGGTCCGAACGGCCGGACACGTCACGCTGGTCGGCGCCGGCCCGGGCGATCCAGGGCTGGTCACCGTCGCCGGACGCGCGGCCGTCAAGCAGGCCGACGTGATCCTCACCGACCGGCTCGCCCCGTGGGAGGCCCTGAAGTGGGCGCGCCCGGACGCCGAGATCATCGACGTCACCAAGGTCCCGTACGGGCGGAGCACGAGCCAGGAACAGATCAACGCGCTGCTCGTCGAGCACGCCCGCGCCGGACGGCACGTTGTGCGGTTCAAGGGCGGCGACTCGTACGTCTTCGGCCGCGGCTTCGAGGAAGTCACCGCGTGCGCCGAAGCCGGCGTCCCCACCACCGTGATACCCGGCGTGACCTCCAGCATCGCGGCCCCGGAGCTGGCCGGCATCCCGGTCACCCACCGCGGACTCGTGCAAGGCTTCACCGTCATCTCCGGCCACGTACCGCCCGGCCATCCCGACTCGTCGATCGACTACGCCGCCCTCGCCCGCACCGGCACCACCCTCGTGGTGCTGATGGGCATGCGCAACCTCGCGGCCATCGCCGACGCGCTCGTCGCCGCCGGTCTCGACCGGAACACACCATGCGCCGTCGTCGCGGACGCCGCCTCGGCCGGCCAGCGGGTGCTGCGCAGTACCCTCGCCGACGTCGTCGCCGACACCGCCGAGGCCGGCATCGGCGCGCCCGCCGTAACGGTGATCGGCCACGTCGTCGCCCTCGGACCGGCCGCCGTGCAGGCAGTCGCGACAGCGTCGCGTTGCTCCGATACCTGATATGGTCGTGCCACCCTGCTGAAGGAAGCCGGTGTGAATCCGGCGCAGTCGCGCTACTGTGACGCCGCTCGCGGCGAAGCCAGACCCTCCAGCCAGGTCGACCACCCATCGACGGGACGCAGCATCCCAAGGAGTGTCATGCCTCAGGCGACCACGGCCATTCCGGCCGTTCTTCCCACCATCCCCGTTCGCGCGCTCGCCCCCTGGGCGCTGTTCTTCGCGCTGGTCACCGCCGTCGTCCTGTATTTCGTGGGCGCCGAGCAGGGAGCTTTCTCCGTCTTCGAGGGCACCTTCATCCACGAGCTGACGCACGACGCACGGCACGTGCTGGGCTTCCCCTGCCACTGACACCACGCCACGCGGCAGTTCGCCCGGCCCGGCCGGAGTTTTCGTCTTTCCTCGTCACCGGCGCTGCGGGCGTTTCGTGCTGCCCGCGGCCGGCTCTCGAACGGACCCTTGATGACCCCTCGCACTTTTCTCGTTCACGGGCTGCTGGCCGGGCTCATCGCCGGTTTCGCGGCCTTCCTCGTCTCCTACGTCGTCGCCGAACCCCAGGTCGATGCAGCCATCGCCCTGGAGGAAGCCGGTGCCGCCGAGCACCCGCACGACAATGCCACCGCCGAGCAGTCTCACAGCCACGATGAGGAGGAGGCCGAAGTCTCGCGTGGCACCCAGTCCACCGGGGGCCTGGCACTGGGCACCATCCTGGTGGGCATCGTCCTCGGTGGAGCGACCGCGCTCGCTGCCGCCTTCGCCGCCGGGCGTCTGGGCTCCCTGTCCGCACGGGCCAGCACCGCGGTGGTCGCCGCCGTCGGTTTCGTCGCCACCGCCCTCGTGCCGTTCCTCAAGTACCCCGCCACACCACCGGCGGTCGGCTCCGGTGACACGATCAACGAGCGGACCGCGCTGTACTTCGGGTTCTGGGCACTGAGCCTGGCCGCCGCGATCGGCGCCGTGGTCCTGGCCCGGCGTCTGCTGCCCCAGCTGGGCGCATACTCGGCGGTGCTGGCCGGTGCCGGCGCCTATCTCGTGGTCGTCGTGGTCGCCGGGGCTCTGCTGCCGACGGTCAACGAGGTCGGCGGCTTCCCGGCCGACACACTCTGGTACTTCCGCATCTCGTCGATCACGACCCTGGCCGCGACTTGGGCGGTCCTGGGTGCAGTGCTGACCGGTCTGGTCGGACGCGACGCGGACCGTGCCGCCGAGCGGCTGCGCCGCCAGGAGCTGGCGGCCACGCTCTGAACCTTCCCGGCTGAACCTCGCGTCAGGGTGCGGGCAACGCCCGCACCCACGCCAGGGCGGCGTCCACGTCACGGACCAGCGGCACTCCGGCCGGCGGCCCGGCGCGGCGCACGATCACGACCGGCATCGCCCGCTCGGCGGCGACCTCCAGCTTCGCGACCGTGTGGTCACCGCCGGAGTCCTTGGTAACTAGAACGTCCGTGCCCGCCATCACCTCCCGCTCGTGCGCGAGGGTGTAGGGACCGCGGCTGCGCAGCAGCTTCCACGACACCGGCAGGACGATGTCGGGCTCGTCCACCACGCGAACCAGGCACGCGTGCCGGCGCAACGGTTCGACGAAGTGCGCCAGCGACTGCCGTCCGACGGTGAGGAACGGCCGGTCGCCCAGACCGGCCGCCACCCGGGCAGCTTCACTGTGGTCACCGGCCCAGTACCAGGCCGACGCCTCGGGGCGAGCGGCCCAGCCGGGCCGTTCCAAACGGAGCAGGGGAACCCCGGCGGCCGGGCACGCCGCCGCCGCGTTGGCGCTGATCTTCTCCGCGAACGGGTGCGTCGCGTCGACCACGGCACGCACCCGGGTCTCCGCCAGGTACGCGGCCAGTCCTGCGATCCCGCCGAAGCCACCGACGCGGACCTGCCCCACCGGCAGCCGGGGACGCGCGACCCGCCCCGCCAGTGAGGTCACGACCACGGCACCGTCGTCGACGAGCGAGGCCGCCAGCGCGCGGGCCTCGCCCGTCCCACCGAGCACGAGAATCCTCACGCGTAGGGTCCGATCACCGGCGCCGCGGGAGCGCCCCGCTCGGCTAGGTTCAGCAGCGCGTCGACCTCCAGGTGTTTCTCCGCCAGGTCGGCGAGCAGATCCAGCCGGGCCTGCCGGGCCGGCTCTGCGCCCGCCGCCAGCGCCTGCACCCACTGAGCATGGCCGATCTCCGCCCCACCCGCACACGCCATCGAATTGTTCGCCATGTTCCGTGCCTTGAACGGAGCGACCCGAACACCGCGCCGTGCGAACGCCCGGCACAACGCGGTCGTCACCCGGCTCTTGCCCGCGTCCGACGTCGTGCCCGCCACCATGAGCCGCCCGGTTCGGCGAGCCTGTCCTTCCACCGCCCCAGTATCGCCTGCTGTCCATCCGCCGGACCGCCGGGCTCGGCGTGGGCGAGGTCCAGCCCGGGCTGGTGTCCGACGCTGCCCATCACTTCGGCCATCAGCAACGTGACCTCATGGACGAGTTCGTCCATGCTCTGCCCTGTCTGTGACTGGACCAGGGCCAAGGGCGAGTTCGGCGAGCAGCATGAAACCCGGGTGCGCACGGTCTCGTCGCCGATGGCGCCCAGCAGTTCCTCGGCGCCGGCGAAGTCACCGCGGTGTCTGGCCGCAATGACTCCCGCCGCCTGCTGCGCCGCGAGGAACGCCGGCCCAGCGCCGGCCTCGGTCATCGTGCCAGGATGATCGGGTTGCCGGCGCGGGGCGCGTCGAACCGCCGGGTCACGTCCGACCAGTGAACCGGTGGCCGCGTCGAGCGCCGCGTGCAGCAAACGGTTTCGCGCCGTCGAGGAAACACCTGTGCACGAATACGCCCAGACGCGCGGCCATCTGCTCGGCGAGCTGGTGGATCGTGTCGTGGCCAGCGTGGTGGGTGACCGACCGGGCACCGGCAGCACGTGCCGGGTCATGACGGCGGCCGGAACTCAATGACGGTCCGCCCGTCGTGAACCCGCACGTCTGCGTCGACGCCGTACACGTCGGCGAGCAGCGCCGGGGTGAGCACCCGTGCGGGTGGTCCCGCGGCGACGACCCGGCCGTGGTGCAGCACGACGACGGTGTCGCAGAACATGACGGCCAGGTTGAGGTCGTGCAGCGCGGCGAGGGCGGTGACCTGCGATCGGCGGACCAGGTGCAGCAGCTGAAGCTGGTGGCCGATGTCGAGGTGGTTGGTGGGTTCGTCGAGCAGCAGCAGTTCCGGCTCCTGGGCCAGCGCGCGGGCGAGCTGGACGCGCTGGCGTTCCCCACCGGACAGGGTCTGCCACTTACGGTCGGCGAACCCGGCCAGGTCGACCCGGCCCAGTGCCTCGACCGCGGCGGCATGGTCGCTGCCGGTGTCGGACCAGCGGGTCCGGCGGTGCGGGATGCGGCCGAGCAGGACCACGTCGCGGACGGTCAGGTCGAGGTCGGTCTCGGCGTGCTGGGCCAGCAACGCGATGCGCCGGGCCAGGGCAAGGCGCCGCAGCCGAGTCACGTCGTCGCCTGCGAGTGTGATGTTGCCGGTATCCGGGCGCACCAGGGCGGCGACGGCCCGCAGCAGGGTGGTCTTGCCGGAGCCGTTCGGGCCGAGCAGCCCGACCAGGCTGCCCGCCGGGACGGTGCCGGTGACGTGGTCGAGGATGCGGGCGGCGGGCACCGCCCACGAGACGTCGGAGATCTGAAGCATCAGCCGCGTACCTCCCGGCGGCGCAGGATCAGGAAGAACGCCGGCACCCCGACCAGTGCCGTCAGCACCCCGACCGGCAGCTCACGCGGTTCGAAGACGGTGCGGGCGGCGGTGTCGACCCAGGTCAGGAAGATGGCGCCGGCGAGCACGGCGACCGGTAGCAGCCGCCGGTGGTCCGGTCCGGTGATCAGGCGGGCGGCGTGCGGGAGGATCAGCCCGGCGAACCCGATCGCGCCGCTGACCGCGACCAGCACGGCGGTCAGCAGGGCGGTGCCGACCAGCAGCAGCCACCGCAGCCGGTTCACCTCGACGCCGAGGCTCGCGGCGGCCTCCTCACCGAAGGCGAAGGCGTTGAGGGTACGGGCGTGCCAGCCGACCACCGCCAGCACCACGACCAGCACCGGTACCGCCCAGCCCAGGGCCGTCCAGTCGGCGCGGGCCATTGACCCGGACAGCCAGAACGTGATGCTCTGCGTGGCGTGCGGGTCGGCCACCCAGATGATCACGAAAGAGGTCAGTGCCGCGCACAGTTGTCCCACCGCGACCCCGGTCAGCACCACGCGCGTCGGCGACAATGCCCCGAACCTCCCGGCCAGGCCCACGACCAGCAGGAACGCGACAAGGGCGCCGAGGAAGGCGCCGCCGGTCAGCGCGGCTACGCCACTACCGATGCCGGCCACGACCACCAGGACCGCGCCCAGCGACGCCCCTGAGGAGACCCCGAGCAGGTACGGGTCCGCCAGGGGATTGCGGGTGACGGTCTGCATGACCGCACCGGCCGCGGCCAGGCCCGCCCCCACCGTGGCGGCGCCGAGAACCCGGGGCAAACGTAGGTCCCAGACGATGTGGTCGCGCAGCAGCGGCACGTCCGAGTTCGCGAGTCCCAGGTGGCCGGCGACGACCGTCCACACCGTCCCGACAGTCAGGTCGGCCGGGCCGATGGTGACCGCGACGGCCACCGACAGCACCAGACCGGCGACCAGAGCCAGCACGAGCGCGGCCAGGCCGACCGCCCGCACCGGGCGGTGGGTGCGCACCGGGGCGGGCCGGGTGGTGACGGCGGTCAGCTCGGGGCCCCGGACGGCAGCGCGGCGATGCCCTGGGCGAGGGCTTCGACGCCGAGGACGTTGCGGACACCGGCCGTGGTTGACGAGAACGGGATCACCACGTACCACTGCTGTTTGACCGCGGGCAGGTCCTTGAGGGTGCGGTGCCCGGCGAGGAAGGTCTTCTTCTGCGCGGCGGGATCCCAGCTCGCGTCGACGAGCACGATGACCTCGGGGTTGCGGTCGGTGACGGTCTCCCAGCTTGTGTCGCCCCAGCTGCCGGTGAGGTCGGCGAAGGCGTTGGTGACCCCGGCCGCCGACATGATCATGTTGGGGGCGCCGCAGCAGGCGCCGACGCTCGGGGCGTCGCTGCCGCCGTCCCACCACATGACCTTCACGTTGCGGGCGGTGCCTGCGGCCGTGGCGATGCGGCCCTCGTGGTCGGCGATCAGCTTCTCGCCGCGGTCGCTCACCCCGAAGATCGCCGCGAGCTCACGGATCTCGGTGAACACGTCGCCGATGGCGAGCTTCGCCTGCCGGGTCTGCGCCGGGCACCCGGCAGGGGAGATGTAGGTGCCGACGCCGAGTTTCTGCCAGTCGGCGCGGTCACCGACCCCCTCGTCACCGAACGCGCTGTTGTACGACGCGTACACGAAATCGGGTTCAGCCTCGAGCAGCTTCTCCTTGGTCGGGTACTCCTTGGCCAGCACCGGGATCTTCGCGTAGGCGTCCGCGTAGGCGGGCAGGATCGCGTCGTCGAGGTAGGCCGTGCCGATCATCCGATCTTGCAGGCCCAGGGCCAGCATGATCTCCGTGGCGGCCTGGTTCATGGTGACGACCCGCATCGGTGGCGCCGCGATGGTCACCGGGGTGCCGCAGTTGGTCACCGCGACCGGTCCAGCGGACACCGCCGGTGGTGCGGCAGCAGGCTTGGCATCGGCGCCGCAGCCGGTGAGCAGCACAGTGGACAGCAACAACGGCGCGGCAACGCGCCAGGGCATGGGGAACCGCACAGCGGGACCGCCTTCCAACACCTCGTGGACGGGGACGAACGTGCCGTGGCCGGTCTCCTGGCTGACGGGACAAGCAACCGCCGGCCGGCCTTCCCAGGCATCTCTGCCCAGTGACCTCGCGAAACGACGAGGGCCGACGGTCTCCCGATCACAGTGGCGAGGGCCGCGCCGGCATCACACCGGCTTCCCGAACACCACGGCGTCCCCACCATAACGGCCCGCGTTCGCCGCGGATCCGGTCCGGGCACCCGCTGTGGGAAATCCGACGCGCCGGACCGGCCTCGGCGTGGCTGTCGGCCCGCAACCCATCCGGCTCCTTTCTCGTGCGCGGTGGCTGGGCGAGGGCACGTGATCGACAGTGAGCGCCGTGGCTGAGGCTGAGCAGCAATACGTGAGCGCAGGTGCGAGGCCACGTCCGCCGGCGACCGGCTCCTCGGTCGTGGGCATGAGGCCGGCGATGCAGACGTCGAAGAGCTCGACGAGCGAGCACGGTACTTCGCGATCTGGATCGCCATCCGACCTGCGTTGCCGACGGCGCCGAGGACAAGGACGCGCTGGCCCGCGGTGAAGTTGATGCGGCGCGTCAGCGCGATCCAGGATGACATCGCCCGGGTTCATGGCGGTGGCGATCCGCACCGGGTCCACGCCGTCGGGTAGAACCACGCTGCGCGAGGGTCGATCAGGGTGCGTTCGGCGAAGGTTCCAAGGGGCGTATCGTGCAGGACCACGCAGCGGACGTTGCCCTTCTCGTCGCGTACCACGCCGTCCACGCCGGGGACGAGCGGGAAGATGTTGTTGCTGGTCCCCGGCGATCGGCATCTGGGCGGCGACCAGTGCGCTGGGCTTCGCCGCCGGGCCGCCGATCGGCGGACTCGTCCTGGCTCACCTGCCCTGGGGTGCGATCTTCCTGGTGAACGTCCCGATCGTGGTGATCTGCCTGCTCGCCGGCCGGATACTGGTCCCGGAATCGCGGGACCCGGCCGGTGGACGCTCGACCTGGGCGGGGCGACGCTGTCCACCGCCGGCCTGACCGCGATCGTCTCCCCGGGTTCCGCCCACGTCCCCGCCGGTCAGGTGGCCAGGCGCAGGTGACGCCGCTGCCGCAGCCGCACCGCGACAGCCCGCCACGACCAGCAACGTGAGCGCGGCAGCGAAGGCCAGCCCGTCGGTCAGGCCTGCCTCCAGCTCGCGCAACGTGGTGGAGCGGTAGGTGGACGGCGAGCGACGCCGGTCCCGATCCGGGCCGGCGTCGCTCGCCGTCGGGCTCAGAGTGTGGTTTCGCTGGTGAGGCCGAAGTAGTCGTGCCATTTGGTGCTGGGGGCGAATGTGGTGCCGGTGGAGAGTGCGACGTAGATGTCGTTGGTGGTGTTTTTGGTGAAGACGATGAGGTCGTCTTTGCCGTCGCCGTTGGCGTCGGCGAGGTAGGGGAACTCGCCGGTTAGGCAGAAGAAGTCGTGCCATTTGATGGTGGTGCCGGTGAAGGTGGTGCCGGTGGAGGTGGCGGCGTAGACGTCGGCGTCGGTGTTGCAGGTGAA
>NZ_VISW01000037.1:0-25583 GCF_007827635.1 Micromonospora sp. CNZ296
TGCGCTGCTGCCCACGCCGAGCGACCGCGATCGTGCAGGCCATCCTCGTCCTGCACCGCGTCGAAGCCGACCGCTACGCAGGATGAAAATGGCTCATAGAGGTCGGTACGCCTTGGCCGCATTTACCAGATGAATGAGATGAATGAATGGAAAAGTCGTCGCAAAGCCGCCGCCCGGTGAGGAATCGATAGCTTTCCGTCACTGAAGTTTCTATCCTTGAAGAATCCGATCGCCAGCAGCGGAAGGGGCGGCATGCCGCGCCGTTCGAGCCTCAGCTATCGAGATGCGTTACGACTGCTGGCCCCGGGCAGCGCGCGCATCACCGAGACCGACAAGGTCGTCAGCGCGGGGATCCTGGGCGCTGGGGCCCTCTCCCACGGTACGGCGCTCGCGCTGCTCGGCCCGAAGAACGCGCTCATGCAGCTCGTCCGGGACGCCACCGGAAACCAGGCCGGGCGCATCCGGGCAACCGGCGGTAAATCGTATTACGAGCTGCTGGAGGCCAGCCATACCGTGCTGGCCCTCTCCGCGTTCTTCGACGGTTTCCGCGACGAGGTCGGGCCGGGTTTCGACAGGCTGGAACTGACCGACGAGGAGAAGGTCGGCATGGTGCCGGCCGAGCGGCGGCACCACACGCTTCCGCAGGAGATCGACGGCGGCTACTTCCCGCTGCCCTCCTCCGTGCACGGCATGGACGACACCCGGCGGGACGTCGAGGCCGCGTACGTCAAGCTCTACGACGCCACCATCGCCTTCTGCGAGGGTCTCGCCGCCTGGCCGTCGGTGCGGCGCGGGCTCGACCTCACGTCGATGCGCTCCCGCGTGGTGGGCCGGGCCATGTGGCACTACGAGGACCGCTTCGACCGGCTCGCCGCGGACCTCCCCGAGTTCGGGTTCCGGATGATCCGGCAGGCGATCGAGCACAACCTGATCGACAACCGGAAGCTCACCACCGAGGTCTCGGCCCGGCTGGACGCGCTGGCGCAGCTCTACCGCAACCTGGACGAGCTGTCCGGTCCGGTGGCCGCCGACCGGCCCGACCTGCTCCGCGAGTCGCTCGACCGGCTCACCGGGTCGCTGGCGGCGGTGTTCCGGCAGCCGCTGCTGCGGATCAAGGACGTCGACTTCCACCTGCGGCTGCCGAACGTGGACAGCGGGTTCATCAGCCCCGACTTCCGGGCCGCCGAGTACGGCAAGCACACGTCACCGGAGCGGGAGCACTGGTGGGAGGACCAGCCGCGCCGGGGTGACCTCGTCGGGTTCCTCTCCGAGTATCTGACCGACCCGGCGAGCCTGCACCGTCCGCTGCTGCTCCTCGGCCAGCCGGGCGCCGGCAAGACGCTGCTGACCCGGGTGATCGCGGCCCGGCTGCCGGCGAGCCGGTTCACCGCGATAGTGGTGCCGCTGCGCCGGATGTCCGGGGACACGTCGCCGACCGAGCAGATCGAGGCCGCGATCGAGCAGGTGATGGACGAGCGCATCCGCTGGGCGGACCTGCGCCGGGCCACCCAGCACACCACCGTCGTGGTGATCTTCGACGGGTTCGACGAACTCGTCCAGGTCACCGGCACGGCCCACTCCCAGTACATCGACCGGGTGGCCGAGTTCCAGGAGACCCAGTGGGACCTGGGCTACTCGGTCATCCCGATCATCACGTCGCGGATCCTGGTGATGGACCGCGCCAGCGTGCCGCAGGGCACAGTGCTGGTCCGGCTGGAGGACCTGACCGACGCCCAGGTGACGGCCTGGCTGACCGCCGTGAACGCGGCGAACGAGGACCGGCCCGGCTACCGCCGGCTGTCCGCCCGGGAGCTGCTGTCCCACGGCGAGCTGGCCCGTCAGCCGTTGCTGCTCACGCTGCTGGCGATCTACTACAACGAGCACTGGGCCGACCGCCGTCCCGGCGCCGCCATCTCCCGGTCCGACCTGTTCACCGGCCTGCTCACCGCGTTCATCAGGCGGCAGGTGAGCGAGAAGGCGCCGACCGCCCTCGCGAACCACGAGCGGGAGGCCCGCGAACACCAGCTCCGGCGCGACCTGGCGATCACCGCGTTCGCCATGTTCAACCGCAACCGGGAACTGGTGAACCGGGCCGCGCTCCGTCTCGACCTGGACTGCTTCGGCTCCGGGCCCGGAGACGGCTCGCGCTTCGAACTCGGCGACGTGCTCGGCCCGGAACAACTGGTCACCGCCGCGTTCTTCGTGGTGTACGGCCCGGACGACGTGCAGGGCGAGGACGCCAGGCGCACGTACGAGTTCCTGCACACCACGATCGGCGACTTCCTGATCGCCGAGTACGTCATCGGGGCGCTGCGGAGCCTGGCCGTGCTGCGCCGGCACACCCGCAGCCCGGCCGGCTTCGGCTACCAGCTGGACACCGGCCAGTTCCGGGCGCTGCTCTCCCACCAGCCGCTGGTGAAGCGCGAGGCGGTGGTGGGCTTCGCCCGGGAGCTCGCCTCCCGCCACCCGGAGGAGCTGGACGGGATCGTGGAGACCATCGCCGGCCTGCTGGCCGAGGCCCGGCAGCGGACCAACCTGGCCGGCGTGGACGGCTACCGGCCCGCGCCGTACGACCCGGTGCGGCTGCTCGCCGCGTACACCGCCAACCTGGTCGCCCTCGCCGCGCTGGTGTCACCGGACGGCGTACGCCACACCGATCTGATGGACGAGGCGACCTGGGTGTCCACGGTCCGGCTGTGGCGGGCGGGGCTGGACGAGAAGGGCCAGCTCGCGATGATCAGCTGGCTCGGCCGGGACGCCGACGGCCGGATCATCGCCGAGCAGCGGCGCGAGGGCCGGGGAGAGAAGATCAACGTGGCCGCCGAGGAGGCGCGGCTGCTGGGTGACATCACCACCTACGGCCAGTTGCGGGCGGGCGCACGGACGTGGCGCGGCCAGCAGCCGGACAGCTTCGAGGCCGCCCGGTTCCACGCCGACCTGGTGTCGCTCGCCACCCGCCGCTGGCCGGTGCCGTCCCTGCACCAGCTCATCCTGTACGACGAGCGCAGCTACCGGCGCCTGTGGGCGCGCGCCGTCGAGTCACCGGAGGCGGTGTCCAGCACGAGCGCCACTGTCCTGCTGGAATGCCTCGCCGAGGACGGCGCGCAGTTGCCCCGCGAGGTGGTGTGCGGGCTGACCCGGGTGGCGTTGAGCCGGCTGCCCGACTCGCCGACCGCGCCGCCCGAACTGATCATCTCGTGCCCGTACCTGATCGACGAGTTCCCGGAACTGGTCGACTCGCTCGGCACGACCGACGACCACGCGGTGCTGCACGCGCTCATCCTGCGGCACGGGCTCCACCGGCTGCCGCAGCGGTACGTGCCCCGGGTCCGCCGGGTGCTCGCCGACATCGAGGACCGGCTCGCGGAGCTGCCGCTGGAGGACGGCGTGGTGTCGGCCGAGATGGCCGAGCAGTTCGCCGCCGCCCGGGTCGACAACCGCACCGCGCTGTGGCTGCTGATGGCGTTGAGCGAGTACGCCGAACTGGCCTGGCCGAAGATCCCGCCGAAGACGATGCACGCCCTGCTCGCGCACCGGCTGCCGGACGAGTTCCTCGACGAGGCGAGCCTGTGCCGGCTGCTCCTGGACTACCTGCGGGCCTACGACCGGGTGCCGGCCGAGGTCTCGCTGGCATCAGCCCTCGACACGCTGCGCGTCCTCGCAGCATCCGACCAGTCCGATCACACCGGGCGGACCGGCCAGATCCCGGCCGCCGGGGCGGTCTGACCACGCCACCCGTACCGCCACCACCCGTCCGGAGGCCCCGATTGGCACACTCGCCCACGCACCGAGAGCACATCGTCCGGACGGGAAGGAGGAACCTGGCGGTCGACATCGCCGGGGCGGAACGCGGCTGGCCCGTGTTCCTGATGCACGGCACACCCGGCAGCCGCAACGGTCCACGACCACGGTCCATCGTGCTGCACCGGCTCGGCGTACGGCTGATCTCGTACGACCGGCCGGGTTACGGCGGCTCCAGCCGGCTGCCCGGCCGCCGCGTCGCGGACGCCGCGGCGGACGTCGCGGCCATCGCCGACGACCTGGGCCTGGACGGCTTCTCGGTGGTGGGGCGCTCCGGCGGCGGCCCGCACGCCCTGGCCTGCGCCGCGCTGCTGCCGGACCGGGTACGGCGGACCGCCGTCCTGGTCGGTCTCGCCCCGGCCGGCGCGGCAGGGCTGGACTGGTTCGGCGGCATGACCGACGCCAACGTCCGGGACTACGGCGCCGCCGAGCACGACGTGCCGGTGCTCGCCGAGCAGTTGCGGCTGCGGGCCGAGCGGACCATGGACGACCCGGGCTCGCTGCTGGCGCTGCTTGTCGAGCAGATGACCGAGGCCGACCGCCGGGTGGTGGCCGGCGTGCCGATCCGCCGGCAGCTCACCGACGCCTACGCCGAGGCGCTGCGCCAGGGGCCGCACGGCTGGATCGACGACGTGCTGGCGCTACGCGCCGACTGGGGGATTACGCTGGCGGACATCCGGATGCCGGTCCGGCTGTGGCACGGCGCCGACGACAACTTCGCCCCGGCCAGCCACACCCGCTGGCTGGCCGAGCAGATCCCCGGCGCGCAGTTGCACGTGCAGCCGCGCAGCGCGCACTTCGGCGCGGTGGAGGTGCTGCCGGAGATCCTCGCGTGGCTGGCCGACCCGGTGGAGCGGACCGCTGTCAGATCGGATGCGGGTCGATGATGCGCCGCTGCAACCGGCTCTCCCGGACGGCCTCGACCGCCGGGTGGTTCTCGCCCAGCCGGTAGGTCAGCTCGCGGGTGACCGCCTCCAGTTCCGCCCGCCGGCCGCTCTCCACCCGCTCCTGCATCACCACCAGGTTCGCCCGGCAGCGCAACGTGTTCGTGTGGTCGCGGCCGAGGGTCCGGACCAGGCCGTCGTGGGCGCGCCGCAGCAGGCTCAGCGCCTCCAGGTCCGCCGCCTCCCGGCCTTCCGGCGGGTCGGGCTGTTCGGCGATGCAGATGCCCTGGTTCATCCAGCCGGAGAGCGGGTACGGGTGCCCGCTGCCCAGCACGCCGGCGAGCGCGTCGGCGGACCGGCCGGCGAGCTGCCGCGCCTCGGCGAAGTCTCCGGCGCGGCGGGCCACCATGGCGAGGTTGACCATGCAGACCAGGGTCAGCGGGTGCGCCGGGCCGAGGTTGCGCTGGTAGATGCGGTGCACCTCGGTGAGTTCCCGGCTGGCGCGCTGGAACAGGTCGACCGTGAGCAGGTTGATCGACAGGCTCAGCCGGCAGGTCAGCGTCTCCGGGTTGTCCGGCCCGAACCGCTCGTTCAGCAGCTCGTACGCGGCTTCGAGGAGCTTGCCCGCCTCGACCGCGTGCCCGGCCGCGCGCAGCGACACCGCCAGGTTCGTCTGCGTCCGCAGGGTGATGAGGTGTTCGGGCCCGGCCGTGTGCAGCAGGTCCCGGTGGACGCTGCGCAGGCGGGTGACCGACTGCTCGAAGTCGCCCGCGTCGCGCATGTCGATGCCGACGTACGCGGAGGAGGCGAGCGTGTCCGGGTGGTTCTCCCCGAGGATCGCGCGACGCCCGGCCAGCACCATCTCGTCGTTCTTGCGGGCCTCCCGGAAGTCGCCCATCAGGCGCTGGGTGCTGGCGAGGTTGTTGAGCGCGGCGAGGGTACGCGGGTGCTCCTCGGTGAAGTTCCGCTTCCACGCGTTGAACGTGATCTCGTCCAGGCGCAGCGCCTCGTTGTACATGCCCATGCCGCGCAGGTCGCGGGCGAGCCCGCCGGCGGTCATCAGCGTGTGCGGGTGGTCCTCGCCGAGCAGGTCCCGCTGGGCGGCGAGCACCTCCTCGTCCAGCGCCCGCGACTCGGTGAACTGCCCGAGGAAGGCGAGGATGTTGGCGAGGTTGAACTGGAGGTGCAGCAACTGCCGGCGCAGGTCGTCGCGCGCCCGCGCGTCGTCCTCCTCCGCGAGCATCTGCTCCCAGGTCTGCGCGACCTCCTGCCCGAGCCGCCGGCCGGTCTCCAGGTCGCCGCGCAACTGGAGGTAGCGGACCCGGTCGATCATCAGCGCCCGCACCTCCACCTTGCGGCTCAGCGGCGCCTTCGACGCCTCCAGGTGCGGCCAGATGACCCGGAACCGGGGCCAGCCGTCGGGGTCGTCGACCTCGCCCTCGGGCCGGGCCGCGGCGAGCACGAGGTGGACCTGCTGGCGCGCCTCGTCGAGTTGCGCCTCCGTCATCCGGGACCGGACGGCGTGCTGGAGCAGGCGGTGCATGAGCACCAGGCCGCCCCGGCCCCGCTCGCCGCCGGACGGGTTCTCGGCCCGCAGGTCGACGCGGACCAGCGCGAGCCGGTTGGCCTGCTGCACCAGTTGCTGGCGGACCAGCCGCTCCTTCGCCTGCGGGTGGAACGGCACCAGCGCCTCGGCGAACTCGTCGCTGTAGACCAGGTCGGCGGAGATCTCGGGCGCGAACACCGAGCAGAGTTGCAGCACCCGGTAGGCGGCCGGGTTGCGGGTCCGCAGGTGGTTGAGCGACAGCTCCCAGGTGGCCTCCACGGAGACGTTGCTGTTCGGCTCCATCACCGCGCCCGGTCCGAACCTGGCGATCTCGTTGAGGTAGCTGTCGACCGAGTGGCCGGTGTCGGCGAGCCAGGCCGCGGCGGCGGTGACAGCGATCGGCAGGTCGCCGAGCAGGGCGGCGATCCGGTCGGCCTGGTCGACGCGCATGGTCGGCACCCGCTCGGTGAGGTGCTGGATGCTCTCGGCGCGCTTGAACACGTCGACCTGAACGGTGGTGGCCCGCTCGACCCATTGCAGGTTCCGGGACGTGATCAGGACGTGGCCCTTGCCGTCCGGCACGTACGGCAGGACGCCCTCGACCTCGTCCGCGTTGTCCATGATCAGCAGCCAGCGGAGGTCGGTGCGGCGCAGCGCCTGGAGCACCAGCCGGGCGTTCTCCCGGTTCGAGTCCGACGACGGTACGCCCAGGTAGGGCGCCAGGTCACCGATGGCCGACTCGATGAACGGCACCTGGTCGGCGTCGATCCACCACACCATGTCGTACGCGGCACGGTAGCGGTGGGCGTACTCCAGCGCGAGCTGGCTCTTGCCGATGCCGCCCATGCCCTGCAACGCCACCGGCCCGGTGCCGGAGAGCACCACCTTCGGGCTGCTGCGCAGCAGCGTCCGCAGCTCGCGCAGGTCCGCCTCCCGGCCGGTGAAGCGCTTGTTGCGGCCCGGCACCTCGAACACCGTGTTGTCCCGGCCGGGGAACCGGGGACCGGTCGGCAGTTCCAGGTCGGCCGGCACGCCCTCGCGGCCGACCAGGCGCAGGATCCGCGCGGCGGCGGTCCGCGCCTCCAGCCCGGCGACCGAGACGGTGTGCGCCGCGGGCACGTTCGCCAGGCGCCGCACGTCGGCCACGTAGACGACGAGCGGCGCCTGGTCGGGCGAGCGGTCCGGCGCGGCGAGCACCGCCTCCTCGGTGGCGTTCGCCTCGGAGACGATGATCAGCTCCCGGGCGCTCCGGGGCGTCTCGTCCTCGGCGAACCACGGGTCGGTCACCCGGACGTCGGCCGAGACCAGCAGGTGACCGATCCACTCCGCCCACACCCGGTCGTACGGGGCGTGCCGGAGCAGGATCTCGTTCTCCACCGAGTTGGAGGTACGGGTGAACCGGGCGTTGACCCGCTCGCGTACCGCGCTGCTCATCGGCGGCAGCGACTCCACCTCGCCCCGGGTGATCTCCCGGGCCAGCACCTCGTACGCGGACAGCAGCGATCCGTTGACGCCGGGCTGGTCGGCGAACGTGGCGAGCAGTTCCTCGTACGCGTAGAACGCCTGGTAGGGCACCTGCATCCGGGCCCAGTACCGGTCCCGGTCGGCCTCGCTCATCCCGCTCGGCAGACCGCTGAAGCGCTGCCGCGCCACCGCCCGCCCGGTGTCCGCCTTGACCTTCTCCGCCGGGTCGATCCGCATCGGCACGGGCAGCACCCGGATCCGCCGCGACCCGTAGCGGTGCTCGACCAGCCGCGCCACCTTGGCCGCGCCGGTGATGCCCTGCTCGCTGAGGGTGAAGCAGGTGACCAGCACGTCCGGCAGCTGGATGGTGCAGATGTCGGCCACGTCGGAGAAACCGGTGCGGCTGTCGATCAGCACGTAGTCGTAGTTGCGCTTCATGTCGGCGCGCAGCGCGTCGAAGAAGTAGCCGCCGCCCTGCCGCTCGTAGAACTCGTCCCAGTTCATCCCGGCGAGCGCGCCGGCGTAGTCGTTGTTCTGCTGGCCCGCGCCGAGGAAGTCCAGCGTCCCGTCACCGGGGAAGTTCGACCAGTTCAGCGAGAACGAGTACTTGTGCACGCGGGCGTACTGCTCGTGCCAGCGGTCGTCGCCCTTGTCCTGCTTGGTGGTGGTCGCCCACTCGTACTCCCGGATCAGGTCGATCACCCCGCCGGTGCTCTCCAGCGCGTCCCGGTCGATGAACGGCGCGAAGAAGCGCGACAGGCCGGGGGACTCCAGGTCCCAGTCGACTGCGAGCACCCGCTTGCCGTTGGCGGCGAGGATCCAGGCGACGTTCGCCAGCGCCATCGTCCGGCCGGTGCCGCCCTTGTAGGAGTAGAAGGTGACGACCTGTCCCTCGCGTCGGGTCATGTGTCCACTCCCTCGTCGGGCGGCGGGTTCTCCCAGAGCCGGGGTTTGCTGATCGGCCGTCCCGGCGGCGGGTAGGCCGGTCTCGCCTCCAGGTAGCGGCGGCGCATCCGGTCGACCAGGCCGTGGATCCCGGCCCGCCAGTCGTCGTAAGTGGTGATCGCCAGTGGGCGTGCCGCGGCCGGGAAGATCTCGATGGCCCGGTCGAGCAGCACCGCCGCGTGGGAGCGGCGACCGGGTGCCGAGTCCTCGATGATCACCACGACGCCCACCCAGCGGTGCAGCGAGGCGACGGCCGCGCGGACGGCCTCCGCACCGTCCGGCGTCTCGACCACCCGAGGATCGATCATGAGTACGCCCGGGCAGCCCCGGAACAGCCCGGCGTCCGGTACGAAGTCGCGGACGTCGATCGGCATCCGCAGCCGCTGCACCGCGTCGGTCACGTCGTCGACCACCGGCGGCCGGTCGCGGAACGGGCGCCACCGGCCGGCGTGCGTGTCGGACCGCCCGTTGAGCCGTCCCGGGTCGGCCGGTTCCTCGGGCGCGATCACCACCGCCCGGAACGGCACCTCGCTGGTCGGGGACGACGGCAGATCGGTCGGGCCGGTCGGCGGCTCGGCCGGTTGCAGCGGCGTCTGCTCGGCGGTGTCGACGATGTGCTGGGCGAGCCGGCCCAGCACCTCCTTGTAGGCGTGCTGGAACTTCTGGAGCCGGCAGAGCGCGCTCATGCCGTTCGCCGCGTACGCATCCACGTCGGCGGCCATCGCCACCGCCCGGGCCTGGTCCGGCGCGTGCACCGCGGCGGGCGACGGGATCCACAGGACCGGCAGGATGTTGTCGCCGTCGGCCGGCCGGCCGGCCCGGATCAGCCGTTGCCGGAACCACTCCCGTTCCCGGCGCGAGTCGTCCCGGTTGAGGTAGTCCGGCGAGTACAACGGCACGAACACCTCGGCCTCGGCCAGCGCGGTGCGTTTTCGTTCCGTCCGGTCCTCCGGCGGCCGCACCATGAAGTCGGCGAAGCCCTGCCGGCGTAACCGGTCGCCGGGCCGGCCGTCGATCGCCAGGTTGAGATCGTGGTAGAAGCGGCGGACCCAGTGGTCGCCCGGGGTGCGGTCGTTGTGTGTCGGCGGGGGGACGTAGCTGAGGAAGAAATATGGCGGGCCCGGCAGCGCGGGCCGCTCAGAGGTCACGACGACACGACCGTTCCACGGGAAGTGCGCCTGACCCCCAACCGGTAATGATCACGCGCTGCTCCCCAGTCGACACGATACGGCGTCTATCGATCAGGGTAGAGAGGTTGCGCTCGGGTTACCAGGCTCACCGTTCGATGTGGGCGTCCATCCAGGCGACCGCGACGCGTACCGCACCGGATATCGGCAGCAGCCGGGCCGGTGCGTCCCCTACCGTCCCGTGCCGGGTGAACGCCGCCCGGTCGAGTTCCGCGCCGATCGCGGGAAAAGGGCCCGCATCCAGGTGCGGAGCCTCGAATTCCAGCCGTTCCCGGCGGCCGTCGCGCAGCACGTAGCAGCGGTACGGACGACGCGGCGCCGGGCGGCGTGACCGGTACTCGGCGAGGTGCAGCGCGGTGCATGTCGCATAGCCGACACCGAGCAGCAGCGTCCGGGCGCCGGCCGCCTCCAGGGCGGCGAGCGGGGACCGCTCCCCGAGGTGGGAGTCCAGGTCGTGGACGCGCATCAGCTCCTCCGCCCGCGGCCCCCACGCGCTGAACGACGTCTGCGGGTGCCGGCTGCGGACCGCGCCGGGCAGCCGCCGTACGTGCTCGGCGAACGCGCCGACCCCGAACGACGGCGTGACGGCCGGGTCGAAGCCGGGCATCCGGTCCTCGTACGCCAGGCGTTCCTCGTCGGTCAGCCCGGCGGTCGCGGCGCGGTACGCGGCGCTGCTCACCGAGTTGTCAGGGGTCTGCGCCGGGACCACGACGGTGCCGGACGGACCGACGGCGGCCCGCAGCGCTGCAGCCAGGGTGCCCGACCCGCCGTCCACCGGCCCGAGCGCCCGCAGGGAGCAGTGCACGAGCACCACGTCACCGGGGCCGAGCCCGAGCGCGCGCAGGTCGGCGGCGAGCGTGCCGGCCCGGTACGCGGTCCGGGCGGCGGTCACGACGGCCACCCGGACATCGAACGCGCGACCTGCCGGACCAGCCGTGAGCCCGCCGGCGTGAGCGCGTCCGCCCGTTGCAGCGCGCCGATCGCCTCGGCCGTCCAGTCGCGGTACCGGCGGTAGACCGCCTGCGCGCCGTCGACCTGACGGTCGGCCCGGATCCGCCAGATGTCGGCCACCGCCGCGTGCGCGTAGATGCCGTGCAGGACGGCCTCGGCGGGCCGCGGGTCGGGCCGCCAGCCCACTGTGATGTCGATCGGCCGCGTGCCGTCGACCAGGTCGCAGATGTCCAGCAGCGCGTTCATCTTGCTGTGCTGGAACTCGTGCACGAGCAGCACCGCGAGCGATCCGGCGTCGGTCTCCGTGGCCGCGACACCGCCGAACGCCTGCCGCGCGGTCGACGCCTCGCTGACACCCGCGCCGCTGCGCCGCAGCGGCACCACGGCCCGCAGCCCGGCGCGCAACTCCTCGGCATGGCCCGGCACCTCGTCCCGGATCACCTGCCACGCCGCCGCGAACGTCTCGGCCCAGCGCGCGGCGCCCGCGTCGTCGAGCCGGTCACCGGCGGGCAGCCGGTGGCAGTCGCGGTGCGGGTCGCCGTCCTCCAGCAGGACGCTCACGTCCGGCGCGGCGAGTACGCGGGTCGGCCACCACCGGGGCGCGTCCCCGGGCGTTCCGGGACGGATCGCCACTGTCACGTCCCCGGCGGCCACCCGTAGCGAACCCGGGCCGGTCTCGACCCGTGCGGCGCCGTCTCCCACCTCGGGCAGCAGCACGGTGCCCACTGTCGGCAGGTGCAGGCGGCCGGACCGCACCGGCACGTCGAGGCGTACCGGGGTGCCGGCGTCGAGCGCGGCGGCGACGGCGAGCGCGCTCAGGTAGTCAGGCCCCTGCCGGGCGCCGGTGCCGCTGCCGGCGAGGCAGTCGACAGCCCACGCCCGCACGTACGGGTGGGCCGCGATCCGGGCGACGGACTCCGGCGCGCCGCGGTCGAGGGCGGTCAGCGCCTCCCAGCCGTCGGCTCCGGCCCCGCCGGCCGGCAGGCGGTCGGCCACCTCGGCGAGCAGCGCGCGGACGATGGCGATCTGTGCCTCCACGAGCCGGCCGATGGCGACCCGGTCGCCGGTCAGTGCCGCGAGGCGGTCGATGAAGTCGTCGGGCAGGCCGGCGTCGAGCCGGACGGGTGCTGGTGGGTTCTCGTTCACGTGCACGATCAGCTCTTTCAGATCGGCGCAGTAGACACTCGGATGATCGAAGTGCCCGGCGCCGTACCGGTGGGCGAAGAGTCCGCCGCCGCACTGGTCGACCACCGGGCACCGCCGGCACTCGTCGCTGAGCCCGGCCCGGCCGGAGCGGCGGCGGGCCAGGAGCGGGCTGGCCGCCACGTCGTCGGCCGCGTGCGAGAAGACGGTCATGCCGGTGGCCGGCGCGCCGTCGTACGCGGTCTTGAGCGAGTCCGCCTGCTCCCACTCGCCGTCCGTCTCGACGACCGCCAGGTCGACCGGGTCGAGACCGAGCCACTCGGTGCCGCTGGGTCCGCCCGCGGCGGTGGACAGCAGCGAGTCGAAGAGGCGGACGGAGACCGGTCGGCCGTCCGCCAGCCAGCGGTCGTAGACGGCGCGCAGCCAGCCCGCGTACGCGGTGCCGCCGCCGGCCGGCCGCCACGGCGGGTCGTCCCAGGTGGCGTGCGGGAGCAGGAAGTCGATCCGCGGTGGCTCCTGGGCGAGCAGCGATTCGTACACCGCGATCGGGTCGTTGCGCACGTCCACCGTGCACAGCAGGCCCGAGTAGATCCGCCGGTACGCCGGGCGGCGCAGCAGGCCGAGGGCGCGGAGCACCTGGTCGTAGCTGCCGGCGCCGGACCGGAAGCGCCGGTGCCTGTCGTTGGCGGCACGGTCGCCGTCGAGCGAGACGCCGACCGCGACATCGTGTTCGGCGAGCAGGTCGCAGAGCCGCTCGGAGAGCAGTATGCCGTTTGTCTGCATGCCGAGCCGGAGCCGGGTGACCGGGTCGATGACCCGCCGGAGGTCCGCGAGCACCTCGCCGAGCCGCTCGGCGCCGAGCAGCAGTGGTTCCCCGCCGTGCAGGATCACCGTGACGTCCGGCAGGTCGTGGGCCGCGGCGTGTTCGGCGATCCGCCCGGCCGCGGTCCGGAGCACCTCCGGCGTCATCCGTACCGGGCGGCGCCGCCAGCTCTGGTCGGCGTGTTCGTAGACGTAGCAGTGGTCGCACGCCAGGTCACACCTGGCGTGCACCTTGAGGACGAACTCGGTGAGCGCCGCGCGGGCGGGCCCCGGGGCCATCGCGGATCAGATGAACGACGAGAACTTCGCCGCCGGGATCCGGGTCTGATCGAGGTGAGCCGCCATCACCCGGCGCACGATGGGGGAGATGTCCGCGGCGGAGAGCCGGTCGAGCGGCTCCGCGCGGACCCTGCCCAGCGAGACCGGGGGCTCATCCTGGCGCAAGGGTGCGGTTGTCATGAGTCTTCCTTAGGTTCGTGCACACGCCAGGCGGGGAACAACAAGCAACGGCTCAAAATAAAGGCTCTGTGAGCCGGGCGCTATCGACCCACCGGTGGGAAGCAGTGCATTTTGGACGGTTGCGCGACCGGCGGCTGCTGTGCCGTCGAGGGAGCGACCTGGGGGATCAATATTATGCCCCTTTTTGCCTATCCGACATGATTCCAAAGTCCATACTTTTACAGAAATCGTCCACCTCGACGCGTGCTCGAGGTGGACGACCACTGTCTCCGGCGCTCAGACGGCCGGGCCGCTCCCGGACGGCGTGCCGAGGCGGATGTCGACGTCGGCCGGTTCGGTCATCTGGTCGTACGCCCTGGTCCGGAGCCGGTTGGTCTGCACCTCGCCGTCGAGCAGCGCGGCCCGCAGCGCCTCCGCGTCGCTGATCTCCTTGGCGGTCACCGCGTCGGCCGCTGTCGTGGCGCCCTGCACCACCTCCAGGTGGGTGCCGTCGGTGGGCATCAACTCGGTCCACTTCGCCAGGCAGTACACCCGCTCCGGCACGTCCTGGCACTCGGTGGTCAGCTCGGGCATCTCGTCGCCGGTGCCGAGGTGGCCGGTCCGGTACGTCGTCAGCTCGTCCACGAACGCCGCCAGCTCGTGCTCCACCTGGGGCGCCAGGCTGGTCGCCACCACCTTGCCGAAGATCCACCGCAGCGCGGTCAGCTCCATGCCGGCCCGCACCGGCAGGTAGAGCTTCGCCCAGCTCGCGTTGACGAAGTCGCCGGGGTCGCGCTCCGGGGCGCGGGCGTCGCCGCCGGACCACCAGCCGGGGTACGCCACGAACGACGCGCGCTCCCAGTCGAAGACGCGGTGCCAGAAGTCGATCTCCCACGCCTCGTCCCGCACGCTGGCCGGGAAGTGCGTCTCCACGATCTGCGAGACCATCTCGTTGACCGGCGAGAAGCCGGCCCGCAGGCGCGCCTCGAACTCGTCCCCGGCCGTCTCCGCCGCGGCCAGCGCCTCGTCGCGCCGGTCCTGCCACTCCTGGAGATCGGTCAGGTAGCCCGCGACGAGCGCGTTGTACGCCGCGTCGTCGGCGGTCTGGTCCACCACCGTCGGGGTACGCCGGAATCCGGCGGCGAGCTGCACGTCGGCACCCGGACCCGCCAGCCAGCTCCGGGCGCCGACGTGCACGCGTACGCGCAGCACGGGCCGGCCGTCCGCCTCGGTGACCACCGGCACGCCCACCACCCGGGCGGCGATCGCGTCCGGCGGACGGCGGGTGATCAGCGTGAGGTTCTGCCGGATCGTGTCGATGTCGCCGTCCCACTCCCAGCCGGCGTCGAACGCGACGTCGACGTCGTAGTCGGCGCTCATGTCGCCGGTGAATCCCCACTTGTCGAGCGTGACCACGGGGGAGTACACGACGCGCGTCTCCACCGCGGCGGGCGCGCCACGCGGCGGGCGCTCCGGCTTCACCGGCGCCGGGGGCAGCGCGGCGACCGCGTTGTCGCGGATCCGCTGCCGTCCGCCGATGATCTTCTGGGCGAAGGCGAACGCCGGATCCTTGATCGTCGGGGCCCAGCAGACCCGTGCCCCGTACCGCTCGTGGGCCAGCTCCAGCCGTTGCAGCACCTTGAAGTAGTGCAGGGTGATCGGCGTGGCCCGGTTCGGGTTGCGGACGGTGCGCTTCGAGGAGGACTCCGTACCGGTCTCGCTGACCAGCTTGAAATCGGTCCTGTGCTGGGTGCGGTAGCGCGCCGCGACCTTCGAGGTGGCGGTCCGGCTGTCCTTCACGGCGCGGCGGCTCGTCTCCTGGCTCGCCGCGGTGACGCTGCTGGCGAAGCCGATCGTGTGGCTGGCGTTGAAGGTGCCCCAGACGCCGGTCGGGCTGGTGTACTGGCCGGTGTGGCTCGCGTTGAGCCCCCAGGTGTCGGTGAGCGACTTCTGCCGCTCGAAGCCCTCCTGGAGTTCGGTGGTGAGCGCGCTGGTCAGCTCGACGTCGGTCTGCTGTTCCGACTCGTTCTGCTCCTCCAGGGTCAGCTCGCGCTTGGTGTAGGTGCGCTGCTCCAGCACCGCCTCCTCGCCGGGGGCGAGCGCCAGCGCGTAGACGTGCTCGCCGAGCGCGAAGCCCACCGGCCGGATCCGGGTGCGGTCGAGGAACGCGATGCCCACGTCGGACTGGAGCAGGCCGGCGAGGAACTCCGCCTGCTGGTCGCCGAGGAGCGTCTGGCGTCGCGCCGGCGGCTCCCGGTACGACATGCCCGAGTCGGCGCCGGGCAGCGCCTCGGTGGCGGCGTCCATCTCGTTGGCCTTCCACAGGTCGTACAGGCCGAGTTCCTTGAGCAGGTGCGGCAGCCGGTCGCCGTCGAGCCCGCCGTAGCGGATCGCCTCGATCAGCGCCTGCTTGACGTAGAACGGCAGGATGGGCGTCTCGCCACCGCCGAAGGTGAGCCGGACCGGTACGAAGTAGTTGGAGTAGACGTACCGGTCGGAATGCGCGGTGCTGAAACCAAGCGTCGCCGGATCGGCGTCGGCGACGACGACTCTGCCCATCGGTGCTCCTCTACAGCGGCAGTTCGAACAGGGATTGCAGCCCTCGGTACGTCATCTCGTGCGAGGTGACGAAGAATCCGGGGAACAACTGGCTGAGGGCGGCCTGACGGAGGACCGTCTCGCGTACGGCGTGTGTGGTCAGCTCTTCGAGGCCGGCGACGACCTCCGCCGGGACGCCGCCCTTCGCGGCTCGCTGGTACGCCTCCGCGATCGCCTCCCAGCGACCGTCGAACGTCTCCCCGAGGTCGTCGGCGACGGTTCCCCAGGTCTTCTCGAAGCGCTCCAGCTTCGTCGAGGACGTCCAGTCGACGTTCGTGACGCGGGCCGCCTCGGGGTCGACGAGCAGCAGGTCGGAGCGGAGGTCACCGACCGTGGTGGACGCCTTCCACCGGAACCGTTCGGCGAGGTGGGTGGCGAGCGCCTTCTCCGCGCCGGTCGCGGCCGGGTTGCCGGTGAACCCGACGAGCCGCAGCAGCAGATCCCGGTCCGGGTGGCCGAGCAGCATCTGCGCGACCGTCTGGCGCAGCACCGCCTCGGAGCCGCGCAGCGCGGGCGCCAGCTCCGGGTGGGCCGCGCGGACCGCCTCGACCACTGTCGCCAGCGACTTCTCCGCGAACGGCTCCAGGCCGGGCGACCGGCCGACGAGCTGCGTGACCTCGGCCGCCATCCGCCGGTGCACCTGCTGGCCGAGCCGCCACGGTTGCGCCTGCCCGGCCTTGCGCAGCGCGCGGAACTCCTCGTATGCGACGGTCTGGAGCGCCCTGTTGAACGCGGTGGTCAGCCGCTGCTCCAGTTGCCGGGCGATGGCGGCGCGCACGGTGGCGGCCCGGATGTCCCGGGGTGTCTTCGGCGGTTTCAGCTCGCGCAGGTCCTCGACCCGCTTGATGATCTCGTCGAGCGCCTCGGTCAGCTCGGCGCGGGTCGCGGCGCGGCCGGCCGACGAAACCGTCTCCGACATGCTCGCCATCAGCACGGGCCGGCCGTCGAGGCTCACCAGCGCGCCGAGCCGGGTGCCCGCACCGGCGCCGGCGAACGCCTCGGCGTGCGCCGCCTGGTTGAACACGGTCAGTGTGAGTTCGGCGTCGACGAGCAGCGCCCGGCCCTGCCGGAACAGCGCGTCGAGCACCTTCGGGGGGAAGAGCGTCCGCAGCATCGCGAGGCCCACCTGAGGCGTGGCGACGATCGCCGCCCGGCCGATCGCCACCAGCAGCGCGGCCGTCTGCGCGGTCAGCAGGCGCGCCTCCCGGGCGCCCGCGAGCAGCAGCGGTACATACCGGACGGCGGCGCGCACCGCGACGCCGCCGAGCAGCCGGGCGAGCTGCACCAGGCCGGTGAGCACCTGGTAGAGGTCGCCGGCGACCCGGCCGAGCAGGCGGCCGGCGGCGAACGGGTCGAGGTCGTCCAGGTGCCGGGCGAACTGGGCGGCCCAGCCGCGCCACAGCGCCAGCAGCCGTTCCGGAACCGTCGTCGGGTCCAGCGCGGCGACGATGCCGGCCAGCGCCTGGCGTACGACTGTGGCCTGGTCGGCGAGGCGCTGCACACCGGCGCGGGGGTCGACTGTGAGCACGATGAGCGTGATGAACTGCTCCTGCTGGAGACGGCCGATCAACTGCACGAGCTTGCCGAGGTCGACCACCACCGTCGCGACGGACTCCCCGACGCCGACCGCGAAGCCGTCCAGGAACAGCTTCGGGTTGATCCCGTTCCAGGCCGCGTAGTGCCGCATCGCGTCGAGCAGCGCCGGATCGAGGCCGAGCAGGTAGTGGCGGAACGCGCCGTCGGAGTCGACGTCGGAGGCGGCCAGGTCGAAGAACGCCTCGGCCAGCCGGAGCTTCGCGAGCATCGAGACCAGGTCCCAGACGTTGTCCGGGGTGATGCGGCCGGTCATCGCGGCCAGCACCCGCTCGCGGGTCATCGACCGCGTGGCGTGCGCGTCCATCCAGTACTTGACCGTCAGCGCGACGAACTCCACCCGTGGATCCTGGGTGCGTGCGCCGAAGACCGCGGCCCGGTCCTCGGCGGACACCCGCGGCACGCTGAACCAGTCCCGGATCATGACGGATTCGTTCGCCGGCTGTCCCAACTCCCCCACCACCCCTCCAGCCGTGTGCACTGTCGGGCCGCGCTGAGGGCGGCGGTAGTGCTGGGTCGAGAAGCTGACATGGCCCCACGGCGTCACGCGCCCGTCGTCCATCGACTGTTACGACTTGACGAACGACGTGTTATCGCTCACAGTCGATGGCACAGGGCGGCGCCTTCGGCGGCTCACCGGGCGGGCGCGGATGGCCACGTGGCAGGCCGGGTGTGGGATCAGTGCGCTTCGACGAATTGTTAGCGCTCACAAACGTCTGATCTGAAGGAGGAACATGTTCGCATTCGGTAGGTCCCCATCGACTGTGTCGCCGCCACGACGGCGCGGATGGCTGCCGCGCGTCGTCGCGACGGGTGCGGCCGCGGTACTCGTCGGCGCCGGCGCCGTGGCGGTCGTGTCCGCGCCCGCCGCCGCCGCGAGCGTCGACACGAACGCCTGGTACGTCCTTGTGAACCGCAACAGCGGCAAGGCGCTCGACGTCTACAACCTGGCCACCAACGACGGCGCGCGGATCGTGCAGTGGTCGCGCAACAACGGCAACCAGCAGCAGTGGCAGTTCGTCGACTCCGGCGGCGGCTACTACCGGCTGAAGTCCCGGCTGTCCGGCAAGGTGCTCGACGTCTACAACTGGTCGACCGCCAACGGCGGCAGCATCGTGCAGTGGTCCGACCTCAACGGGACCAACCAGCAGTTCCGGCTGGCCGACTCCGACAGCGGCTACGTCCGGCTGATCAGCCGCCACAGCAACAAGGTGGTGGAGGTGCAGGGCGCCTCGACCGCCGACGGCGGAAACATCGTCCAGTACGACGACTGGAACGGCGCCAACCAGCAGTGGCAGCTCGTACGGGTGGACGGTGGCGGCGGCAACCCCACCACGCCGCCTCCGACGACGCCGCCGCCGGGTGGCACGTGCAACCTGCCGTCGTCGTACCGGTGGTCCTCGACGGGCGCGTTGGCGCAGCCGCGCTCGGGCTGGGTGTCGTTGAAGGACTTCACTGTGGTGCCGTACAACGGGCAGCATCTGGTGTACGCGACGACGCACGACACCGGCTCGTCGTGGGGGTCGATGAACTTCGGCCTGTTCTCGAACTGGTCGCAGATGGCCTCGGCCAGCCAGAACGCGATGTCGTCGGGCACTGTGGCACCCACCCTGTTCTACTTCGCGCCGCGCAACATCTGGGTGCTGGCCTACCAGTGGGGACCGACCGCGTTCTCCTACCGCACCTCGACCAACCCGACCAACCCGAACGGGTGGTCGTCGGCGCAGCCGCTGTTCACCGGCAGCATCTCCGGTTCCGGCACCGGCCCGATCGACCAGACCCTGATCGCCGACGACCAGAACATGTACCTGTTTTTCGCCGGTGACAACGGCAAGATCTACCGCTCCAGCATGCCCCTGGGCAACTTCCCCGGCAGCTTCGGCTCCACCTACACCACCATCATGTCGGACTCGACGAACAACCTGTTCGAAGCCGTGCAGGTCTACAAGCTCCAGGGCCAGACCCGCTACCTGATGATCGTCGAGGCGATCGGCTCCCAGGGCCGCTACTTCCGCTCCTTCACCGCCACCAGCCTCAACGGATCCTGGACGCCGCAGGCCGCCACCGAGTCCAACCCGTTCGCCGGCAAGGCCAACAGCGGCGCCACCTGGACCAACGACATCAGCCACGGCGAACTCATCCGCACCACCGCCGACCAGACCTTCACCGTCGACCCCTGCAACCTCCAACTGCTCTACCAAGGCCGCTCCCCCAACTCCGGCGGCGACTACGGCCTCCTGCCCTACCGACCCGGACTACTCACCCTCCAGCGCTGAGCGCGTACCCCGAGATCCGGAGAGCCCGGCCCCGCGACCACGCGGGCCGGGCTCTCCGGCCTCTCGCCCGACGGCGATCGTTGCCCTGGAGGCAACGACGGTGGCCCGGTCAGTCGTTGATCGGCACCGTCCCGCCCGGGAGTGTGGAGGTCGTCACCACCTCCCGAGCGAAGGGTTGGGCAGATGTCCTTCCAGGCGTACCTCGACGCGATCGAGGACAAGACCGGCAAGACCCCGCGCGTCCTGGTCGACGAGGCCAAGGAGCGCGGCTACGACGCGGCCGACGTCAAGGCGGGCGTGATCGTGGCCTGGCTGAAGGACGAGTACGGCCTCGGCCGGGGACACGCGATGGCTCTGATTCACGTGATCAAGAACGGGCCGAGGATCAGCGCCAAGCACGTCGGCTCCACCGGCTCCCACCGCGACGACAGCGACACGCTGTGGCTGGACGGCAAGGCCGCCCGAGCCTCCGCGTAGCGGCTGTGGACAGCGACGCCTATCGTTCGCCCCATGGGAGCGATCAAGCCGTGGCACCTGTTCGTCCTGACGCTCTGCTGCCTACTGCCGCTCATCGCGGCAGTGGTGGCGGTGGTGTGGACGCGGCGGAGTCGCCGCTGACCCGTCAGCGGCCGGCGGCGAACTCCTCCACCGCCGTGCAGACCCGCCCGAGCGCCTCGGCCGAGGCCGCCAGCGGCCCGGGCACCATCATCGAGTGGTCGGCGTCGGCGACCTCCACCACGTACGGGGTCAGCCGGCGCGCCACCGCACCGTCCCAGAACCGGTCGCCGGTGCCGCCGGCCAGCAGGAATGGCGCGGTGGCCCGGCCCAGCGGCTCCCGTACCGCGGGGTCGGTCAGCAGCGGCGTCAGCCACACCGCCGGGATGCCCCGGTCGGCGGCGAGCGGCGCGGCGAAACTGCCGAGCGACTTGCCCACGAGCAGATCCACCCCGGCGTCGAGAACCGGATCCAGCTGCTCGGCGACCCACTCCGGCGCGCTGTCGAGCCGCAGCTCGCCCAGCGACCGCCAGGTCACCTCGTGCACCTCGAAACCGAGCCGGCGCAGCGCCTCCCCGATGTAGACGAAGAGCGGTCCCCGGGTGTCGTAGCCCTGTCCCGGTGCGAGTACCGCGCGCCGATCCGCCATGGTCGCCTCCCTTGCGTTCGATCGATGCGTCACGCTAGCCGCTGCATGGATTGCCGGTGACCCCTCGGCCTCACAGCCGTTCCGGGGTACGGATGCCGAGCAGGTCCAGGCCCTGCCGCAGCACCCGCCCGGTCAGGTCGCACAACACGAGCCGGCTCTCCCGCACCGGCCCCTCGGCCCGCAGCACCGGGCAGCGCTCGTAGAACGCGCTGAACGCGACCGCCAGCCGGTGCAGGTAGGCGGTCAGCCGGTGGAACTCCAACCCACCCGCCACCTCCTCGACCACCGCGGCGAAGCCGACCAGCTCCATGGCGAGCGCCCGCTCGGCCGGCTCGGCGAGCGAGACCTCCGCGTCCGGCCGCGCCGCCGCGCCGGCCCGCCGGAAGATCGACCTGACCCGGGAGTACGCGTACTGGAGGTACGGCGCGGTGTTCCCGTCCAGTGACAGCATCCGCTCCCAGTCCAGCACGTAGTCCTTGTGCCGGTCCCCGGACAGGTCGGCGTACTTGATCGCGCCGACGCCCACCGCGCGCCCCACCTCGGCGGCCTCCGACTCGCCCAGCTCCGGATTGCGCTCCCGGGCCAGCGCGGTGGCCCGCTGGACCGCCTCGGTGAGCAGCCCGGCCAGCTTCACCGACCCGCCGGCCCGGCTGCGCAGCATCCGCCCGTCCGGGCCGAGGATCGAGCCGAACCCGACGTGCTCGGCCCGCGCCGGTGCGGTGAGCCAGCCGGCCTGCGCGGCGACCGCGAACACCATCTCGAAGTGCCGCCGCTGCGGAAGCCCGACCACGTAGAGCAGCCGGGTCGCGCCGAGCGCGCCGGTCCGGTGCCGCAGCGCGGCCAGATCGGTGGCCGGGTAGCCGTACCCGCCGTCGGACTTGCGCACGATCAGCGGCAACGGCTCGCCGTCACGGCCCACCGAACCGGGCGGGAACACGCAGTCCGCGCCGTCGCTGCGCCGCAGCAGCCCGAGCCGGTCCAGCTCCTCGACAGTCGGCGCGAGCTGGTCGTGGTAGCTGCTCTCGCCCCGGAAGTCGTCGCCGGTCAGGGTCACGTCGAGCAGGTCGTACACGGTCAGGAAGTAGCCCTCCGACTGCGTCACCAGCAACCGCCACAGCCGCAGCGTCGCCGGGTCACCGCCCTGCAACGCCACCACCCGCTGCCGCGACCGCTCCCGGAACGCCTCGTCGTCGTCGAACTTCGCCCGCGCCGCCTTGTAGAACCCGTCCAGGTCACCCATTGACAGCTCCTGCGCCGCCCCGGCCTCGCCCAGGTCGAGCAGGTGCTCGATCAGCATGCCGAACGGTGTGCCCCAGTCGCCGAGGTGGTTGGCGCGCAGCACCCGGTGCCCGAGCCACTCCAGCATCCGCGCCGCCGCGTCCCCGATCACAGTCGACCGCAGGTGCCCGACGTGCATCTCCTTCGCCACGTTCGGCCCCGAGTAGTCGACCACCACCGTCTCCGGCTCGGCCACCACTGGCACGCCGAGCCGCGGGTCGGCGGCCAGCGCGGACACCAGCCCGCCGAGCGCGTGCCCGGCCACCGTCAGGTTCAGGAAACCCGGGCCGGACACCTCGACCGCCGCGCAGACGTCGGCCAGCGCGGCGCGCTCCCGTACCTCCGCGGCGATCTCCCGCGGCGGCCGGCCGAGCCGCCGGGCCAGGCCCAACGCCGCGTCGGACTGGAAGTCCGCGTGCTGCGAGCGCCGCACGGCCGGGTCCACCGGCACGCCGGCCACCGCCGCGAACGCCGGCGCCAGCCGGTCGGTGAGCAACCTTTCAAGATCCATGAGTACGCCGATCTCGCTGTGGATCCGCCGCGCGGATCACCTGACGGGAACGCGACGGCGGAGCGAGGACGATCGATGACGACCGGCGGCTCGATCCGCCGGTCGCAGGAGGGGAAGGCTCAGCGCAGGCGGTCGCGGGACCGCCGGCGTCGCAGCGCGCCGAGCCGGACGTCGGAGGACGTCATCGGGTACGCGTGCGAGCTGGCCATGTCGGCAGCGTAACCGGCCGGTCCGGGGTCGGCGCAAGCGCGTACCCCGGACCGGCTCGTGGTCAGGCCGAGGTGGCGACGGCCTTGCGGTAGCGCTCGGCCCGGCGCCGCACCTGGGTGTACGCGCTGCTCAGGCCCATCGCCCGGCGGACCTCGACGAGCGTGCGGCGCACCTGCTCGCGGGTCCGCTCAGTGCCGGTGACGATCAGCTCGTCGACCAGGCCGGGCTGCGCCTCGAAGCGGGCCCGGCGCTCCCGGATCGGGTCCAGGAACCGGTTGAGCGCCGTCGCCAGCGCCTCCTTGACCTCCACATCACCGACCCGGCCGGCCCGGTAGCGGGCCTTGAGGTCGGCCACCTGCGCCCGGTCCGGATTGAAGATGTCGTGGTACTCGAAGACCGGGTTCCCCTCGACGGTGCCGGGCACGTCGGCGCGGACCCGATTCGGGTCGGTGTACATCCCCATCACCTTGCGGCGCACCGTCGCCGCGTCGTCGGAGAGCGCGATCGCGTTCCCCTTGCTCTTGCTCATCTTCCCGGCGCCGTCAGTCCCGACCAGCGTGGGCGTCTCCGACATGAGCATGTCGGGCACCGGGAAGACCTCGCCGTAGAGGTGGTTGAACCGGCGGGCGATCTCCCGGGTCACCTCGACGTGCGCGGCGTTGTCCTTTCCGACCGGCACGACCTGGCCCTTGACGCAGAGGATGTCGGCGGCCTGGAGCACCGGGTAGCCGAGCAGGCCGTACGGCATCTCGTCCTTGCCGGCGTCCCGGGTCATCTCCTTCAACGACGGCACCCGTTCCAGCCGGGGCACAGTGATGAGGTTCTGGAACAGCGTGTTCAGGTCGCCGACCTCGGGGATCGCGGACTGGAGGTAGAACGTCGCCCGTTCCGGCTCCACCCCGGCGGCGAGGATGTCGGTGACCATCTCGCGGGCGTTGTGGGCGACCTGCTCGATGTCCGCGCGGCTGTTGCGGGTGGTGAGCATGTGCAGGTCGGCGATGATGAAGAAGCTCTCGTAGCGCTGGTGCAGCCGCACCCGGTTGGCGATGCTGCCCACGTAGTGGCCGAGGTGCAGCCGCCCGGTCGGGCGGTCACCGGTGAGCATGCGTGCAGAGGACATGGTCGTACGCCTTTCGTGCCGTTCGCTGGCGGGGAGACGCGACCCGGGTGTCACCCAGGTCGGTAAAGCGGGCTCGTCAGAACGAGCGCCGCCATCGCCCGCCGGCGCGGAAACGGAGTCCGCCGGCACGGAGTACGTCGAGGATCTGCTCCCGGCCGTCGACAGCGTGGCCCGGGAGACCGCTGCGGGTCTCCGGGAGGCAGCTGCGCGGCCGGACCATGACTGACACGGTAACCGCTCACCGGCCTGCGCCGCTGCCTCCTGCCGCGCTTACTGCTGTCGATAGCTCTCCGTGTAGTAGCTGCCGACCCGATCCCGGTACTCGGGGTGGGCGAAGTGGTCCCTGTCGAACGCCGGCGACTCCTTCACCTGCTCCCGGGTGCGGTCCACGTGCACGACGCGCTCCAGGTGGTCGACCTGCGCCACCGTGCCGGCCGGCAGCAGCACCTTCTTGCCGAAGATCCACGGACCGGTGTCCACCACCAGGTACCGCGCGTCCGCATCCTCGCTCGCCTCGTCGATGGAGCCGATCCGCCCGTCCGTCGCCTCCACCCGGTAGCCGGTGAGGTCGATCGGCGTACCCGGGCCGGGGGCGTCCAGGCCGTCGTCCGCCTCGCCGGCGCGCTGTTCCGGCACGTCTCCGGGCCGGGTCTGGTCGTACCCTCCGGCCAGGGCGGCCGGATCCCGCCAGGTCCACGGGTTGAACGGCTGCATCGGTGGCACCTCCGTCGAATCGGCTCGACAGAACAGTGCCCCGGCGGCGGGAGCGGAAACGCGTACTGCGCCGACCGCTGGCCTGACCTGGGCGGACGGCGCGCTGGCATACTGGCCGACCATGGTCCTGTCACGTGGTTGGTCGCTGTTCCTGGTCGCCGTCGGCGTCTGGACGTGGGCGATCTGGCCGAGGTTCGCGGTCGCCATCTGGAACGACGAGCGCGCCTGGTCGGCCGGCGTCGTCGGCGAGGGCAGCCCGACCGGCTTCCTGTGGGTGCACGCCCTGCTGATCGCCGCGTCCCTGGCCATCGGTACGACTGTGGGACTCCTGGGCATCCGCGCCTACCGGGCCGCCCGCCGTCCGTCCCCCTCCTCGCCCTCCGCCCCGCCGTCGCCCCGGTGATCAAGGAGTTTGTGTCCGCTGGGGACGCCGTTCGTGACGGAACTCCTTGATCGCGGGCGCTTGTGGACGGGTGTGACGCGCGCCGCTACCCCTCGATTTGACGTTCAAACCCGCAGACGCGTAGCTTTCTCTCTGCCAGCGCGGAACGGGGCAAACGGGACGAAAGCCCGGGAGCACCGAACAGGGCTGGCACCGGGTCCGACCGAGGCTTTCGGCCTTGCGAGGACGCGGTCCGGGCGAGGCCCGCCGAAACGCCGCAGGGCGGATTTGGCGGAGCGGAACCGACCGGGTAAGGTTGTCGACCGGCAGGGCACCGGGCGAGCTTGCGGGAAACCGCAGCGGCCGGCCTGCCAAATCCGATGATCATCGCAGCAGGTGACTGCTGCGCGTGCTCAGCGGCGCCAACCCGTACGAAGCGTGACAGACCGGGACACACGGTTTGACACGGCAGAGACGGTGAGGTAACGTAGTAAAAGTGCCCGGCGCGAGAGCGGCGGGTGGTTGAACGAAATGCCCCGGCTGGGGGTTCCGCTGGTAGCGGTGCTTCTGGTCGGT
>NZ_VISW01000038.1:0-23702 GCF_007827635.1 Micromonospora sp. CNZ296
ACGCAAAGCCGAGCACTTCCAAGCCTTCGCCGACCTCGCCGCCATCCTCATCTGCCACCGCCGACTCGCAAAAATCACCAACTGAGACACCCCCTTAAGCCTTCTTAACCAGTGGTCACATTCAGGACGACGTTCGGGTCGTTGCGGACAATCACTCCGCGGGCAAGGAGGAGGTCCTGCACGCCGACGAGGATCTCCTCGCGCTCCGCCGACGAGGCGCTAGCCAGCCGGACCACGGCCACGCTGTGCTCACTCACCGCTGATTCCTCCTCCGACCCCGTCCCATCTCAGGAGTACGGCTCGAAGGTAGTTGGCAGAACCTCGCGGAGATAGTCCAGTAAGCTGACCCTTCCGGTGCCGCCCAGAGCATCCAGCAGTAGGTCCAACATGCCGCCTGGATAGCTTTCTCCGGTCCGGCCGCGAATGTCTGCCACCACGCACGTCCACGTGTCGGCGGGCTTACTGGACAATTCCCAGCAAAGCTCCAGCTCGCCGTTGACCGTCCCCCAAGCGAACAGTTCGCCCGGCTTGTTGCCGAACCTGTAGTAATCCTCGATACCGTTGGCCGGATTGGTCCGCCATAGAAGTACGTCGACGTAGTAAGCCGCGTCCTCGCGGTATTCGCTCTCGCATGGGTGGAACACCTGCACGAAGTCGAAAGCGCCCGGAGGGAACCGCTCCACGTACTGCCGAAAGTCCGTGGGGAACTGGTGACCGAAGGCAGCCTGCAACGACGACCAGTCCGGGTCGTACGGAGACCTGCCACTCCAGCCAACCAACGCCGCCAGCCTGTCTACCGCAGTACTCGCACCTGTCACGCTCACATCCTTCCAGGCTGGCCGATGGCTACTGCCACAAGATCGGCTCATCCGCCCGTCCCCGTATGCCGCCGACCCCGCCCCCCTGGGGAGCGGGGCGCTGTCCGGCCCGCCACTTCATCGGACCTGGATACCGTCGCCGGCCTCGCCCGCGGGTCCGCCGGGCTGGTTCGCCACCAGGGCACCGAGCAGCACCTCGACACCTGAATCAACCGCGCCCGCCACGCCGGATGCCCCGAATCCGCGGCTTCGCCGCCGGCCTGGATCACCGCAACACCCCCCCCCGACAGCTCTCGGAGCCTGCTTCGCCGGCGAAACCGGATGGCGACGCGTGGCGGCGCCCGCGCATCATGACCGGGTGGACGCCCGACCAGCGATCGCTCTGATCGATGACCTTCGGTCATTCGTCGATGGCCGCCGCGCGGAGGTGGCCCGTACGAGCGCTGCCGGAGTCGAGCTTCTTACCCGCTACCGGGATGGTCGGCTGGACGAGCTGTGGCTGGACCACGACCTGGGCGGCGACGACACCATCTGGCCGGTGATAGAGGTCCTGGAACAGGCCGCCTTCGACGACCGCCCCTTCAACATCGGCGTGGTCGTCGTCCATTCCGCCAACCCGGGCGGTGCCACGAGAATCGCGCTTGTCCTGAGGCGCTGGGGTTACCGGGTCCGCGTCGCGTCGGGTTGCTCAGACGTCGGCTACGACAAAGGCCCTCCGGCGAGCTGATCGATCCAGCTACGCCGTCACATACAGTCGTTCTTCGTCCGTGGCGGATCCGGACACTTATCGAGCCCTGAATCTCAGCTACCGACACATCCAACCTGCGTGCCGGGTTACGCGAGCATGCCGGGTAACGCGGGCAGCACCACGGTCGACGCACAGCTCGCTGGTCTCGTGATCGATCCAGTAGCTCTGCCCGGTGCCGATGAAAGTCGGCTGCCGCAGGTAGAACCAGCGACCCACCACGTTGACGAGGATCAGCCGGTCGGCAGTCACGCGCTCAACCATCCCGCATCTCCCTCAAGCGCCATCGCACCGCACCTACCTGGTCAGCGTACGCCGACCTACAGCCCTCGAGGTGAACGCTTCTCGGCGTGAGTAGACGTCCCCGACTCTGTGGAGCGGGTTTTCGAGGCTGATGCATTCGGAAACGCCGAAGAGGTCACCGCCCAGGAAGCGCAGGTCAGCGCGTTGCTGGTGGGATTCGAGTCTCAGCTCCCACGAGCCTTACCAGCGCCACCAGGACGGCATTCAGAGGCGCATGTCGATACGACATGACGCCCGGGAACCGCATCAGCGGGACCGAGGACGACAGTCGGCATGATCCAGGCGGGGAGCAGCTACCCCTGACCACTTCGGAGTTCTCTGGGAGGTCACGCCGGACCGCTTGCCCACATCACCGCAGGTCAGAGCCCTCGGCTCTGCCCGGTGTCGGTGAGCACTTCGGGCGCGGTGACCACTTCGCCAACCTGCACCCAATCTGCTCCCACTTGCAAGGCCAGGTGATTCAGCAGCTCCTTACCGCCGTGACCTGCGCACACTCCCCTGCCAGGGGACATAGAGTGCTGTCGACTGGTGCGCAAAATCGCGGAGCACTCCTTGTGAAGCAGGACGCTGCACCGACTCTGACCTGCGGAAACGAGAATGTGCAGGTCGGGGTGGGTGCAGTTGGATGCCGTTCAGGGCCGATAAACGCTGTTCGACGCCGTTCAGTGCACCCGTCTGCTCCCATCCCGCTCCCCTAGTCTCGGCACGACGCCGCCGGCGGCTGACCGGCGGACACGGTCTACTGCCGCCCACGCCCACGCCGGCACCGGTGCGGTTGCCGGATGTGCCGGTGTCAGGCCAGCTGCTGCAATGCGGTCCCTGCCGCCGGTTGAAGTGACCCCCCTGAGACCGGACAGTGTTCACTGCCTCGGCGTCACGCATCCCGCAGCTCCCAGACCGCTTCCCGAGGGCATAAGTCTGCCAGCTCACGGAGCTGGCTGCGGGCGCGTCCAGCGATGACTGGACGGGCCTCATTGGGGGGAGCCGTCGCAGTGATGATTCGCAGCCGACGATGTCCACCCGTGAGGGCGTCGGGTTACGTCACCAGTGGCTGGCTACAACGCCGGTGCGACCGCCGAGGGCACCGCGGATGTCTGCGGTGAACGCCGGTGAGAGCGGCGGCCAGTTGTAGAACGTCACAGCGGGTGCTCCGATCAGGACGCCGAACTGCCCGCCCCAGTCCCCCACCAACCCGCTCCAGCCACACTGATCGCACCCGAACACTGGCTCCCGGCCGGCGGTCAACCACTCGTGCAGCCAGTCGCCGTAGGACTCGGTGTAGGCCATCGGAGCGCCGGCCGAACAGTGAGGGCATCGCGGCGGCTCATCGTTCTCCACCGGATGGTAGGCATCGCGGTCGCCGCAGATGTCGACGCCGTTGTTGGCCGTATCGAGGAAGCCGTCAAACCAGTCGACCAGCTCGACCATCGCGCTGCGCGCTCCGGGACCGGGCTTCCATTCGCTTGGCTGCCACAAAGCATCACGACGGTCGCTGTGCAGAATCACCCCGCGGGCAAGCAGAAGGTCCCGCACACCAGCGATGGCCTCCTCCCGTTCCGCGGACGAAGCGCTGTCCAGCCGAACAACGGTCAGGCTGTGCTCACTCACCGATGATCTCCTTGAAGGGCTCCCCGCCTCGCCGGGGTTGGTCACCTGGCGCCAGTGAGGTTCCCCCGATTTGCCGAATCCTCCGACCTACCGGGGGAACCTCAGGTGCCGGTACTCGTGCGGGTAGCTCGGTGGGTAGCTGGCTACGATCGATGCCTCATCCAGGCCGTCCCACGCGCGGTCCTCAACGAAATCCACGTCCGCGCCGAAGCCCTCCTCGGTCGGCTCCGCGATCCGCATCCTGATCTGATTCCAGACGGCGTCATCGGTGAAGTCTGCTCGTACCACCGGGACGCTCCATGTCCCCGGCAACTCTGCCACCGCCGCAGCTTAACCATCGAAAGAGGCCCTGGCCTACCGGCGCCCAGATCGACGCGGTGTCTGGCCACGCGTAACCGCCGACCGATCGGCGGCGGAAGCGGGTGCTGGCATGTGTCGATGTTGATGTCAGCACTGCGCAAGTCGAAACCGGCCCGTGGACGGTCCACTAACCCTCCGGCGAGTCCCGTGGTGCGGTGATCGTGAAGCTATGGTCGATCGCCCTCACCAAGGCGGTCCCTTGCCGGCCCAGGTCGGCCCGATCAGCCCATCTGGCCAAGGCGTCCAGGAAGCCGACGAGGTCACGCTGCACGCCCTTCAGCAGCTGCGGCAGCGCATGACGCGGGAGGTCGACATGGAGCCCGGCCCAGCGGCCGCGATGACGGTCCGGGCCGCGGTCTTGCCACACCCGCAGGTCATCGCCAACCGCCTCGATCTCAGGGCCCGGGTCGTGGCCCAGCCATGGCGAGTCGCCAGCAAGGGCCTGCGCCCAGTCCCGCCAGTCCTCCAGTCCGGCGCAACAGCCCGGCACCACGACCCTTCCGGTGCTGGGGTCACCCACCTGCAGGCCGCCGGCGATGATTAATGGTTCCTCGGCGAGCAGGGCGTCCACGACCTCATCGCGGTCGCTAGGAGGCGGCACCTCGATCCGAGCAGCCAGAGCGGCCACGAACAGTCCGATTTCCTCATCGGTGCAGGCGGCGTTGAGTGGCAGCCATGACCAAGGTGCGGTCTGGGCCACCGGCCATGGCGGCGCCGGGTCGTTGGTGAGCGCGGGGACTTCGATGACCGCCTGCATCGTGATCACGGCGCTATTGAACTCGATGTCACCCACCTGAACATGGGGATATCTCGCTCGTCCATCCACAGCTGCCGTAACACGTGCCGACTCCACGAGGTGAGTGACTACACCGCCGCGCGATCTCGGCTCGGTCGTGCACTCGACGGCGCCGTACCTACCGGTGCCCGCACATGATCGGTGACGGACCGGCCGACGCCGGCGTGCATGCTCAGCGGCAGTTGAGGGTGCGCCGAGGATTCGGTGCGGTTCAGTCCCACCAGAGGGCAACCGCCAGCCGCCGATGCGCCGCATGTGCGTAGAAGTCGCGCAGCGCGGCGAGATGCCGTTGCAGGTACGGCCGTGGGTGTCCGTCGAACTGACGCATTCCGATGCACAGCAGTGCCGCCGCGGCGTCTTCCGGCAGGGCGGCCAGCACCGCCCCCGGGTCGACCTGTCCGAGTAACGCGGCAACATCAGCGACGATGGCAGGTTCGAGCGCCGTCACGGGATGCTCCCACACCGTGTCCCGGCGGTCGCGGAAGGCCGGATTGATCTCTACGTCGCCGTTGAGCCCGCGCCGCAACGCTGCGGCGATCGGCGTGCTGACCTGCGCCAGTTCGAACACGCGGATGAGCGGAGCCGGTGCCCAATCGAGGTCCAGGTACTCCGTGAAGGGGAGCAGCGCGAACGAACAGAGCTTGTCCAGCTCCTCGGCCGAGCTGCGGCACGTGGCGAGCTGCCCAGGCGAGAGTCGTGCCAACTGCTGCGTAACGGCCACGCTCGAGAGCTTCTCAGACCGTAGATCATCGCCGCCCTCGAAATTTACTCCTCGCTACACATCGGATGCAGGCACCCGCGATACGGATACCTTCAGCGACGACCGCCTTGCGGCAGATTCGGATGCTGCTACAGCACGGTTGTCCGACCGTCCCCAATATCGCCTACGACGAGCATGAGCTGCAGCGGCAGCTCTTTGTCGTAGTGGCCGACCTCGACGATGATGCCGCGGTCGCCAACCTGCCAGACGTCGACCTCGCAGAACCAGCCGGCCAAGTAGTCGAAGAGCAAGCTGCCTGGCTCGTCATGCGGCGGATTGCCAGAGACGTACGGCATGAGATCTTTCGGCTGCGGCGACCCATACCGGATGGTGATGGCCTGCGCAAAGCGATCACGGTCCGCCTCGAACTCGGCGCAACGAGGTTCGTAGATCTCATCGCGAGTCTGGCAGTCCCAGAAGTCCTCGCTCACCCGCAGATCGACGTGATGCACGTCAGCGTCAGCCGGCAACTGCCTCACGAGAAGGTCGTCGAGCACCGAAAGCCACTGATCCACGGCAGCGACCTTACGCCTTCGGACCCTTGGAAGGGTCTTGAAACTTGGAGCCCTCGACCTCGGCAGGCAGGCCGTTCCGCTGGCGGAACCGCTACGGATGGTAAGTGACACCGGCCAGCCCAGGCCCGCTCGGCGGCAGATCCGGACGGCGGATGAGGGGCGGCGAGTTGAGGGATGATGCGCCGATGGATGATCACCAGAGCTGCCGTCTTTCCGTCAGCGACGGCGAGCTGGAGCTTGCCGGCCCGCCAGCTGCCCTCCGTGCCCTCGGCCGGCTGCTACGGCAACATGCTGGGCATTTCGAGGTAGCGATCACGGGCGGGGTCGTCGCCCAGGAGAGGACCACCGGCCCACTGCTTGTCAGTCTGCAAGGCGAGACCACGCTGCATTTCTCCGGTGGCCGCGAGTATCTCGACATCATCTGGGATGCACTCGATGGTGTGGCCGAGCAAGCCGAGACCGCCGATGACCGGGCAGTCCACCGCCATCAGCACATCGAGTACCTTCCTGGGGACGACTACCGGTCGCCAGGCTCAGTCCCATTGGTCATCGTGGCCGACTGGCCAGATGTTCCGCAGCAGACAATGCACTGATCTCGGCATGAGCGGACGTCGGCCTATGAAGCGGAGCCGCCGGTGCTGACGCTTCCGGGCGCGCCGAAGAGGTCACCGCTCAGGAAGCCCTGGTCAGATGGCTGCCAGTGGGATTCGAGTCTCAACTGCCGGAATCCCTACCAACTCCGCCGTCGCGGATCTAGAGCCGAACGTCGATGTAGGATCGTCCCGGCGACTGGCGTCAGCGAGCCCAGGACGAAGAAGCCGACAGCAGGCAGGCGGGGAGCAACCGGAGATGACCACTTCGGCGTTCTCTGGGAGGTCACGCCAGGCGCTCGCCCACATCGCCGCAGGTGAAGCCATCCGCTCTTCCCGGCATGGGTGAGCACTTCGGGTGCGGTGACCACTTCGACAACCTGCACCCAATCTGCACCCACCTGTAAGGTACGAGCCCCCACAAGCCCTTTACCGGCCTGACCTGCGAACACTCCCCCACCAGGCGATATTGAGTGCCGTTGACTGCTGTTCGCTGCCGTTGAGTGCAGTTGTGTGAAACAGGACGCCGCAGCGACTCTGACCTGCGAAAACGAGGACCCGCAGGGCGTGAGGGGTGTAGTTCAGTGCCGTTCAGTGCCGTTGGCCGTTGTTCAACGCCGTTCAGTGCAACCGGCTGCTCCCAATCTGCTCCCCCAATCTCGGCCGCGAGACCGGCGGTAGCTGATCGACTGCCAATTACTCTCTGTCGGCAGGCCGACGCCGGCTGCGAGGAGTTTGGTACGGCACCACGTCACCTGACGCCGGCTACTCCTGCGGCACCTCGGCCGACGGGCCGTACCGAAAGGCGCAGGTGCTGCTCGACGACCATATCGCCGGCATCTCCGTGCCGTACCCGTACATCTACACCGGCGGCTGGTCCAACCCGTTCCTCTGGTACGCGATCCCCGCGCCGCGCGCCTTCAACATCCAAGCAATCCGGTACGACCGGACCCGTTCGTGGGGCTGCCCACCGACGGTGCGCGCCCCACCGGATGCGGGTGCGGACGATCGGGGCGCCGGCCGGCCAGTCGGGCTGGGGCACGCCGACGAACTTCCTGGTGTGGCGAGACTACCGCAGCACGCAGACCACCGGACTGCTCAGCCACCAGCTTGGCGCGCTGCGCAACGACGTGACAGCTACGTCGAGGGCGACACCCACCAGGTTGACGTTGACGCAGCGCACCGGTTCCGCACAGTCGGCTGGCTCGACACCTCCCACGGCCGGGTGGTGACCACCGTCGAGCAGGCCCTGGCCAATCAGAACGAGCACTACTGGGGATCGGACGAGCGCCCGGACGCCCAGCAAGTGACCTGGACCGACACCTCAACGGTGACGGTGTCCAGGCCAGGGGCACCGGGCCGCACGGCGCCTGCTACGACCGGCAGTAACGGGCGCACCGTGTTGTCGGTCGGCGAGCGCGGCAGAGTTGCAGCCGTTGTATGTTGCAGTGATGGACCTTGACGCCTTGCGGGTGAGAGCAGCTGCTATCGCTGAGCTCTATGACCGTCACAACATTGCCGCTGGTCGCGAGCCTTGGAGATCCAGCGATCTGGCCTTGGGGTTCGTCGGTGACGTAGGAGATCTAGCGAAGCTGGTGCTGGCGGTGGACGGGCGTCGGGAGACAACCGATGCTCACCAGCGCCTTGGCCATGAACTGGCGGACTGCCTTTGGTCGGTTCTGGTTCTCGCTGATCGATACCGGGTCGACCTGGCTACGGAGTTTGCACGCCTGACCGCGGCGATCGAGCAGCAAATCGGAGCAGGAGACGTTTGCGAAACAAGATAGTGTCTTCATCCTTAACATCGGTGCGCCGTCCGCTCGCACCGAACCAACGGTAGCCATGTTGGGATCGCCCCCGGGGAGGGATTTCGACAGGTCCGAGGCCACGACGCTCCACTGTCTTCGGCGGGACGCCCGTCAGCAGCCTACGGCCTGCCAGCCTCTGACCCTCCAGCCCACCAATGCGGTGGCTGGCCCGGAGCCAGCCCTTGCCGCCAATGGCTCATTCCCGGATCATGACGTGGTCCGAGACTAGTTATTATCTGCCTCTAGATCAGCTAGCCGAGCCGCCCTGCGTGGCCGGAGGCAGTGTCATTGCAAGCAGAAAAGCTGGAGTATAGGTTGAAGATCCTCGTCACTGGCGGCGCCGGTTACATCGGCAGTGTGGTGGCCCATAGCTTGTTGGCCTCAGGGCACGAGGTCGTGATCGTCGATGACCTGTCGACGGGCTACGCGGACAACCTTCCTACCGGGGTGAAATTCCACGAGATATCGATCCACGATGTCGACCAGGCCTTCACCCAGCGTGACGGCTTCGACGGGATCGTTCACCTTGCCGGCAAGATCGAGGTCGGCGAATCCGTGGTGCGGCCCGAACTGTACTGGCAGACCAACATCGTCGGAACGTTGAACCTGCTTGACTTCGCACGCCGGGCCCGCATCTCCCGTTTCGTATTCTCCTCCACCTGCTCGATGTACGACTCCTCGGGCATGGCACCGTTGACCGAGACGACGGCCGTCCGCCCGGCGAGCCCGTACGCCCACAGCAAGCACATGGTCGACACGGTTCTCGAGAGCGAGGCACGGGCTCACGGCCTGGCTGCGGTCAGCCTCCGGTATGCCAACGCCGCTGGCGCAGTTGACCGGCTTGGCGAGCGCCACGAGCCGGAGAGCCACCTGATCCCGATCGTCCTCCAAGTGGCCGCCGGCCGCCGTCCGCACCTCATGTTGTACGGGACCGACTACCCGACGCCGGACGGCACCTGCGTTCGAGACTACATTCACGTCAGCGACCTGGCCGCGGCACACCTGCTCGCCCTCCAGCACGCCGTGCCGTACCAGCATGAGATCTACAATCTCGGTAACGGCAACGGCTTCAGCAACCTGGAGGTCATCGAAACCGCCCGCGCGGTCACCGGACATCCGATCCCTGTGCATGTGGCAGACCGGCGGGCGGGGGACGCGGTCGTCAGCGTCGCGTCGAGCGAGAAGGCCCGGACCCGCCTCGGCTGGGTTCCCGCTCGTCCCGAGCTGGCAGACATCATCGGGGACGCGTGGGCCTTCGCGAAGAGTCACGAGATCGAAGAGAGATCATGATCACCGCCGCGCGCCCTCGCCTGCGTCGGCTGTTGCCGACGTCCGCCCCTGCTCGAGTGCTGGTGGTCACGACCGTGGTCAACACGATCGGCAACGGGCTCTGGGTCACCATCAGCATGCTGTATCTGACGCGGGTCGTAGACCTCGGCGCCACGCCGGTCGGTCTCGGGCTCACAGTCGCGGCGGCCGTCAGCTTCGCGGCGAGCACCCCCATGGGCTATATGGCGGACCGTTACGGCCGGCGCCGCTTGGAGCTCGCCTCCTACCTCGGCCTGGGGGCTGCTTGCGGCAGGCATGCTGGTTTTCGCTGGGCACTGTCATGGCGGGCACCGCGATCACTGTAGACACCGCGTTCGCGTACCGGTCGCTGATCGTCGCGAACGCGCTCAGCTACCTGGTGTCCGCGGCCTTCGTCACCCGTTTGGCCGAGGTGGAGCCTCTTGCACTCCGCCGATGGCGGGAAGCGCCTAATCGCGCTGCGGGACCGTCGTTCCTCACCTTCGTCGCCCTCGACGGACTCATGTCGATGCACTTCGACATCCTGAACGTGGTGCTGCCACTGTAAGCGGTGAACCGCACAGGCGCTCCGCCCTGGCTCGTCTAGGTGGCCTTCCTCACCAACACCGTCACGGTCGTGGCACTGCAGGTACGGGTGTCGAAGGTACTAACAGCCTGACCGGCGCCGCCGGGGCGAGCCGCCAAGCCGGCTTGTTCAACGGTGCCGCCTGCCTCGTCTTCGCGGTGAGCGGCCTGCCGCAGGGGTGGCTCGCGGCCGCTGCGCTGATGGTGGCGACGCTGCTGCACGTGCTCGGCGAGCTGAAGCACTCCGCCGGCGGCTGGGGTATCTCGTTCGACCTGGCGCCGGACCACGCGCACGGTCAGTATCAGGCTGCCCACTCCACCGGCGCCCAGTTTGGCCGCATGATCGCGCCGGCGGTGCTGACCTGGCTGACGCTGGACCTGGGCTGGAAGGGGCTGGGTCGTCCTAGCCTTGTGCCGCACTCGGCACCTGGGTGCAACGCACTGTCGTTCGGGCGCAGCGGCCCGAGGCGCTCGACGGCAGCCACGAGGTCGTCAGGCGAGTCGACCGTAACGGCCTCGACCGAGCTGATCCCCGCCTGCGGCAGCACCCGCCGTTGGGTGATCTGTCCCAGGGACGCTCGACGGACGATACTTCCGGCAGACCACTTTCGACGGCGATGAGGTCGGCCAGTTCCACCCTTCCATCGTGGAACGTCGTCACCCCGCCGAGGTTTTCCCTGCGAGCGAGCCGACGGGATCAGACTCGTCGAGCAGGACCACCTCCGCGAGGCGGGCCGCGGCCGCGACGGGGGCTGGCGTGGGCCACCTGTGCGCGCACCGCGATGACGAGTTCGCACAGACCGCGGGGCGGCGAGCACCAATTCGCCGATACCGACGACTGCGCCGACTCCGTGTACGACCGCGACGCGCGGGAGCGGCAGCGCCGGTTCAGTCATCGGCGGTCCCGCCGGCATCGACCGACGTCGTTTGCCCGAACCACCGGGCGGCGCACTCGGCCGCCACGGCGGCGTAGGCGCCCTCTAGGAAAAGCACGTCGATCGGGAACTCGATGCCGAATGCGGCCTCGATGCGCTCCGTCAGCCTGATGGCGGATAGAGAGTCACCGCCAAGGTCGGAAAATTCTGGTCGGGAGCAGCCTCGCTCACGCCCAGCTCCGCACACCAGGCCACCTCCAAGGCGGTGCTCAGCTCGCTGTCCATCCGCATTCCTTTGGATGAAGGGTCAAGTGGTCAGGCGGCGCCGGCGAGGCTGCGCAGCCACAACTCGACGTTGAGCCATTGCCAGATGCCGAGGTAATGGTTGCCCTCACCTCGACGGTGCTCCTCCAGGTACCGCAGGATCGGCTCGCGTTCGACGATGCCCTGCTCGACGATCAACGCCGACGCGAGCACATCGCGGATGTCGTCGTGAACGTCCGTCCGGAACCACGTCGCAGTGGGCACATTGATCCCCTGCTTGTCGGCACGGTCGAGAACCGCGTCCGGAACGAGTCCGCGCATACTCTCCCGTAGCACCCACTTACGCACTCCGTGGCGCAGCTTGTACTCGTCGGGCAGCGCGAAGGCCAGCTCGACGATGCGGTGGTCCAGGAAGGGTGGACGTGTTTCCACGCTGAAGGCCATGCTGCTCCTGTCCTCCGGGCACAGCACGATCGGAATCGTCTCGTACGCCAGCTCTTGGTAGAGCTTCGCCGCCAGGTAGCCGCGATCGCGGAAGACATTGACGCGGGCGATGCCGGAGCGACCGGTCGCGGAGAAGTCACGGCCGAGAACGTCCGCGTACCGCGCGGGGCGCACCCTGGTCGCGATCGCCGCACCGGTGCCATCGGAGAAGTACTGCACCACGGGGTCAGCGTCGGTCACGATGGGGCCGGCTAGGGCGGCGAGGGCACCCGATGACACCAGCTCCCCCGCCCGACCCGACCGTTCGGCTGCGTGGTAAGCGTCGTGGTGGGCGTACCCGGCGAACAACTCGTCCCCGCCGTGCCCGGTGAGCACGACGCGGAAGCCCTCCGACGCCACCGCGGACATGAGACGCCAGTGCGCATACCAGGTCTGGGTGAACAGCGGGACGTCGTGGGCGGCCACGATCCGCTGCAGCGTGGGCAGGAAGTCATCCGGCCCGATCGCCACGTCGACGTGACGGCCGGGAAGCGCCCGACGTGTCTCGGCGATGTAGGGCCCCTCGTCAGAGCCGGTGCGGAACCGGGCGGAGAAGGTGGCCAAACCGGCATGCGAAGCTCGGCCCGCCGCGGCGGTTACCGACGCTGAATCGACCCCTCCGCTGAGCAACACGGCAACGTCGGTCGAGGCCCGCATTCGGATCCTCACCGCGTCGAGCAGCAGCTCCCGTAACCGTTCCGTTGCCTCCCGCTCGTCGGCCGGCGTCCAGACGTTGCTCGGATCTAGGTGCCAGTAACTCGACGCGGTCAGCTGACCGTTTGCGTTCAGCCGGTACACGTGCCCGGGCCGGACCTGCCGAATGCCCTCGTAGAAGCTCTCCTCCTCCTCGTGCACCCAGCGGTAGTTGTGTGCGAGGTAGCGGTACAGCATCTGCTGGTTGGGACGCAGCTCCACCTCGGGATGTCCAGCGAGGACCTTGATTTCCGAGCCGAACACGAACGAACGCGCGGTACGGACGTAGAACAGGGGCTTGATGCCGAGACGGTCACGGGCGAGGGTGAGCACTCGTGTGCTGCGGTCGTAGACCGCCAGGCTCCACATGCCGTTGAGGCGAGAGAAGCACCTCTCGCCCCACTCGCGGTAGGCATGCAGCACGACCTCGGTGTCAGTGTCCGTGTGGAAATCATAGCCTCGCCCGCGCAGCTCATCACGAAGCTCCACGTAGTTGTGGATCTCACCGTTGAAAACCATCCAGAGGTGGCCGTCGTCGGTGGCGACCGGCTGTAGACCATCGGACGGCTCACCGACGATGGACAACAGCCGGTGCGCCAACCCCGCGTGCGCCGGCCGGCCGTCCTCGGCCGAAGCGCCACGACGAACCTCGTCGCCGTCGAATGTGACCAAGCCGCATCCGTCCGGGCCGCGGTGGCTTATCAGGTCGGCCATCTTGCGCAGGACCGGCTGCATCTGGACAGCACCGTTGAAGCTGGTCACACCTGCGATTCCACACACGTCAACCAATCCCGTTCTCTCGTGCTCGGCCTGCTACCGGGTGTGCCGCTCGATGGTGTGGAGCAGCTCGTACGCCCGAGGAAGGAAGGTCGGCGCCCAGGCCCGCAGACGCGGGCTGTCGGTCCGTCCGCTGAAGTACCTGACCAGGGCCAATGACCGGGCTGCCACCATCAGTTCCAGCGACGCCTCCGCCGATGCGGGCAGGGGGCGCACTGTCCTGTAACCGGCCAGCAGGGCGTCCCGCGCCGCCTTCCCGGAGCCGTTTAGATACGGCCAGAGAAGCGCGACCGCTAGGTCGTACACGTGCAGGCCCCACCCACAGTCATCGAAGTCGATCAGGCCGACGCCGTCGTCGGTCGTCAGGACGTTGCTGGGGTTGAGGTCGCCGTGGATCAGACCCCAGTTACCGTCCTCGCTATTCAGCTGCGCCATCGCGTCACGTGTGCGCGCAGCCATCTCGTCCAGACACCGTCGGTCGACGGGGGCGACGTTTTCGAGCGCAGCGATCCACCCAGCGCCCGCACTGGCACCCCACTTGCTCCAGGTCCGGTCGCCCGTGCGCCACATCCCCGTCCCGACCAGCGCCTCCCAGTCCCACTTTGGGCGGGACAGACCAAGTCCGGCCGCCTCCGGTCCCAGGTTGTGCAGAGCAGCGACTACCACGCCCAGCTGGTGCAAGCTTGTCCAGGACTGCCGGGCACCCGTCGAACCGGGATGCCCGTCGACCCACTCGAACACGGCGATCGGCCGTACGTCCGCCCCGTCGGATGGAGGCAGCGCAGCAAGCGGATCGCCATCGAGGCGAGGCACAGGTACTGGCGTCGCGGCCGGCAGCCGGCTGGCGAGGACGTCCAGCAGTGCCAGCTCCGACCGCACGGAGTCCAGGTCGTGGTAGTCGGGCCGGCCCACTCGGACCACGCGGTTCAGCGTTCCCCGGCCGGCCACCCTGCCCACCCAGCGAAAGGTGAGGTTTTCCGAGTTCTTTAGCAGGCTCAGCGTACCGTCATACATGCCGAAGGCCGGCAGTACACGGGCGTCGAGAGCGGCCGCGATCCGCTCCGCTTCCTGTGAGCGCAGATTGTCCGGCGATGCCGCGGTCGATCGCATCACTGCTTCAGCAGCCGGTCGAGCAGAGCCGCAACATCGTCGAATACCGCCACCGCGCCAGCCTCCATTAGCTCGGCAGTGTCCGCCCCGCCGGACCGCACGCCGACCCCGACTGCTCCGGCCGCAGTCGCCGCCTGCATGTCCCACACGCTGTCGCCGACCACGGCGGTCCGCCGCACGTCCACCGACAAGCTCTCCGCGGCAGCCAGGAAGAGGTCCGGCCACGGCTTGGCCCGGCCGACCTCGGAGAGAGTGACCACCACGTCGGACGGGGCAATGGCGAGCCGCTCCAGCAACGGCCCCGCCGTCGACCGCTCCCCGCTGGTCGCCACCGCCCACGGCATCCGCCGTGCGCGCAGCGTGGCGAGCAGCTCAACGGCGCGGTCAAACGGTCCGACACTAGCGCTCATCTGCGCGAACACCGCCGCCTTAATGGCGCGAAGCTGGCTCAGTTCGTCGGGGTCAACGGGCCGGGTCGACACCCGCCTGAGGAAATCGGCAGCGCCGAGCCCGACGCACTGCCGTACCCGCCAGGTCGGCACGCTGATCCCGACACTGTCCAGCGCGACCTTCCATCCCACCGCGTGCTGAAAGACGCTGTCGACGAGCGTCCCATCCAGATCGAACAGATACCCGTCGACGTCAAAAATCATCATTTGTGTCCGCTTCTGTAGCAATGAGGGGGAAGCACCCACTCTGCTGCCCCGGCTCGTGCTCCTCGGCCGGATCTTGGTCGAGTACGAACGAGATCATTCGTTCGTACTCCTCGACGAGCAGCTGCACCACGGGCGTCGCCAGTTCTCCGGGGTGGTAGCGGAACTGAGTGGACAGCACTTCGCCGGACAGGTCGCACACGACCTTGAGCATGTACGGTTGCCGCTCTCCGCCGGACAGCCCTATACCGAGGTCTACGTCGGCGAGCCGCAGCACACTGGCGCATGTACCGGCATCGTCGACCAGCCGCAGGTTGAGGGACACGGCCGGTTCCGGCATGTCCCGCAACTCCGACCTGACGGCCGGGTCGGGATAGTGGTCCCGCGCCCACCGTCCGATCAGTCGAGAGCCGGGGATGTCGGCCAGCGACCGCGCGGTGGCGGAGAGGACGCGCGGTGGCGAGACCGCGTCCCCCAAGTCGAAGAACGTGGAGACGTACTCCGCGAGCCAGCCGACGGTCCGAGACAGGTCTGGTCCCGAACGGATCTGGTCACGACCGTTGATGACAACGTCGATCAGGGTCGCGGTCGCCCCGAGCACCGTGACGAGTCCCATGTTGATCGCACTCGTGATCACGGTTTCGTACCCCCGCTGCCGCAAACGACGACGTCGAGCCTCGTCAGCCACCGCGCAGGTTGAACGGATGGTGGCGATCTCCGCGAGGGGACGTGGGTGCACATCGCTTGACCGCAGCGCGTCGGGTAACCGATCCCACGGACGCCCACGCCAGTAGGTCAGGTACCGCGCCGCCTCATCTGACGTGGTGTGGTTGATCGCGAAGCTCACCCACGCCCTCATCGAGGTCGCCGGCCTCGGCTGGGCGGCCAGGCCCTGCCGTGCCCGCTGCAGCGCCTCCTCTAGGTCGGCGTGGATAACATCCCAGCTCAGCCCGTCGAACATGAGGTGGTGCAGGACGGCCAACAGCCCCCACGGCCGTCCACCGTGGGCGAGGATCCGGAAGACCGCGACGCTGGCTGTCGCCAGGTCGACCTCGGCGCGCGCCTCGTCCGCCGTCGCGCGGACGGCGTAGTGCCGGTCCGGCGGCACTTCCACCACACGAACCGGCAACTGGTGATCGGCGACCGCCACGATCTGCTGCCGAGGTGGCGTCGCAGTCACGTCGATCCGGGAACGCAACGATCCGTGCCGCGCAACGACGGCGCCGAGGGCCGCCAGAACCTGCCCCTCGGTAACGGCCTCATGGATGGTCAGTAGCTGCGCGACCGTCAAATCGTTCAGCCGGGTCGTCCTGGCCAGGGATAGCTGCTGAATGGGCGTGAGCGCGAACGGAACGACCTCGTCGCGGTCGCTGCCCGCATCGCTATTCCTCGTGGCGAGTTCGACAAACTGGCGCAGGTTGGCGCACTCGAAGATCTCCGGCAGTCCGATCGACAGGCCCCGCTGCTGGGCACGCCTGGCCAACCTAATGGCTAAGAGCGAGTCGCCGCCAAGGTCGAAGAAGTTGTCGTCTGGATCCACGTGTGGACGGTCCAACACCTCGCACCACAGCTGGCTGACCTGCCCCTCGAGACTATCCATGCCCATCAGCTAACACCTCCGGTGGAATGACCTGCGCCGCCCACCGCACAGCGACCCGCACGATGTCCCGCACCACTGCGGGCACGTCGAGGATCAGCGTCTGCAACTGTGACCGCCGTAGCGGGACAGCTACTAGGCCACCTAGTCGTAGCCGCAGACAAGGCACAGGCAGAACGTCTTGTAAGTACCGAACGGCCGCAGCAAGTATGTCGGCCGCGCAGACGCTGAGGCACCTCGCCGGCTTGCCGTGACCACGAGCGGAAGTGCACCGTGCCGGCTCCAGCGTAGGGCAAACAGAGCCGAGCATTGCCCGCCGCATGGCGCGTCGGAGCAGGATCGAGGCAGACGAACCTACTGCACTCCATCTGGTCCTTCCAGCTGCGAAATCTGGCCGTGCAGTCCGTTGCGGGACAGGTCGACCGGAACATTGGAGGCGTTCTCGAGAACGTCCCGCCAGTAGCCGATGGTTCGGTAGCCCACCGAGTCGGACACCCCGAAGAGTTCGCCGCGCGGCCCGACGAACAGGTATCGGCCCACCCGGTCCGTCTGCTCCTGCCCGACCATGTGACCCGGACCGATAATGGTGCGAGCCTCGGCCAGCGCTCGACGAAATGTGGCATTGTCCACCTGATGCTCGTCGCTGCTGTCGAGCCCGATGCCTGCCGCGACGAACTGGTACAGCTTCCAGCGGTCCCATACCGGCCGCCGGTCCGACAGGAGGTAGGCGATGTTGGGGATGTCATCGGCGTTCACCGCGCTGACGACCGTGCGTACCGTGATTTGCACCGCTGGCGCGGCCCTTCGGACGGTGTCGAGAGCGCTCAGCGCCGCATCGAATGCAAGGTCCGCCAACTTCCCTTGCCGCATCTTAGCGTTGACCGCCACGTTGGAGCCGTCGATCGGAATGCCGATCTCGTCAACGTAGCGCAGGAGATCCTGGTGGCGACCCAGCCGGATGCCGTTGGTGGACAGCGTCACCCGGAAGCCTTCCTCGGAGGCGTGCCGCAGGAGTCCTCCTATGTCTCGGCGCAGCAGCGGCTCGCCCCCCGTGAACACCACGGCCGACGTGCCGCCAGCCCTAAACCGGGAGAGCAAATCTTTCCATTCGGCGGTGTCGAGCCCGTCGCGGATGTCGTGATCGGGCCCCCAGCAGAAGGTGCACCGAAGGTTGCAACGGGCGGTGGGGTTGATGTCGATAGAGCTGGGATAGGCGAAGGGAGGACCCGGCTCGCGAGTCCCGCTCTCACGAGAGTCGTTGGCCACTGAGCTCCCCTGAGACGAACTTGACAATCTCCGGCCCGTACTCTTCGTCCTGCACGGCCGCGAGGGCGGAAATGCGGAGAAAGTTCGACCAGTCCCCGATGTCGACAGAACACTCGCCGGGCCACATCGGCGCGGCCCATACGGCCTTCGTCGGGGTGACCAGCCGCGCCGCCGAGGAGACGCGCACCTCGCCGTCAGGGCCGACTGGGGTTCGGCGCATGACGTCCAGCATGTCGGGCGACAGTGCCCAGTAGCCACGGGGAACGAGCACGCTCAGCCGACCGCTCTCGCTCACCGGTGCGGGCGCGCTCAGATCGATCGGGAAGGGATCACGGTCCTGCGGGTCGGCCGCGGTGGATGCGATGAGTGGAATGTTCAGGGCCGGTGCCCCGACGGCCATCTGCCGGGGCACCCACTCAGTTAGTGCAATCGCCATCACCGACCGCTGCTCGAAGGCGGCGACCAGGCGCTGGAGCGCCGTCAGCGGAGAGGCGCTGGTGGCCGGCTTCCCCATGTAGCAGTCGGGGCTAGCGAACATAAAGCCGGAATCACCGATCCACTCGGCCGCGTGCAGGATCGCACCCGCCGACCCACGCAGATCAGGGCCCTGCACCACGTAGGAGATATCAACGCCCAAGGCCTTGCCGTCGCCGAAGTAGTCCATGATCGCGTCTCGGCGGAAGTCGACCACCACCATGACCTCCTCGATGCCCGCCATTCGCAGGTTGGAGATCACATGCTCGAGAATGGGGGTGCGCCCGATCGGCAGCATCGGCTTGGGCACGGTGGCGGTCAGTGGCCACAGGCGCGACCCGGTGCCGGCGGCCGGGATGACGGCCTTGCAAATCCTCACTCCGGCCGTCCCTGCGCGGCGCAGCCAACGGCGCCCGAGGCGTCCGTCCACTCCATCCACCGCCCGTGAGGGTCGATGAACGCGAGTTCCGCTTCGGCCACCCGGACGCCGTCGCGATACTCGGCGAACAACAGCTGCGTCGAGCGCTTGCCGAAGTCTCCGAGCGTCACCTCGAACACGGGCCGGGACAGGCTGGCCCGTTCCAGGATCGCGCGTGCCGTGTCCCTACCGTCGGCGAAGGCCTGGTTGACTACGAAGGAGAAGAGGACGCACACGGGTGACGAGTCGTCCGGCAACCCGCTCAACACCTCGGGCAGCACAATGCCTGCGTCACCAGCACGCAGGTCCAGAACCGCCGCCTTCGCGACGGCCGCCGCCGCATCGAACAACGGCAGCCGGTCGACGTGGTCGGCGAAGATCAACGCGCGTACCCACGCGGCCTCGTCGGGGTCGGCGACATCGACCGGGAACAGGTCGAGGCCGATCCGGCTTAGCGGTGTGGGAATCGAGTCGCCGATCGGGGGTTCCAGCTCACCGCGCAGCTGACAGTTGATGACGACAGGGCTCGCCGGGTCACCGAGCTCAGCCCCGTTGGAGTAGAGATATCGGAACCGCTCGACGCACATGACCAGCCCGGCGCTGGCCCCGACGTCGATCAGGTGAAAGCGCCCGGCACGCCCCATCACCTCCTGTAGGGCCGGCAGGATTAGCCCAGCGCGCCGTACCTCGTTGGACTGGACGGTCCGCTTGGAGATGATTTCTCGGATTTGATCGCCGTAACTGCGTGAGAAGTCCTGAAGCTGAGCGAACGCCTCGTCGTAGTCACGGGAGTAGCTGTCCGGGCTGACGCTGGGGTAGAACTTGGCCAGTGGGTGATCGGTGCCTGAGAGCAGGAGGTAGTGCACAGCGCCGAAGTACATGTTCGGCGCGGGCTGCCCGCCCCTGACATTCAGCGCGAGCTTGAGGATGCCCTCTTCCTTGGACGCAGCAGCCGCCAGGTGCTCATAGAGTTCCGACGAGCCGCGGCACAGCTTCTCGGAGAAGTGCATGAACTGCGCCGACAGGGTCTCCAAGGTCTGCTCGGCGTGGCGGTCGTATTTCTGGTGAAGGCTCATGCTCGGCTCCCGGAACGCTCGAAGACGTAGCCCCGCTCGACCAGCGTGTCGGCGAGGTCGAAGGGCTTTTCCAAGTTGCCGCGCCGCTTCTCGGTGTCAGCGTTCATTTCGCTGACGATCGTGGCGGCCATCGCCTCCGCGAGCAGGCGCGGCACGGCGACAACGCCGTCGTCGTCGCCGAGGATGACGTCGCCCGGCGCTACAGTCGCCCCGCCGCACACTACCTGGACGTTCACCGCGCCCATCTCCGCCAAGGGATACGAAAAGTTGCGCGGCGTAACAGCGCGGACAAACGTTGGAAAGCCGACGCGCCGGATGTCGGCCGCGTCGCGAGTAGCGCCGTCGATGATGATGCCCGCCAGACCACGGGCAGCCATCTGCCTGGCCGTGTACTCGCCGAAGCAGGCGCGGTCCTCGACACCGCCGGCAGCCACCACGAGGACGTCGCCCGGCTTGGCAAGATCGATCGCCATACGCCGGACGGAGACATCTGCTCCGAGTACCGTGACAGCGGTACCGCACACCTTCATGCCCGGCAACAACGCCGAGATCCGCGGCGACATTGCGCCGTACTTGCCGAGCTTGTCCAGCACGAACCCGGTGTAGCACTGCGCCAGTGCGGACACCGCCAACGGCGATGTGCGCTCGATGTCGCACACGATACGACCGGCTTGTGGATGATTTTGGGCAGCCGCAACCACCGCAACCTCCCCCGTGAGTCAGTACAACCGCGACGGATGGTTGGGCCGGCGCGACAACGGACGAAAAGGTAGCAGCGACCTTACGTGACAGCAACATCCGCTTTGCGGAAACGTCCACACCCGAGCAAGAGCCCACGAAAGCAGCGAATTCGGATGAAGCGGCTGAGCTCAGCGTTCAGACTTGCCGACAAAGGCATAAGGATCGCCAAAGTGGCAGGCGGGCAGTGATCAAGAGGGAGCCGCCACGTCTCACCAGCGACGACTTCGGCGAGCCGCCCCTCAGTGAGCCATTTTCATCGTGACGGTGCAGGTCACGGGCGGTGCGGGAAGGCCGGTGTCTATGTAGGACGAGGCTCCCGGTAAGACAGCAGTCGACCAAGATCAGATGCCCCAACCGGGAGCCTCGCTGTGCTGTCGGGGTACTCGTTGGAGTGCAGAGGTGAGTACGGCTGATCTTGCAGAGGTCATGCGTCGTGTTGGGCGCCTTGTTCGTCACGGTGGGTTGTGTTCTGCAGGCGTAGGCGGGTGAGGCCGAGCATGTCGATGAGCCATCCAGGTCCGCCGGTGATGCCGCGGGCGCGGAGATGGATGTCGACCTCGTGGTGGGTCGCCGGCCCGGTGTTGGCGAGGAAGTCCTCGCAGATCTGGAGCAGGAGCTGCAGCAGGTCGCGGTGGTTGGTGTTGCTGGTGGTCGCGAGGTCGTCCGGGTTGGCCGGGGTGGGCATCAGGCGACGTTCTCGATGGCGGTGAGGCGGTTCTTGAGTCGGTAGCTGGGGCCGTTGATGGGGACGACGTCGCAGTGGTGCAGGAGCCGGTCGAGGATGGCGGTGGCCAGGACCTCGTCGCCGAAGACTTGGCCCCATTCGCCGAAGCCCTTGTTCGAGGTCAGCAGGGTGGAGCCCTTCTCGTAGCGTTTGGAGATCACCTGGAAGACGAGGTTGGCCTCAGGGCGTTCGAGGGGTTGGTAGCCCACTTCGTCGATGACCAGGACGGTGGGGCGTAGGTAGGTCTGCAGCTTGGGGGCCAGCCGGCCGATCGCGTCGGCGGCTTTGAGGTGGCGGACCATGTCGTCGAGGGTGGTGAAGTAGACGGTGAACCCGGCTCGGCAGGCGGCGACCGCGAGGGACACCGCGATGTGGGTCTTGCCGACGCCGGGCGGGCCGAGGAACGCGACGTTGGCTTTGGCCTGCACGAACGCAAGGGTCGCGAGGTCACGGACCTTGCGGGGGTCCAGGTCGGGTTGGAAGCTGAAGTCGTAGTCGTCGAGGGTCTTGTGGTGCGGCAGCTTCGACAGGCGTAGCCCGGCGCGGAAGCGGCGTTCGTCGCGGACGGCGAGTTCCTCTTGCAGGACGAGGTCGAGGAACTCCAGGTAGCCCATGGCCTCGGTGTCGGCCCGGCCGGTGAGTTCCTGCAGCGTCTTGGCCAGGTGAGGCAGGCCGAGTTTGGTGGCGCTGGCGTGGATGCGGTTGGTGACCAGCTCACTCACGTCGAGACGTCCTTCAGGTGTGGGCGGTGGGTGAACGGGCTGGCCGCAGCGATCTGCTCATAGACCGACAGCGGGCGGGCCTCGACGGCGATCTGGGCGGCGGCGGCCCGGTTGAGCAGGGCTTGCAGCGGTCCCTGACTGCTGTCGTGACGGGCGGGCCGGCGTGTGGTCGGCTGCCCGCTGTCGGGGTCGCCGGTGGTGACGGCACGGGTGTTTCCGTCGGGCAGACCATCCCAGTGGCTCTCGTCGACGACGCGGGCGCCGCGGCCGACGGCCCGCTGGTGCGTGGCCAGCAGCGTGGTGCCGTCCAGGCCGGGAACGGTCGCGTGGATGGTGATCGTGGCGGCGGTCGCCCGGATCTCCACGAGTTGACGGTGGCGGACCCGTCGGGCCGGCACCGAGTAGAGGTTGCCGGCATAGGCGACCAGGCAGTCCTTGCCGACGTGCCGCAGATGCCGGTCGGCGACCACATACGCCCGGGCGGGGATCGGTCGCAGCGCGGCGTGGTCGCGGACCGCCCGCACGCCGATGATCTCGCCGTGGGTGCGATGCCGCACGGCCCGCCGCTGCGGCACCCACGCCACGAACGTGGCATCGAGCTCGGCCAACGACGCAAACGCCCGCCCGGCCAGGACATGATCACGAACGATGGTGACCTGCCGTTCGACCCGCCCTTTGCCGGTCGGCCGATAGGCGGCCAGCACATCGATGTCGAAGTCGTAGTGCCCGGCGAACGCGACCGCTTCCGGGTGCAGCGGCACCGCCTGGCCCGGGGCGACGTGCCGACGGACCACAGTCTTGGTCCGGTCGTAGACGACCACCCCCGGGACCCCGCCGAAGTGCGCGAACGCCCGCCGGTGACACTCCCAGAACGCGGCCAGGTCCTGGCTGGTGGTGAAACAGCAGAACGGATCCCGCGAGTACGACAACACCATGTGAAACGAGTACACCTTCGGGATCCCGACGTGAGCCAGGATGCCGCCCTCGTCGCCCCAGTCCACCTGCGCCTGCGCACCCGGAACAACCTCGAACCGGCGGTGCAGCCCGGCCAGCTGATCCGGGCTGATCCCCAACTCCGCAGCGATCCGCGGCCGGGCCTGCTGCAGATACAACTTCACCCGCTGGTAGTTGCCGGTGAACCCGTACTGCTCGACAAGACGTTCATGAATCACCGTGCCCTTGAGCAGCAACTCCGCCCGCAACCACGTATCGACCACGTGCGCGAACACGTCGATCAACTGCCCACGAGCCGGCCGCGCCCGAACCGCCGGCGCCACCTCGCCGCCACCAGCAGCCAGGTACTTCTTGACCGTCCGCCAGTTCAGGCCCGTCTCACGAGCGATCTCCGAGACACTCGCACCAGCCTCGTGCAACGCCCGGAACCGGCGCACATCCAGCCACCGCTGCTCATCCAACGCCCCCACCGCCAGCCGCCCCACGCCGGTCCGATCACGACCCGAGCAGCCTCACCCTCAGTCACCCGCCGACGACGGACAAACAGTGCGCACCTCTGCAAGATCAGCTGTACCTAGCTCTGCACTCCAGGCCGTACCCCGACATGTGCTGTCTTACCCTGCCGCGATTCCGTTGTCCACCCGCAGCCTGAACCACCTCGCCGCCCTCATCCGAACCCGCCGCCAGCAGCAACGGTCTC
>NZ_VISW01000039.1:0-22802 GCF_007827635.1 Micromonospora sp. CNZ296
TGGTCGATTGCTGTCTTACCGGGAGCCTCGTCCTACCTGGACACCGGCCTCCCACACCGCCCGTGACCTGCGCCGTCACGATGAAAATGGCTCAATGATCATCCATTACCGGCTGTTACCGCCGATACCGGAGAAGATCTTCATCTCCCCAGGTCCATCGCCCGCACAAAGCACAGATAGCTGGTGTCAGCGTCCGGTGCGGTGGCGTAGCACTGCGCGCCGTAGCTCGTCCGGTGCCCAGACGAGTATCGGGAAGGCGATCAGGATGGCGAGGATGGCGGGGCCGGGCACGGCGGTGCCGAAGATCGCCTGTAGCGGGGGCACGGTGACGATGGTGGCGGCGAAGGCGAGTTCGAACGCGATTCCCCACAGCAGGAGCCGGTTGGACGCCAGGCCGATGGAGCGCAGTGAGGCTCGGTCAGTGCGGACGGCAAGCGCGGTGCCGACCTGACAAGCAACGATGGCGGCTCCGCATCACAGCGGAGGCAACGCCGACGATGTGCGCGGGCAGCCGGGAACTTCCTGACGTACCTGACCGACTACTCGACCGGGAGACGGCAACCGGGCAGCCCAGGGCTCGACGGGCACGAGCCACCCCGAACTAGAAATCTCCTTTCCGATCGGAGTAGTCGATGTCCGTCACCGACCTGTCCGGTGATCCCACGCCGGATGTTCCCGCCGCTGCGCAGACCGCTCGTTCGAGTCGCGAGCCCACGCCCTTTGCCGCGCTGCTGACCCGGCTGCACTTCTACGCCGGCATCCTGGTTGCCCCGTTCCTCCTGGTCGCCGCCCTGACCGGCCTGGCGTACACCATCACCCCACAGCTGGACCAGGCCCTCTACGGCGACCAGCTGGCCGTGGCCGCCGTCGGCGACCAGCCGACGACCCTCGCCCAACAGGTCACCGCCGCACGGGCCGCGCACCCCGACGGCACCATCGCCACCGTGGCGCCCGGCGCAGGCGACCGGACCACCCGGGTGGTGTTCTCGCTCGAGAAACTCGGCGACAAGCAGCACACCGTCTACGTCGACCCGTACACCGGCGAGGTCACCGGGCAGCTCACCACCTGGTTCGGCTCCACCCCGGCCACCACCTGGCTCGACGACCTGCACCGCAATCTGCACCTCGGTGAGATCGGCCGGCACTACTCGGAAATCGCCGCCAGTTGGCTGTGGATCCTCGTGCTCGGCGGCGTCATCCTGTGGTGGCGCCGTCGCAGCGCCACCCGCGCCCGGACGACACACCTGCTCATACCGGACCTGAGCGCCCGCAAGGGAGTCCGGCGTACGCGGGGCTGGCACGCCACCACCGGTGTCTGGCTCGCGGTCGGCCTGCTGTTCCTCTCCGCCACCGGCCTGACCTGGTCCCGGTACGCCGGCGCGAATTTCGGCGCCGGCCTGGACGTCCTGCGCGCCGGCACTCCGGAACTGTCCACCACCCTCGACGGCGTGCCCCCGCCCGCTAGTGGTGGTGGGCACCAGCACGGTGGGGCGGTGACCGGCACGGCGGACAATCCGGCGTCCTTCGACATCGTCCTGACCTCCGCGCGCGGCGCCGGACTCTCGGGGCCGGTGGAGATCAGCCCTGCCGCGGAGTCCGGCCAGGCATGGACCGTCGCCCAGGTCGACAACACCTGGCCGGTCGCGAAGGACCGGATCTCTGTGGACCCCACCACCGGCGCGGTCACCGACCGCAGCGACTTCGCCGACTGGCCGATCCTCGCGCGGCTCAGCAGCCTCGGCATTCAAGCCCACATGGGAATCCTGTTCGGCCCGGTCAATCAGATCCTGCTCGCCGCGCTCGCTCTCGGCCTGCTCTGCGTCATCGTCTGGGGCTACCGCATGTGGTGGCAGCGCCGCCCCACCCGCGCCGGTCGCCGCGCACCGCTCGGCGCGCCGCCCGCCCGAGGTGGGGTCCGAGGGCTTCCGTGGTGGGCGCTACCGCTCGGTGGACCGGTCACCGTGGCACTCGGTTGGGTACTGCCCTGGCTTGGCGTCACTCTGCTCGGCTTCCTCTTCATCGACATCGCCCTCGGCATGCTCACCCGTCGGCGCCGCCGGCCGATACCCGTCTCACCCGCCCCCGGCCGGTAGCTGACCCCGCACCGCTGTCCGGCCGCCACCGCTGCGGGGCGGCCGGACAGCGGTGGTCGCGTGTCGGTCAGCGGGGCCGGGAGCCGGTCACCGGCGGAATGGCCCGGTGATCTCCGAACCGCTCTGTCCGGTGATCCGCAGGAAGACCGAGATCTTGTCGTCGGGCGTGATCATGCAGATCTCCATGTTCCGGCAGTAACAGCAGGGGTCGGCGCGGCACGGACTGCCCGATCCCTCCGGGCGTGCAGGACCCCTTCGGCGGCTCGGCGCGGGCGACAGCGCCGGACGTGACGGTCCACGCCGTCGTGGTCGTGCCGTTCTCGGCCGTCGGCCGGTAGCGCCCAGACTCGACGGGGAGTTCATAGGTGGCACCGCGAATCCGGCTCCTGCCGCGCCGGCCCTAACCTCGACGAGCACCAGCGCCCGAAGGCCCGGTGAGCACCTGGCCCAGCCAGAGCAGGTCCACCTCGCGGCCGATCAGCAGGGGCGCCGCCACCCCGCCCGCGCCCGGGCCGGCCACATCGCAGCCTTTCCCCGGCTGCATCGGTGGACGGCCTGCCGACCCACCGCACACGTACGGCCAAATCTCGCCCTGCCCAGCCTGACCGTTTCCAAGGGCGGAAAGGAGGTTTTACGCTCTCAGATCGATCGGGTTGAGATATAGCACATTGTCGTTTGCCGTTGCATAATGTCCGCTGCACGCATGGTCGCACCATCGGTTTCCGATGCAGCGACGTCGACCGAAGGGAACCGATTCCGTGAAGCAGGACCACTCACCTGTGCTGCCCGGCGACGGCGCCACGGACTATGCGCGCTACATGCGACTGAACACGCTGCTCGCCCTGCAACGACGGCCGGACGAGATGATGCACCGCGACGAGTTGCTCTTCCAGGTGGTGCACCAGTCCACCGAGTTGTGGCTGAAGCTCATCGCCGCCGAGTTGGCCGAGGCGGTCACCCGGCTGCGCGTCGGCGAGCTGGCGGTGACCGAGTCGCTGCTAACCCGGGCGACGTTGGGGATCCGACTGGTCACCGACCAGCTGGAGATGTTCCGGCACCTGTCCCCGGCCGACTTCCAGGCCATGCAACCGGCGCTGGGTAAGGGATCCGGGGCCGAGTCACCCGGATGGCGGCAGGTCCACGCTATGAGCCGGCAGCTCGGCCGGGCGTTCGCCGAGCACCTCGAAGTCCGAGGAATTGAACCGGCCGCACTGGGTCGGCCGGATCCCGCCGACCCCGTCCAGCGGCTCGCCGAGGCGCTCATCGAGTGGGACGAGCGGGTGTCGCTGTGGCGTATGCGGCACTACCGGGTCGCTCTGCGCGTCGGGGGCCACGATCCCGGCGGCGCCGAGGCGACGATGCTCGCCAAGCTCGTCGGGCACCGGTTCTTCCCTGCACTGTGGCGGGCCCGCCTGAAGCCCTCCGACGGATCCGCCAACGAATCACAGGCCGACCAACGTTGACAATCCTCGTTCACCAGTAATTGTCAATTTTTCCTCACCCACCTGCGTAGCGACCGAAATGTCGAGGTGCGGTTTCGTGCGCGAACTGACGAGTTGGCTGTCCGGCGGCGGTCAGACCTGCCGTTTTCCGTACTCCGCCGTGCTGGCGGAGTTTCACCGGGTCGGTAAACACTTCGTCGAAAAGGAAGTGCTGGCTCTGCTCGACCAGGCCCGTACGCAGCTGACGGTGCCGGCGACCGCGCGGGAGCCGCAGGCCCGGCTGCTGGGTGACTTCCTCGACGTCGCGCTCGACAAGTGGGACGGCCGGTACGACTACCGCAGCTATCTTGCGCTGCGGCTGCTCCGGCTGCCCGGCGGGGGCGACGTCGCCGGCCCGTTCGGTGCGCGACGGGACCGGGACCGGCTCCTCGTTCGCCTGGTCGCCGACGTGCTGGCCTTCGAGTTGACCGCCGCCTCCGGTGCCACCGACCTGCTGCCCGAGCGGCGCCCGAGCCGGGACGTGGTGTCCAAGCGCTACCGGCTCGGCGTACGGGCCGTGTCACCCGCTCTCGCCCGGCTGGGCATCGCCGGGATGGTCCCCGGCCGGGAAGCTGTGGCGACCCCGGACGAGCTGCGGGCCGTCGCCGCCGACGCCGATCCCGCCGGCGAGTTGGTCCTGCGGCTGAGCATGCTGCCGGTCCATGTGTCGCACGACGAGTACCTGTTCATCCGGGTGCTCCAGTCGTACGAATGCCTCTTCGCGGGGGTCGCCGAGGAGCTGCGCGCCACCATCGCCGCCCTGACCGCCGGCCAGGCGGGGCGGGCGACCGAACGGCTGGCGTACGCCCGACAGCAGCTCACCGCCGCCGGGCCGCTGTTCGCGCTGCTGGCGACGATGCAGCCGGAGGCGTTCCGGACGTTCCGGGAGTACACCGCGGGGGCCAGCGCCATCCAGTCCCGCTCCTACAAGCTCATGGAGTCGCTGTGCCGCACACCCGAGGGGTCGCGATTGGATTCGGCCGCGTACCACCAGGTCCCGGAGGTGCGCGAGCTGGTGCACGCCGGCCAGCCGTCGATCGACGACGCGTTCCGGGCGGCGGTGCGTGACGGCCTGCTCGCCGCGCCCGAAGGCGGGCGGGTCGAGGAGGAGATGCGGTCGTTCGCCGCCGCGGTATTCCAGTGGCGGCGCACGCACCACCGGCTCGCGACCCGGATGCTCGGCCCGCGGGCCGGCACCGGCTACACGGAGGGCACGCCCTATCTGGCCGCCGCCCGATCCATCCCGGTCTTCACCTCCGTCGCCTGCGAGCCCCGCCCCCCGTCCCCCATCGAGCCGACCAGAGGCAGCCCTGAGTGAGCCCACCGCACCGGAACTCCGACCTCGATACGCCCGAGTGCCTCGACGCCAGCGCGCACGCCGCGCTGCGCGCCGAGTTCCCCCTGCTGAGCACCGGCGTCTACCTGAACAACAACTCGACGGGCGCGGTGCCGCGGGGCGCGGAACAGGTGCTCACCGGCTACTGGCGGACGCTGCGGAACTGGCGGGACGAGGTCTGGCAGGACTGGCACGCCGGCCTCGACCGGTACGCCGACTCCGTCGCCGCGTTCATCGGCGCACCGGCGGGCAGCGTGGTCACCGACGCGAACCTGAGCACGCTGCTCGCCCGGGTAGCGTCCTGTTTCGACTATCGTCCGCCGCGGAACCGGATCGTCACCACCGATCTGGAGTATCCGACGGTGCCGTTCATCTGGAACGCGTTCCGTCGGTACGGCGCCCGGCTCGACGTGGTCGGCTCGGGCGGCCCGCGGTTCGACGAGGACGCCGTCGAGGCACGGATCGACGAACGCACGCTGCTGGTGTGCATCCCGCACGCCAGCTTCTCCTCGGGGGCCACCGTCGACCTGCCCCGGCTGGTGCGGCGCGCCCACGACGTCGGCGCGCTGGTGGTCGTTGATGCCTTCCAGAGCGTAGGGGTCATGCCGATGGACGTGACGGCGCTCGGCGTCGACGTGGTTCTCGGCGGCGCGCACAAGTGGCTCTGCGGAGTCGGCACTGCCTTCCTCTACGTGCGCCCGGGTCTGGTGCCGCAGCTGGAGCCAGCGGCGACCGGCTGGCAGGCCGGTGACCGGGCCTTCACATTCCAGCCGTCGACAGGCTGGGCCGGTGGGGCCCGACGGTTCGCCGGCGGGACGCCGTTCCCCCTGACCTCGTTGATCTCCCAGGTCGGCCTGGATCTGCTGGCCGGGGTAGGTGCCGGCCCGATTCGACGGCACTCGCTCGCCTGCACCCAGCGGATCCTGGAGCGGGCCGCGGTGGCTGGCATCGACGTGGTCAGCCCAACCGAGCCGCACCGGCGCGGTGGCGTCGTGTGCCTGGACGTCGCCGACGGCGAGGCGGTCAAGCGGCGGTTGGTCGCTCGCGACATGGTCTGCAGCTGGCGGGGCTACCTGCGGGTCGGCCCGCACGTCTACAACACCCTCGACGAGATCGACACGTTCATGGACGCCCTGGAAGAGGAGCTGAAACGGTGAAGGTCACGCTGTCCCCACGCGCGCTGATGAGTCTGCTCGCCAACGGGCCGAAGGCCATGGACGTGCTGGAGACCGCGCTCGGCACGGGTCTGCTCGACGCCTTGGAGCCCGGGCCGGCGAGCCTCGGTGAGCTGGCCGCCCGCTTCGACGTGCGGCCCCTGCGGCTCTACAAGTTCCTCGACTGCTTGGAAAGCCTCGGTGTCGTTGAGCGCAGCGAGCCAGGTGACGACATCGCGATGGCAACGTACCGTGCGGTACCCGGCCTCCGGGATGCCGTCATGGCGGTCGTCGGCCCCGGTGCTGTCGAACGTGACCGGGACCGTTACCCCTGGCGGTTGCTGCACGGCCGGCTGGCCGAGAGCCTGCGCGGCGAGGTGAGCATGAGCGACGACGACTTCGCCTGGCCCCCGAAGACCGACGAACAGACCGCCGACTTCGAGCGCAGCATGGCCGTCGGTCTCGGTCCGGTGATCGAGACGATGCATCGCAACGCCAGCCGGCTGTGGTCGGACCGGCGCCGTCTGCTGGACATCGGCGGGGGTGACGGCACGCTCGCCGCGCACATCCTCGACGACGCGCCTGGGCTACGGGTCGACGTGTACAACCTGCCGGCCGTGGCTCCGCTGGTGGAGGCGACCCGGACCCGCACCGGGCATGTCGACAGGCTGGGTTTCGTCGGCGGCGACTTCTTCGCCGAGCCGCTGCCCTCGGGCTACGACGCCATGGCATTCGTCCGGGTGCTGCACGACTGGCCGAACGACGTCGCCCGCCGGCTGGTCGAGAAGGCGTACGCGGCCCTCGAACCGGGCGGGCTGCTGGTGATCTGCGAGGAGTTCCGCACCCCAGACCGCCTGGCGATGCAGTTCTTCTGGAGCTACTTCCTCATCGGGGTCGACAGTTGCGTCAGTCGGCTGCGGGAGGTGGAGTTCTACACCAGTCTGCTCAAGGAGGTCGGCTTCGACCGGGTGGCCGTGCTGCCCGGCGGCTGGGAGCTGGCCTGCGGGCACAAACCGGTGGCCGAAGCGTGACCCGCCCAGCCGGCGTGACGGTGCGGGCGTAGCCGCACCCGCCGCAAGTCGTCCCGGGCTCACCGTTGCCGGCCGGCGCGCCCGTCCCTGCGGCCGTGACGGCCGATCCGTCCGGCGCATCGGCGCGGAGCTCGGCGTCGCGCACCGCCCACCGTGTCGCCGTCGGTCAGACACGTCCCAGCGCTGTGCGGCACCAGCGACTCCGGCAATACACCTAGGTGAGCGCGTGCACCAGTGCGGTCGCCGCTCCGGCCAGGAGGGCCACACCCGTGCCGGCACCGACGACGGCGCTGGGGGTGAAGTCGCACCGTCGGGCGACAGGGACGCTGACGAGCGCGACCAGGGTGACGAGCGCGGCCCAGATCGCGAGGGCCGGATACCCCAGAAGCGGCGCTAGGGGGAAGAAGTGCAGGCCGACGATCAGGGCGATCCAAACCGGAACCAGGGAGGTGCGGCCGGCGCGCCGGAGCCAGATCGCGCCGACGGCACAGAGGACCACCTCGATCAGGACGATCACCCCGAAGACCGGCCCCGTCCTCTCGTCCACGGAACTGCCCTTGTCCCAGGTGCGTGCGGTGACGATGCCGCCGATGATCGCTGCGACCAGAGACAACACCGAACCGATGCCGAGCCACGGACGCCACGCCCTGGGCGGTGCCTCCTGCGCCCAGCCGAACCAGACGATCCCGAAGACCCCGAAAATCGCGGCGGTGGCCGCGGCGTTGGCCGCGAATTCAGCATCCATCGGCGCAGTCTAGGTGCCGATGACCACCGCTCCGAGCGGTGCCCGCACAGGCGCCACGACGCAATGTCGCCTAGGAAACACGACCAGGACGGCCCGCACCAGTGCGTCACGGTGGAGGGCACCCCGGTCGGCCATATGGGACTCGGGCAACCGCCAGTCCGACCAGACGTGGAGCTCCCGCTGACGTCCGGGTGGTGACCGGCGCTCGTCCCGTCGATCCGCCGAGACGGGCGCGACGGCCGCTCAACTAGGGAATAAATCGAGTTCAATCTATTGACAAGGATTGTTTACGGTTTCAGGCTGAGAGCGCTCTCCCGCGCCGCCTCCGGTGCGTCACGAACAACCGGAAGGAGTTCGATGATCAAGACAACTGCGCTGCTCACCGCTGCGATGCTCGGCCTGTCTGTCCCGGCCGTCCCCGCGGCGGCTCACATCGCCCACCATTCCGAAGCACGGCCGGCCGTGGCCGGCCTGCCGCTCGGCATGGCCGCCGCGATGCGCCGCGACCTGCACCTGACCGACGACCAACTCACCGCCCGGCTCGCGGCCGAGGCCGCCGCGGCGTTGGTCGACCGACGGCTGCGCGGGCGCCTCGGCACCGGGTACGCCGGCTCGTGGCTGGAGACGGACGGCCCGCTCACGGTCGCCGTCACCGACGCCTCCGCGGCCGACGCGGTGCGGGCCGAGGGAGCCCGGCCCAGGCTCGTCCCTCGGACGCTCACGAGCCTGACATCGGCGCGTACCGCCCTGGACCGGAGCGCCGCCGGTCAACCGCCCGGGGCCGCCGTCCGCGGCTGGTACGTGGACGTCGCCGCCAACCAGGTGGTGGTGCGGGTGGCACCGGGACAGGAACGCACCGGCCGAGCGTTCGTGCGCGGCGCCGGCCTCGCCGACGCGCTCGTTCGCTACGCGCCTGCGCCCGACGCGCCGCGCCCGATGTACGACATCCGCGGCGGCGACCAGTTCGTCATCAACGGCAACGTACTCTGCTCCGTCGGCTTCGCCGTGGTCGGCGGGTTCGTCACCGCAGGGCACTGCGGAGCCGCCGGCAGCCCCACCCGCGGCTTCAATAACGCAGCCCAGGGCACCTTCGCCGGCTCGTCGTTCCCGGGCAACGACTACGCCTGGGTCCGCACCAACGCCGACTGGACGCCGCGGCCCTGGGTGAACAACTACGCCGGCGGCAATGCTCCCGTCGCCGGGTCCCGGGACGCGGTGATCGGCAGTTCCGTGTGCCGGTCGGGACGCACGACCGGCTGGCGGTGCGGCGTACTGCTGGGCCGGGAGGAGACGGTCAACTACGCGCAGGGCGCGGTCTACGGGCTCAGCCGCAGCAACGCCTGCGCCGAGGGCGGCGACTCCGGCGGCGCCTGGCTCTCCGGCGACCAGGCCCAGGGAGTCACCTCCGGCGGATCCGGCAACTGCACCACCGGCGGCACCATGTGGTTCCAGCCGGTCAACGAGATCCTCGGTGTCTTCGGACTCAGTCTGGTCACCACCGGCGGGGGCGGCTCCGGCACCCGGATCATCAGCAACTGGAACAACAAGTGCGTCGATGTGTCGAACTCGAACTTCTCCGACGGGGTCCCGCTGCAGGCGTGGAACTGCAACGGCACGGCCGCGCAGGCGTGGACGTTCACCGGCGGCAGCCTGCGCACGCAGAACAACATGTGCATGGATGTCGCCTGGGGCTCCCGGGACAACGGAGCGGTCATCCAGATCGCCACCTGCAGCGGCAACCCGGCCCAGCAGTTCGTGCTGTCCGCCGCCGGCGACCTGGTCAACCCGCAGGCCAACAAGTGCGTCGACATCAAGGACTGGAACGGCAACGACGGTGCGCGGTTGCAACTCTGGGAGTGCGCCGGCACCGCCAACCAGAAGTGGCGCTCCGGCTGATCCGAGGCCTGACACGGCGTCCCGCCCGGGGCGGTCCGAGGTGCGCCGTGTCGCTCCGGGACGTGCCAGCTCAGGTGCGGCCGTCGCCGGCAGTGACCGGTGTCGGACGGTGCGCCGATCACCCTCGTCGCGGGGTGCTGGCGAGCCGGTTCCGCGCTGCGCCCACGGTGACCGACGGCCCCGGCGGACCGACGAGCCCGCCGAGGCGGACCCGCTACTCCGCCAGTCAGGATGGCCGGACCGGACCCTGGAGGCCACCTCGGTAGGCATGGCGGATCGTTCGCCGGGGAATACTGCCGGGCATGGCCTCGTACTCGGTGGATCAGGCGGCTGTCGTCCGCGCCCGGCGGCTCATCGAAGCGCGCCAGTACGTGCTCGACAGTGACTGGGGCGTTGTCCAGCCCCGGGCCACCGACGAGAACGGCTACCTCGACAAGCACTCGTGGCGCGAGTATGGCGAATGGTTCCTTGGCCGTACCGAGGGTGCGAACGAGGAGACGAAGGCCCGGTACGCCTTCGCCTACGGCGACTTCCGCCGCGTCCACCGGTCCGGTCTGGTCGCGTGCGTCTACCGCGCCTCGGAGTGGCGGCACAAAGACGTCGAACTGGCCGCGCACGACCTGCTGCAACTGCTCGACCAGGTCGCCGGCTGACCCTGCGCGGGGTGGACCGGACACACGCGCGACGCCAGTTCCGCATGCCGTGGGGCCCCGGCACCGGCGCCCGCCCTCGAAGAGGGACGATGGCTCACCACGAGCCGGCACACGTGCCCTCGATATCCTCACCGCAGCCGAAACCGACTCGCCGCTGGGCGAGGTGGAGCTTGGCCACGTGGCGGCGGCCTTCCGGCTGGCCGGGGCCCGTTCCCTCCCGCCCCGGCACGCTCCTGTTGCACGCCACCGGGCGGGCCCGGATGCCGACACGCGGACGAGTGGCGTCCGCGCTGTCCGCCGCCCGTGTGGTCCCCCTACCGGCCGCTACTCGAAAAACTTCAGGCTCCAGCCGGTGTCGGTGTTCGGGCCGGGGACGTTAGCCCGCCGGTAGGTGGTGTTGCCCCACCAGCAGAACGTGCCGGTGTACCAGAACCGGTTGCTCCAGGTGTAGGGCGTTCCCTTCGGCACCGCGTGGAACATCAGCGGGAATCGCGGCCCGGCCGGTGGGCTCGTGGCGATGTCGCCATGCAGCAGCACGAAGGTGTGATGCCCGGGGCCGTTGACGTAGAGGGTCGGATCCCAGCCGGACATCATGGTGGACCGGTTCGAGCCGAACAGGCAGCCGTTGGACTTGTACCAGTCCCACACGTACGTCGGGTCGCCTCCGGCCCGCAGTCGCAGGTCCGCGAGACAGTACTGGTCGCTCCAGCTGCCGTTGGCGGAGTAGACGATGTGCAACTGGCCATTCGGGTCTCGAATCGGCTCCGGCCCCTCGTTGATGAACGGGTTGCCGACCACCCGCTCCCACGGCTCCCGGGGTTGGGAGATGACGTAGCGCGCCCCGACCGGCGTGGTCGGGCTGCTCATCCTGGCGAGGTAGATGTTCTGCTCGACGTTGGTGTCACCGGCCCATCCGGACCAGACGAACCAGCGCTGTCCGTTGAACGTGAACAACGACCCGTCGATCGCCCACTTGTCGTCCGGCAGGGCCAGTTTCTGCTCGGCAGTGTACCCACCGTCCGGCGACGTCGAGCTGATCACGAACGTGCGGCGACTGCTGCCCGCGCCCAGCGCGAAGTAGATGTAGTAGCGTCCACCGTCGAGGACGATCTCCGGTGCCCAGACGCCGCCGCGGCCCCGGGTGTCCGTCCACACCTGGCGCTGAACCGCCCCGCTCAACTGGTCGGGTGACGAGGCTTGACGAACGGCGATGCCGTCACCGACCGACTGGGTGGAGATGTAGGTGCCGCCGACCCGGATGACACTGGGATCCGCCGCACGGATGCTCTGCGCGGCTTCGGCCGGCGAGTAGACGAACCCCACCTGCCACAAGCCGGCCGCGGCGAGCAGGACGGCGACGAGGAGCTTGCCGAGCATCCGCTGCCGTCTCATGGCATCGACCGGTTCCCGCTAGAAACGAGAGGCGGCTGACCTCCCGGCGCGCAAGAGCGCTCTCCCAGACTGACCAATCGACGCTCGTCGTGTCAACCAACGACTCGGGTCGAGTGCGGGTGGGGGGCAACGGACCGACCGTCGGCCGGCGCGTGGCGACCGCGACGCGCCGGTGGCCCGGCCGCCGGGTGCGGTCGGCGAGCCACCGGCAAGCGCCCGTCAGCCGTTGTCGATCAGCCCGGCGATCTCGTTGTAGATCAGGTGTGCCTTCGCCCCCTGGTTGGACGGGCACCCACCGAGGTGGTGCAGGGCGATGACGCGGTGACTGGCGTCGAGTACCGGGGAACCCGAGTTGCCGCCCGAGGTGTCGCAGCTGTAACTGATGTTCCAGGTGTTGTAGTTCGCGTTGCGCACCGTGCAGACACCACCGTTCTGCGTGTCCTCGTAGATCGACAGTCGCTTCGGGCTGCCATCACCGTGCCCGGGCACGTACATCCGGGTGCCGGTGCTGGTCGCGGTCGTCCTCAGGTAGAGCGTGCCGAACCCCTGGATCGCGGCGAAATTGTTCACCGAGTAGAGCGCGTAGTCCAGTTCACCCGAGCCACCGCTGCTCACCCGGTAGAGGGTCGCACCGCTCACCTTCGTGCCCGGGCCGGGGTTGCTGCCACCGCAGGTGGCGCACTGGTAGTTGAACTGCGCCTCGCTGGCGCTGACCGCGGACTGGGTCGAGAAGCAGTGCTTGTTGGTCAGCATCCGGTTGGTGTTCCCGACCCGCCAGGTGGTGCACAGTCCGCCGCCACCGATGAGCAACCGTGCCACCGCCCGGCCCCGGGCGTACTCGGTGGGGTGTGTGCTCTGGTAGCAGACCACGTCCCGGCGGGCGTCGGTGCTACAGACGGACGTGGTCGAGAAGTTGTGCTGGGCGATCTCGGCCTGGTCGTACCCTCGCCAGAACCGGTCGATGTCGACGACCGCGCGAGCGGGCCGCGCGCTGTGCAGCGTCACCACGGCGGTATCCCCCGTCACGGACATCGCCCAGAAGCCCGGCCCGCCGTCGGTGGTGTAGTCCGAGCCGGTCGTCCGGTCGAGGCTCCGGTCGTACCGGTAGGTCTCCCGGCCATCCGGGCTGGACACCGTGACGTAGTCCCCCTCGTTCAGCCGCAGTGCGCTGAAGTGGACCTTGATGTACGTGGCGCCGGGATGCCGGATGAGCTGACGCGCACCCGGCCGGTCGGCGGTGCGGGTGGTGTCGAGTGTGCGCAGCTCACCCACCGTGGTGACGCCTTCGGCGGAGAACTGTGCAGCCTCCGGCGCCCGGACCGACGCCGGAGCCACCGGCCGGGCCGGATTCGCCCCGGAGGCGGACGCGGGCAGCATGCTCACCCCGAGCGCCCACACGCCGAGCACTACCGCCGCGTATCGCGCACCGCGCCGCAACATGTGTCTCATCCGCACTCCTTTCCGAGGAACGGCGGATGCCGTTCCGACGGGCTCCCTCGCACGAGCTTTTATAGAAGAGTATCGATTGATGGCGGGATGCGGTACCGCCAAATCGAACGGCTGCCCGCGCCCGTCCGCTCGCCTTCGACGGCCGGCCCGGCAGCGAGGCCGGAGCGCCGCACGGTCGCCCGCCCCCCGCGGGTCCGTGGGGATGCCGAGATGGCGTAACGCCCCGGCCCTCCTGCGGCTGCGGACGGAGGCATCGACAGCTTCAGTCGGATGTGACGACCGCAGGTCGATCGATGACCACGCCCTCGGGCATCGCGGTCGTTCCGGAGGTCATGGCGAGGGTCGAGGGGCAGGAGAATTCCTTCGCGTTGCCGCTGACCGGGGCGGTGGACACCCACCCCGGTGCATCCATGCCCGACTGGCCGCAGGTCGACGCGGCGTTGCGCGACTCGTGGCCCGAACGTCGGACCCAGGGAGGAGAACACGGGGGCAATGCTGGGCTGGCTCCAGACCGAGATGGCCAACCTTCTGCCGAGCAGATGATCATCGCGATGGCGTGGTGAGCGCATGAACGCCGAACGGCGGCCCAACTGGTTCGGCGGGCCGCGGCTCAGATCTCACCCAGCCCGGGCCCGTTGTCGCTGACCTGCCAGGTCAGCAGGTCGTGGCCTACGACTGGCGGCTGTCTTGCTGGGCCTAGCCGGGATCTTCGAGGCGGTAGCTGGTGCGGCCGACCTGAGTGGCACCCGCTACGTCTCCGTTGCGGCCTCGGCCGGCACGCCGAACCGGTGGCCGTACTCGGCCCGGAAGAGCCCGAGCCGCTCCGCGTGTGCGTCTGTCTCCCCGATCCATCCCAACCCCTGCAATCGCGGCCTCGGAAGTGATGGCAAGTGTCAGGGCCATCCGCACCCGTGCCTGAGAGCACCGGCTGACCATCTGCGCGGCAGCAGAGACTTTAGGGACCCGAGGTCTAGCTGACCTCCCGCCCGGACAGCGTCGCGTCGGTCAGGAAACCCGGCTGCATGAACCTTCGGGCTCGCCGAAGAGGTCACCGAGCACGATGCCCTGGTCAGCAGGCTTCGGGTGGGATTCGAGTCTCAGCCCCGGGATGCATGCCGACGTCACCGCGATGGCATCCGTGCCATGCGGTGACGCGACGAAGCCCTGTTGGCTGACGTCAGCGAGCTTCGAGACAACAGCCGACACCAGTCAAGCGGGGAGCGATGCGCGTGACCACTCCGGAGTTCTCTGGGAGGTCACACCGGATTCATCGCCCACATCACCGCAGGCCAAAGCCTTCCGTTCTGCCCGGCCTCGGTGACCACTTCGGGCGGGCGACGAGACCCAGTCGCTCCATCGCCCGATGGCCGCCATCAAGACTTCGAACTGTGGGACCCGCTCCTCTGGCCTTCATCCTGCGCGCCGCATGGACCTGGCCCCGGATCATTCGAGCCACCGCCGGCCGCGACCTCGCCCAGGCACGGGTGTGACGCTCGAGGCAGGCCCGGTTGCGGGGGCGGTGACAGCGGCTCCGGCAACAGCAACCGCGAGCAGTAGCACGATCCAGAGCGGGACGGCGCCGACGTCGCGCGGTTCGGGTCAGGTGGAGCCGCGGACGACCAGCGTCGTCGGCAACACGGTCGGCTTGGGCGGGTCGTCGCCGCCGTGCAGCATGGCGACCAGCGCCTCGGCGGCGGCCGTGCCGAAGCCGGGCTTGTTTTGGGCGACGGTGCTGAGCCCGGGCGGGATCAGCGCGGCCACTTCGATGTCGTCGAAGCCGATAATCGCAATGTCGTCGGGGATCCGTAGGCCGGCCGCCTGGGCCGCACGCATCGCGCCGACAGCCATCTCGTCACCGGCGACGAACACTGCGGTAGGGCGGTCGTCGAGGGCGAGCAGCCGGTTCATCGCGGCGTGACCGCCGTCGAGATAGAAGTCTCCCTCGATGACGTGGCTGTCGGCGAGCGGCAGGCCGGCCCCGGCCAGAGCGGCCCGGAAGCCGACGAGCCGTTCGGCTCCCGGCCAGGTTCGCAGCGGGCCGGTGATGGTGGCGATGTGCCGGTGGCCGCGTTCGACGAGGTGGCGCACGGCGAGCGCCGCGCCGCCGGCATTGTCCGAGGTGATGTAGGTCGACGTCGGGCCGTCGACCCGCAGGTCGAGAGCGACGCACGGCACCTGGGCTTCGACGAGGGCGAGCACGGCTGGATCCCGGGTGCCGTTGTCGATGATGACGGCGCCGTCGAGATTGTGCTGGCGGACGGCGCGCACGTATCGCTGCCCGTCGTCGGGCCCCGCCGCGTCGTGGCCGGCGAGCATGAGCAGGTTCAGCCCGTGCGCGCTGAGCGCCGTCTTGAGCGCGACGAGGATCTCCTGCAGGAACGGGTGGCGCCATCCAGGGCGGCGATGGTCGGTGTCCCATACCAGGCCCACCATGTTGGATTTCTTCGTGGCGAGCGTCCGGGCCGACCCGTTCGGCAGGTAGCCGATCTCGGCGGCCAGGTCGAGGATGCGCTGGCGGGTGTGCTGGCTGACGACCTCGGGGGTGTTGAAGACGCGGGACACGGTGGCGACGGACACGCCGGAGCGGCGCGCCAACTCCCTAATTGTGGTCAATGTGGTGCCTTATCTGTAACCGGTTTCACGACCGTAGCGTCAGCGATGTCCGCCGGTCAAGCTGCATCGACCGTTACCGTTTCGTAACTTGACACCCCCTAGCCGAAACCGTTCACACTTCCCAGGAAAGGCGCTCACCGGCGGTCACCCTCGACTCGGCCAGCATCCGATCTTCATCCAACTCCACCCGCCCCACCGCCATCGCTTCGCCGACAATGTAACCGGTTTCAAGTAACCGGTTACATGATCGCACGAAAGGGTTCCCTGGTATGCGCCCAAACCGACTGTTGCGACTGACGGCAGCCATCCTGGCCGCCGGAGTACTGCTGACCGCGTGTGGCACCGGCACTGACGAAAGCTCCGGCGGCGGCAACGAAAAGATCACCCTGAACGTCAATCTGTTCGGCAACTTCGGGTACCAGGACCTGTACGACGAGTACCAGAAGTCGCACCCGAACATCACGATCCAGGAGCACACGGCCGCCTACAACGACCATCATCGCGACCTGATCACCCACCTGGCCACCGGCTCCGGCGCGGGCGACATCGAGGGCGTCGACACGGGCTTCATCGCGCAGATGCGCGAGCGGGGCAACCTCTTCGTCGACCTGGGCAAGGACCGCCAGTCCGAGTACCTCGACTGGAAGTGGGCGGCGTCGCTGGCCAAGGACGGCAAGCAGATCGGGTACGGCACCGACGTCGGCGGCCTGGCCATCTGCTATCGGCGTGACCTGTTCGAGAAGGCCGGCATGCCGTTCGACCGCGACCAGGTGTCGGCCGCCTGGGGCAGCGGCTGGGACAAGTACATCGAGTTCGGCAAGCGGTACGCGGCGAAGGCCCCGGCCGGCAGCGCCTTCTTCGATGGCGGAGGCCAACTGTTCAACGCCATCATCGGCCAGGCCCCGGTCGGGTACTACAACGAGGACAACGGCATCGTCGTGGGAACCAACCCCGATGTCCGCAAGGCCTGGGACCTGACGGTGACGGCGATCCAGAGCAGCCTGTCGGCCAGGCTGATCGGCAGCTCGCAGGAGTGGAACAACGGCTTCGCGAAGGACCAGTTCGCCACGATCGCGTGCCCGGCCTGGATGATGGCCAAGATCAAGGACCAGGCGAAGCATGCCGCCGGCAAGTGGGACGTGGCGAGCGTCCCGGGCGGCGGCGGCAACTGGGGCGGCTCGTACCTCACCGTTCCCAAGCAGGGCAAGCACATCGAGGAGGCCAAGAAGCTCGCGGCGTGGCTGACCGCCCCGGAACAGCAGGCCAAGGTGTTCACCGCGCGGGGCAACCTGCCGTCCATCCCGGCGCTGTACGACAAGCCTGACATTGCCCAGTACAAGGACGCCTTCTTCAACAACGCCCCGGTGGGCCAGCTCTTCACCACCGCGGCAAAGCAACTCAAGCCCCAGCACCAGGGCCCGCGAGCCGGGGATGTGCAGACCACCATCCGCGACGCCCTCGTCCGCATCGAACAGGGCAAGCAAAGCTCCGACGAGTCCTGGAAGCAGATGGTCAGCGACGTCGAGCGCCTCGCCAAGTAACTCGACCCGCGCCGCCGGCGGTCGCCCCTGACCGCCGGCGGCCCTCGGCGACGAAGGATCGACGATGGCCACCTACCTCCACCAGGCCCGCCGGGCCGGCCTGAGCCGGCTCGACACCAAAGGCTCGCCCTACCTCTACATCCTCCCGTTCTTCCTGCTGTTCGGCGCGTTCGGGCTGTTCCCGCTGCTGTACACGGCGTACGTCTCGTTCAATGACTGGGACCTGCTCGACTCCGGGTCGCACCGCTGGGTCGGCCTCGCGAACTACCGCGAGATGCTGCAGGACGCGTACTTCTGGAACGCCCTGGGCAACACACTCAGCATCTGGGTGCTGTCCACCGTGCCGCAACTGCTCGCCGCGCTCTGGATCGCCCACCTGCTCAACCACCGGCTGCGGGCCCGCACCGCGCTACGGATGGGCGTGCTGCTGCCCAACGTCACCTCGATCGTGGCGGTGACGATCGTCTTCACCCAGCTGTTCGGCCGCGACTTCGGCATGGTCAACTGGGCGCTCGGCCTCGTCGGCATCGGCCCGATCGACTGGCAGGCCAACACCTGGAGCTCCCACCTGGCCATCTCGTTCATCGTCGCCTGGCGGTGGACCGGCTACAACGCCCTCATCTACCTCGCCTCGATGCAGGCGATCCCGCACCACCTGTACGAGGCCGCCGACCTCGACGGCGCGTCGCAGGGTCAGCAGTTCAGGCGGATCACCGTCCCGATGCTGCGGCCGACGATCATCTTCACCACGGTGATCTCGACGATTGGCGGCCTGCAGATCATGGCCGAACCCCTGCTGTTCGCCAGCTCCCAGACGCCCACCGGCGGCTCCGACCGGCAGTTCCAGACCGTCGCCCTGTTCATGTACGAGCAGGGGTTCCGGGAGTTCCGCTTCGGTTACGCCTCGGCGGTCGCCTGGACGCTCTGTCTGGTCATCGCCATCTTCGCGATCATCAACTTCCTGCTCACCCGGCGCATCGCCAAGGACGAGGACTGAGGAGGACGCCGTGACCACCCTCGCGGACCCCGCACAGACCGGCACCACACCCTCGCCGCCGCAACGCCGGTCCCACCGGCGCCGGAGCTTCGGGTACCCACGCAAGGGCTCGGTCTGGAGCTACGGCGCCCTGCTGGCGGTCGTGGCCGGGTCGGTCTTCCCGCTCTACTGGTCCATCGTCGTGTCCTCGCAGACCAGCGACGCCGTCACGAAGGTGCCGCCGGCCCTGGTGCCCGGCGGGCACCTCTTCGACAACATCGCGCGCGTGTTCGACACGACCGACTTCGGCCGGGCCCTGGTGAACTCCTTCATCGTCAGCGGCTCAATCACCGTCTCCGTGGTGTTCTTCTCGACCCTGGCCGGGTTCGCGTTCGCCAAACTGCGGTTCCGAGGCCGAAAGGCGCTTCTCGTCGTGGCCATCGCGACCTCGATGGTGCCGCACCAGCTCGGCATCATCCCGCTGTACATCCTGATGGCCGACCTCGGCTGGACCGGACGCCTCACCGCCGTGATCGTGCCTGGGCTGGTAACCGCGTTCGGCGTCTTCTTCATGACCCAGTACCTCGGCCGCGCCGTGCCCGACGAACTGCTGGAGGCCGGCCGCGTCGACGGGTCCAGCACGTTCGGCCTGTACTGGCACATCGTCCTGCCGGCGGCCCGCCCCGCCGCGGCGGTGCTCGGGCTGTTCACCTTCATGCAGGCGTGGAACGACTTCTTCTGGCCGCTGGTCGTGCTGCAGAACAACGCGACCGTGCAGGTGGCGCTCTCCGCACTGGCCAGCGGCTACACCACCGACTACACCCTGACGCTGACCGGCACGTTGCTCGCCACGCTGCCGATCCTCGTCGTCTTCATGCTCCTCGGCCGGCATCTCGTCGACGGCATCATGCAGGGGGCGGTGAAGGGATGACCACCACATCCCAAGGTGCCGCCGCGGCCGCAACCCAGCCGGACCTGCCCGAGCTGCCGGACCTGCCGGCCGGCTTCAGCTGGGGCGCGGCCACCGCGGCGTACCAGATCGAGGGGGCGGTCGACGAGGACGGCCGCGGGCCGTCGATCTGGGACACCTTCTGCCGCCGCCCCGGTGCCGTCGACGACGGCGCCTCCGGCTCGGTCGCCTGTGACAGCTACCACCGCTGGCGGGAGGACGTGGACCTGCTGGCCGGCCTCGGCGTGGACGCCTACCGTTTCTCGATCGCCTGGCCACGGGTCATGCCGGCAGGGCGGGGCGCGGTGAACCGGCGGGGCCTCGACTACTACGACCGGCTCGTCGACGCCCTGTGCGGGCACGGCATCCGGCCGTTCGTCACGCTGTACCACTGGGATCTGCCCCAGGCGCTCGAGGACGAGGGTGGCTGGCGGGTACGGGATACCGCCGAGTGGTTCGCCGAGTACGCCGCCGCGGTGGCGGGCGTCCTCGGTGACCGGGTCCAGGACTGGATCACGCTGAACGAGCCGTACTGCTCGTCGATGGTCGGCTACGCGGAGGGCCGGCACGCGCCCGGCGCCGCCGAAGGACACGGTGCCCTGGCCGCCGCCCACCATTTGCTGCTCGGGCACGGCAGGGCGGTCGCCGCAGTCCGGTCCGCCGCCGGCCCGCGGGCGCGCGTCGGCATCACGCTCAACCTCTCCCCCGCCGTGCCGGCCAGCGATACCGAGGCCGACCGGGCGGCGGCGGATCGGCAGGACCTCATGCTCAACCGGCAGTTCACGGATCCGGTGCTGGGCGGCGCGTACCCGTCCGGGTTCGAGCGGCTCTACGCCGGGGTGAGCGATCTGTCGTTCCGCCGGGACGGTGACCTGGCGGTGATCTCGACACCGTTGGACTTCCTCGGTGTCAACTACTACTACCGGGTGCACGTCGCCGACGCCCCATACGAGCAGCCCGACCCGGCGCTGCGCAGCGCGTTCGACATCGGGGTCCGGCAGCTACGGCCAGACGGGTTGCCCACCACCGACCTGGGCTGGCCGGTGGAGCCGCAAGGGCTCTTCGACACCCTGACCGGGCTCGCGGACCGTTACCCGGGCCTGCCTGCCGTGTACGTGACGGAGAACGGCTGCGCCGACCTGCGGGACGAACCCGAGCCGGACCCGGAACGGATCTCGTTCGTGGCCGGGCACCTGGCGGCGGCGGCCCGTGCGGCCGCCGTCGACGACCGGCTCGATCTGCGGGGGTACTTTTACTGGTCGCTCATCGACAACTTCGAGTGGGCCCGCGGGTACGGGCCCCGCTTCGGTCTGGCCCACGTCGACTACGGCACCGGATCCCGTACGCCCAAGGCCAGCTACCACTGGCTGCGTGACCGCTTGCGGGCGTGGCGGAAACGCACCTCCACCTGCCCATCGTCGACCTGCGCCTGACGGACCCACTTGCGCAACGTCTCGGCCGTACCGATCCCGAGCCGGGCCGCCACCGCCGTGATCGCCGCCCGGTCCGACTCGTAGTTCGGCCGCACCTCCGCCACCATCCGCACCGCCCGCTCTCGCAACTCCAGCGGATACGGCTTCGTTCCTGCCATCTCTCGATCCTTCCGGGTCTGTGGATCTAAGGGTGTTTCCGGCCTGACCTGCCGGGCGTTGTGCCTGGTGAGGAGGGCGCCGTGATGACCGCGACACTGAACGACCAGACCGGACGCAGGAAGCGGCCCGAGCCGTCGGCGGAGGCGAAGGCCGCCGCCGATCTGGTCCGGGCAGCCAAGGAACAAGGGCTGTCCCTGACCGGTCCGGACGGGCTGCTGAAGCAGCTGACCAAGACGGTCCTGGAGACCGCGCTGAAAAGGAGATGACCGAGCACCTCGGCTACGAAAAGCACGACCAGGCCGGTGTTGGTTCGGGCAACATCCGCAACGGCACCCGTCCGAAGACCGTGTTGACCGAGGCCAACGGGCCGGTGCAGATTGACGTGCCGCGGGACAGGGCAGGCACCTTTGAGCCGCAGATCGTGCGCAAGCGGCAGCGGCGCCTGTCAGGGGTCGACGAGGTCGTGTTGTCGCTGTATGCCAAAGGCTTGACGACCGGGGAGATCTCGGCGAAGTGCGCCGAGATCTACGGGGCTTCGGTGTCGAAGGAGACGATCTCCCGGATCACCGACAAGGTCATCGAGGAGATGACCGACTGGTCCCACCGACCTCTCGACGCCATCTACGCCGCCGTGTTCATCGACGCCATCGTGGTCAAGGTGCGCGACGGGCAGGTCGCCAACCGGCCGTTCTACGCCGCGATCGGCGTCACCCTCGACGGGGAGAAGGACATCCTGGGCTTGTGGGCCGGCGCTGGCGGTGAGGGCGCGAAGTTCTGGATGAGCGTGCTGACCGACCTGCGCAACCGGGGCGTCAAAGACGTGTTCTTCCTCGTCTGTGACGGTCTCAAGGGCCTGCCCGAGGTCGTGACGAACGTGTGGCCCCAGACGGTGGTGCAGACCTGCGTGATCCACCTGATCCGCAACACCTTCCGGCTCACCTCCCGCAAGTACTGGGACGAGCTCAAGCGGGACATCAAGCCGATCTACACGGCCGTCAACGCCGACGCCGCCCGGGCGGCGTTCGACGACCTGGCCAACAAGTGGCGTGGCCGGTATCCGGCGGTGATCCGGCTGTGGGACAACGCCTGGGCCGAGTTCATCCCGTTTCTCGACTACGACCTGGAAATCCGCACAGTCATCTGCTCCACCAACGCGATCGAGTCGCTCAATGCCCGCTACCGGCGGGCCGTCAAAGCCCGCGGCCACTTCCCCAACGAGCAGGCCGCGTTGAAGTGTCTGTACCTGGTGACCCGATCGTTGGACCCCACCGGAGCAGGCAGAACCCGATGGACGATGCGCTGGAAACCCGCGTTGAACACCTTCGCCATCACCTTCAGCGACCGCTTCCCAGCCGCTGAAACCTACTAACCAAGATCGCCGGAAACACCGTTAGCGAGACAGCCCCAAGCTTGGCGTGCCCCCGGGCCGCCGCGTCTGCCGCGATCCGCGACCAGACAGTTTCTCGAGCCGTGCCGCCTGATCCTCCAGCGCGTACGACAAGACCTTGAGATTGGCGGCCCGGCTGCCGGCGACGGCCTTGAGCCACCCACGCAACGTGATCATGCAGGAAGACGCACTGGTCAAACCCTTGGACACCTGGCTCGTCCAGGGCTTCGGGCCGCTACAGCGGCGTCACACCGTCGCCGCGCTCCTCGACCAGGCTCATGCCGACATGCCAGCCGTGACCCCAGTCGTACCGGACGGACCGACCGTGGCTGAGTGCGACGCGAAACTGGCCCGCTAATCGAGCGGCACTCGAAGCCGGCGCCGACCCGGCCGTGGTCGCCGGCTGGATCGCCGGAACTTAGTACTCCAGCCGGGGATTGTGATCACGGCTCGGTGAGGGCTTGTCGGGTGTAGTGGCTGGTCATGGCTTGGGCTTGGTGGCGTCGTCGGCGGA
>NZ_VISW01000040.1:0-17652 GCF_007827635.1 Micromonospora sp. CNZ296
GGCTTTTGTGGGGGGTCCCCCCTCCTCCCCGCCCCCCCACAGTCCGTCTCACCTTTTCACCATGTTTGTTGGGGGGGGGGGGGGGGGTGTGTGGGGGGGGGGGGGGGGGGGGCGGCCCCCCCCCCCCCCCACCCCTCCGTCGTGCTTCCGGCGTACCGGTCAGCGGCGCTCCACCTCACCGGCGCCCGAACGCTGGGCCGGCACCGACGGATCGTCGGACCGCCAGTTCGTCGACGCCGGCGGGATCTCGTCGTCGAGCGGGCCACCCACGGGCTCCTGGTCCACGCGGGTGGGCGTCGGGTCGGAGGTCGGCGCGTCCGCGCGGTGCCGGGCGCTGCCGTCACCCTTGGGCCGGGTCACCAGCCACACGCCCGCGATCAGGGCGATCAGGCCGAGCACGCCGGCGATGATCGGACCCCAGACACTGATCAGGCCGATCTTGAAACGGTTGTCCTTCACCGTCTCGACGCTGCGGCTGATCGTGGCGTCGTTGTAGTTGAAGTCCGCGTCCAGCAGCACGGTCGGGGCGCCGGTGTCCGGGCGCAGCTCCTTGTACTGCTGCTCGCGGACCTTGACGTAGGCGCCGGTCACCGGGTCGACCCAGAGCGTACGGGTGTTGCTGTAGACGACCTGGCCGCTGGTCGCGCCGGGCGCGAACTTGCCCAGCAGCGTCTTGACGCTGTCCTCCGGGGTGTTCAGCGGCTCGTTCTCGATCCGCTGCTCGAAGCGGTACGTCTCGACGCCCTTGATCTTCTCCGTGCCGGTGAACCGCGCCGGGGCCGTCTTCTTCAGGTCACGGTCGAACACCTGGTAGTCACGCTTGCCGGTGCCGAACGGGAACTTGTAGATCTGGCCGGAGTAGCGCACGTTGCCGACCGGGGTCTGCTGCGCGCCGGACTCGTTGAGCCACTGCTCGTCCCACGGCGCCGCCGCGCCGGAGATCCGGTACAGCGCCAGCTCCGTGCTGTACTGGCTGATCACATCCTGGTTGTCGCCGCGCTTGACCGTCTGGAAGACGTTCCAGATGACCGCGTCGCCCTTCAGCTCCTTGGGCAAGCGGTCCTTCGTGTCCTCCGGCTGCGGGATGACCTCGACGCTGGACACGAGGTCGGCCTGCGGCACGTCGATGCTCACGCCGCCGGCTTCGGACTTGATCTGTAGGAACTTCGCGCCCTTCGCCTCCGCGACGGACGTCGTTGGTTCCAGGTCATAGGGCAGCTTGGTCACGGCGGGGGCCACGTAGAACGGCAGCCCGGCCGCGAAGACCAGCAACAAGACACCTAGCCCGAAGAGCGCGGCGCCCACGCGAAGCTTCACTCATCCTCCTGTAACCTGCCGCCCTACGGTCTGTCGTCCGGGGCACCCGATCCTTAGCATTGGCGGGAGGTTACTCCCCAGTCACCTGCAAAAGCGACCCCCTGGATGTCCAGATGTCCACAGCCACCACGCCAACAATCCCGGAGCCACCGGTAACGGGCCGTCTTCCCGCCCTCGACGCGCTGCGAGCGATAGGCGCGGTGGCGGTCGTCGGTCACCACGTCGGCTTCCAGACCGCCGTCACCATGAACACCACGTGGGGCGGCTGGTTGGCGCGCCTGGACGTGGGCGTGGCGATCTTCTTCGTGCTCTCCGGCTTCCTGCTGTTCCGCCCGTGGGCGCTCACCGTCGCCACCGGGCGCCCACGGCCCCGCGCCAAGCGGTACTTCTGGCGCCGGGCGCTGCGGATCCTGCCCGCGTACTGGCTGGCGGTGGTGGTCTGTTTCGTCGTCCTGCCCGGCAACCACCCGGTGTCGGCCGGTGACTGGCTGCGCCACCTCACGCTCACCCAGATCTACGGCCCGGGCCAGCTCCGCCACGGGCTCAGCCAGACCTGGAGCCTCGCCACCGAGGTCGTCTTCTACCTGCTCCTGCCGCTGCTCGCGGTGCTCGCCGTGGGCCGGACCTGGCGTCCCGTCCGCACCGTCCTGCTCGCCTCCTCCGGCGCGCTGCTGACCGTCGCGTGGGTCGCCATGATGGGCGCCGGCTGGCTCGACGGCGCGCTGCACACCATGTGGTTCCCCTCGTACGGCGCATGGTTCGGCGGTGGCATGGCGCTGGCCGCGGCGCACGTGGCCCTGCGTACCGGCACCGCGCCGGCCGCCTTCCGCGTGCTCGACGACCTCGCCTCGGCGCCGCTCGCCTGCTGGGGTGCCGCGGTCGCGGTGATGGCGATCGCGACGACGCCGATCGCCGGCCCGCGCGACCTGACCAGCCCGACCGCCGTCGAGTTCGGCACCAAGATGGCGCTCTACCTCCTGATCGCCGTCCTGATCACGATCCCGGTGGCGTTCGGCGGCCCGACCCGGGCGAAGGAGGTCTTCAGCACCGGGTCGGCGCGGTGGATGGGCCACGTGTCGTACGGGCTGTTCCTGTGGCACCCGCTGGTCATCGAGCTGATCTACCTGCTCGAGGACCGGCCGCTGTTCACCGGCGAGTTCGTCAACGTCTTCGCCCTGACCATGGTCTTCGGACTGATGTACGCCGCGGCCAGCTACTACGGCGTCGAGCGCCCTCTCCAGACGCTCGGCACGCAGAGCCGCCGCCGGCCGACCGGGCGCGGACCGGCGGCGGGGGCACCGGCCGTCCCGGCCACCACGCCGGACGTCCCGGCCACCACGCCGGACGTCCCGGCCACCACGCCGGACGTCGCGGCACCCGCCTAGCGGTCACCAGCCGAACACCGAGCGTCATCCGACGACGCCCGGCGGCTCAACGCCGCCGCTCGGGGCATTGCCGGGCGCAGGCCCAGCCCTTAATGTGACGCGCACCGCTAAATTACTTGAGAGTAGGGTTCGCGTGGAGCGTCGCTTCGGCATGCCCGGACACGTGCTGTTCCTCAACTGGCGAGACACTCGCAACCCCGAGGGCGGCGGTTCCGAGGTGTACGTGGAACGGATCGCCGCCGAGCTGGTGGCGCGCGGATTCCGCGCCACCCTGTTCTGTGCCGCGCACCGCGAGGCTCCCGCCGACGAGGTCAACGACGAGGGCATCCGGTTCGTCCGTCGCGGCGGCCGGCACACCGTCTACCTCTGGGCCGCGCTCTGCTACCTGGCCGGGGCGTTCGGCCTCGGCCCGCTCGCCGCGCGCCGGGGCGGCCGGCCGGACATCCTCGTCGACGTCTGCAACGGCCTGCCGTTCCTCTCCCCGCTCTGGGCCCGGCGTCCGGTGGTCAAGCTGATCCACCACGTGCACCGCGAGCAGTGGCCGGTGGTCCTGCCGCAGTGGGCCGCCCGGTTCGGCTGGTGGGTCGAGTCGTCGCTGGCGGTACGCGTCTACCGGCGCTGCCGGTACGTCACCGTGTCCGAGGCGACCCGGCGCGAACTCGCCACCCTCGGCGTACCGCCGGAGCAGGTCTCGGTGGTCTACAACGGCACGCCGGAGCTGCCCCGCACCGACGCCGGGCGCGCACCGTTCCCGCTGCTCGTGACGCTGAACCGGCTGGTGCCGCACAAGCGGGTGGAGGTGGCGCTGCGGGCGGTCGCGGCGCTCGCCGACGAGCTGCCCCAGCTCCGCCTGGTGGTGGCCGGTCAGGGCTGGTGGGAGTCGCACCTGCGCGAGGTCGCCGACGAGCTGGACATCACCGACCGGGTCGACTTCCGGGGCTTCGTGACGGAGGAGGAGAAGGCCGCGCTGCTGGCCTCGGCCTGGGTCGCCCTGACGCCGTCGCTCAAGGAGGGCTGGGGGCTGACGATCGTGGAGGCCGGCGCGGCGGGCACGCCGACAGTTGCGTTCCGGGAGGCGGGCGGCGTCGCGGAGGCGGTGGTCGACGGGCGCACCGGCCTGCTGGCCGACGACATCGACGACTACCTGGCGAAGGTGCGCGCGCTGCTGCACGACGACGAGATGCGTCAGGAGATGGGCGCTCAGGCCCGGCGGCACGCGGCGAACTTCACCTGGCCGGTGGCGGGGGAACGCTTCGCGACCCTGCTGGAGACCGCGGACTCGCCCCGCCGGGTGCAGCGGCGGGGCGACCCGTCCTACCTGTTGCCGTAGACCTCGGGGGCGTACGGGTCCTGCTTCCCGGCCCGCTTGGCCGCCTCCGAGGCGTTACGCGCCTCGGTTGCGGCCTCCTCCGCCGTGGCGGTCGCGGCGGCGGAGAGCCCGCCGAGGGCCAGGACCCCGAGCAACGCCGCCACCAGGCCGGACACGACAAGGGTTAGAGCTCTACGCATGCCATTCCTCCAGTGGTGAGACGTGCGAGCGGACGTTACCACGCAGTAGCTCGCCGGCGTAGGGTCGAAAAGGCGGCAGCCATGACCACCAGAACGGCAGTTCCGCACGCGAGCACGACAAGCCAGCGACCGGATCCGGCCCGCTGCGGCGAGCCCGACGCGGCCGGGTTCCGGTAGAGGCTCAGCGACTCCCCCTCGTACCGGAGGTCGAGACCGGCCAGGACGGCCGGGTCCACTGTGCTCGGCGTACCGTGCTGCACCACCACCCAGCGCACGCCGGTGGCCGAGACCGGCCGTCCCTCGGCGAGCACTCGGCGTACCTCGCGCAGGCGCGGATTCTCGCCCGCCACCGCGACGTCGTCGACCACGAGCGTGTCGTCGGTGAGCACGGTTCCCGGCAGGTAGCGGGGCGCCGGGTCCAGCACCACCCGGCCCGGGTTCCACGGATAGGCCCGGTAGGTGGTCAGCGGCAGGGCGAGGATCTCACCCGGGTCGTCCGGCAGGCGCTCGGCGACCGCCTGCCAGTCCGCCGGGTAGCGCACCGGGCTGATCCGGCCGGCCCCGCCGAACGCCAGGTCCGGCATCGCGGCCAACGGCAGGAGCAGCAGCCCGGCCAGCACGATCCCGCCGACCTCCCGGTCGATCCGGGCCACCAGCCGCTCGGCGCCGAGCGCCGCGCACACCACCAGCACGAGGGCGTACGGCGCGAGGAACTTCTGCCCGTCGCGGAGCAGTCCCGCGCCCGGCACGTGCGCCACCGCCCAGCTCAGCGCCGTGTTCCCGCCGGGCAGCACGGCGAGGGCGGCCAGCAGGTACGCGCCGCCGGCCAGCACGCCCAGCCGTACCGCCGCGCCCGCCGGCAGCCGGCGCCGCAGCAGGCCGGCGCCGACCACGGCCAGGACCACGAGCACCAGGGTCGCCAGCGGGGCCGGCGTGCCGGACCGGCTGGACGGGGTGGCCTGCACGTTCCAGATGCCGCCGGTGCCCGCGAGCGCCACCAGCGGGCCGGCCCAGTTCTCGGCGCGCGCCGCGAACGCCGCCACACCTGCCGGGTCGGACGTGCCGCCCGCGCCGGTCACCAGGGCCGCCACGATCCACGGTGCGTTGAGCAGCGCGACACCGCCCACCGCGACCGCGGACAGCCGGAGCCGGGCCCGATCCGCCGCCAGCACCAGCACCGTCGCCAGGGCGATCAGGCCGCCGGTCGGGGTGATCGCGGCGGGCGCGGCGAGCAGCACCACCCGGGCGAGCGCGCCGTCGCGGCCCGCCCGCAGGTCCAGCGCCGCCCGCACCAGCCAGGGCAGTGCGGCGTACGCCAGCAGCAGCCCCCACTGCCCGATCAGCAGCCGCTCGGCCAGGTACGGCGTCCACGCGTACGCCACGGCGGCGACGAGTTGCACCGCACGCCGCTCGGTCGGCACCAGCCGTCCGGCGCCCACGGCGGCGAACAGGACCGCACCGGCCAGCGCCACCCGCTGCACCACCCAGCCCGGCACGAGCTGGGTCACCAGCGAGACCAGCGCGTCCATCGGCACCGCCCGGGGCAGGCTCTGCGCCGGGGCCACCAGATCCCAGCTCAGCGGCTGCCGGGGGACGAACACCATGTCGTACCGCAGCGCGTAGCCCGGCGCCGCGAGCGGGGCCAGGATCAACGCGGTGACGACGACCGCCACGAGGTACAGCGGCAGTGCCTCCCGCCACCGCCGGACCGCGGGGCCGCCGCCCTCGGCGGGACGTCCGGTCATTACGGCTTCGGCACCGCCCGGCCGATGGTGATCAGGTTGGTGCACAACCTGACTCCGGGCGTGTTCACGGTCAGCTCGACGGCGGACCCGGCGCCCTCCACCATGAAGAACACGTCGTTCAGCCCGCTCTTGAGCGTGATCTCGCGGGTGGCGTCGCCGAGCTTGAACACCGCCGTCGAGTCACCGGAGCTGACGTAGCCGAAGTGCACCACGTACGGCCACTCGACCAGGTAGCCGTCCATCGGGATCCGGGTGGTCCGGCCACCCTCGGCCAGGTGCCCGCAGCCCTCCACGGTGCCGGGCGCGACCTTGCGTCCCTCGACCACCACCGGACGGATCCGGCCGTTCTCGTCGAACGTCGACGGCTTCTCGCTCATCGTCACGAACGTCGGCCGGCGCTCCGCCGGACGGAAGAAGTGGGACTGGAGGTTGTCCGGCCAGAAGTATCCGGCCACGACCCGGTCCGGCACGATCGTGTCGAAGAAGACGGTGCCCGGCGGTGCGGCGGCCAGCTCGGCCTGCGTGGTGGCCAGGTAGTCCCGCCCGTGCTTGGTGCTCCAGTTGTCGCCGAACCGCGCGGTGCTCCACAGCGTGCCCACGCCGATGGTCGCCAGCAGCACCACCATCGAGACCAGGCCGACGGCGAAGGCGCCCGGCTCCCGCAGCACAGTCGGCAGCGGCCACGCGGACACGTCGTCCTCGTCGTTGTCCTTCGTCCCGAGCAGCGCCACCCCGACGCAGATCGCGGCCACCAGCACCACGTCCGCGACGTACCGGGGGACGACGCCGACCAGCGGCCCGAGCGGCCCGCCGAGCCGGGTCACCGCGAACAGCGCCGCGACCAGGCCGAGGTAGCAGGCGAGCAGCAGCCAGGCCCGCCCGGCGGACGGCCGCCGCCGCACCGTGACCACGATCAGCGCCGCGAGCACCGCCCAGGACAGCCACTTCGCGATGTCGTACGGGTCGGACAGCGGCGGCCCGTCACCGGCGTACGTCCAGCGCCACGGCCCGCCCAGCAGGCCCGGCACCACCGTGTCGCCGATCAGGTCGCCGAGGAAGGAGAAGACCTGCCCGACCGAGGTGGGCTCGTCCAGCCCCCGGGCCGGGCGGGTCAGGTAGTACGCCAGGTACGCCCCGGACAGCACGGTGAGCATCAGCCAGGCCGGCCAGAACCGCACGACGGTGGTCACCAGGCTGCGCCACGCGCGGCCCTTGGTGAACAGGAACGCGGTCAGCAGGAACAGCAGCGGCACGATGAGCAGCGCCTTGGTGTCGAAGAGCAGGCCGAACACCAGCCAGAACGCGACCAGGACGAGGTGCCGCCTACGGCCGGTGCGCACGTACCGGACCTGGGCCGCCACCGCGAGGACCAGGGCGAGTTGCGGCGGCAGCACGAGCAGCCCGACCAGCCACAGCGACGACACCTCGAGCGTCAGCGGGCTGAACAGGAACAGGCTCAGCGGGACCAGCAGCCCCCAGCCGGGCCGCAGCAGGTCACGGAGCAGCCGGTAGAGGGCGATCCCGACCGCCGCCTGCCCGGCCGCCAGCAGCAGGATCCACGGCCAGCCGGCGAAACCGGCCGCCCGGACCATCAGCCACGCGACCGCCAGCCCGGCCGGCATGAGGTGGTTGTTGAACGTGCCCAGCAGGTAGTCCGGGTCCAGCCGGGTGTCGAGCACCTGCGCGGCGATGACGAACTCGTCCTGCGAGAACCAGCCACGGGCGGCCAGCCCGGCGCGCGACGCGACGGACACGACGATGAGGGCGATCGCGACCGCGCGGACGCGGTCGGCGGCTATCCAGCGACCGATCGGTCCGGGTCCGTCGTCCTCCGCGCCGACGGCTGCCGGATGCGTCTCGGCCGCTGCTTGTGGCATTGACATGGTCGGCAGCCTGCCACACGCTTACACGCCGTGGGGACGGCCGTTCTCCTGATAACGCCCTGCCGCGCCCCCAGGTCGCCACTGCGCGTCCGGTCCGGATAACGTCGCGCGACACGCGTCATGTTGCAGGTGCGCGTACGGCCGGCGGAGACGGGAGCCGAAAATGCGTGCGGACGGGACGACAACGTCGCCGACGGGGACGGACACCCCCGCCCGGGAGACCGGCCGTGCCCGGCAGACGGCGCGGCGGTTCCGGCACCTGACGATCTGCCTCGCGCTCACCGCCCTCGCCTTCCAGCAGGCGCCCGGGCAGGTCGTACCGGACACGAAGGTCGACCTGAACGTCAATCCGGCGGGGTGGCTGCTGCGCTCGCTGCACCTGTGGGATCCCACCGGCACGTTCGGCCAGCTCCAGAACCAGGCGTACGGATATCTCTGGCCGATGGGCCCGTTCTTCCTGCTCGGGACGGAACTGGGCATCGCGCCGTGGATCGTCCAGCGGCTCTGGTGGGCGCTGCTGTTCTGCGTCGCGTACCTCGGTGTGGTGCGGCTGGCGGGCCGGCTCGGCATCGGCAGCCCCGCCGGCCGGATGATCGCCGGTGTCGCGTTCGCGCTGTCCCCGCGCATCCTGACCCAGCTCGGCTGGTCGTCGGTGGAGTCCTGGCCCAGCGCCGTCGCGCCGTGGGTGCTCATCCCGCTCGTGGGACTCGCCCGGGGCGCCCGGCTGCGCCGCGCGGTCGCCGGGTCGGCGGTCGCCGTCGCCTGCGCGGGCGGCGTCAACGCCACAGCCGTCGCCGCCGTGGTGCCGCTCGCCCTGCTCTGGCTCGCCACGCTCCGGCCGTTGCGCCGCCGCGTCACCGCCCTCGCGGCCTGGTGCGGCGCGGTCGCCCTGGCCACCGCGTGGTGGCTGATCCCGCTGCTGGTCCTCGGCCGGTACAGCCCGCCGTTCCTGGACTACATCGAGACCGCCCGCAACACCACCAGCGTCACCGACGCGGTGACCACGCTGCGCGGCGCCTCCTACTGGGTCGCGTACCTGGCGTCCCCGTTCGGCGCGAACATCCCGGCCGGCGCCCGGCTGGCCAACGACACGCTGCTCGTGGTGGCCACCCTGGCGGTGGCCGCGCTCGGGGTGCTCGGCCTGTCCCGGCGCGGGATGCCGCACCGCCGGTTCCTCATCACCGGTCTGCTGCTCGGCGTCGCGCTCGTCGGTCTCGGGCACACCGGCGACCTGCCGAACATCCTCGCCGGGCCGCAGCAGCAGTTCCTCGACGGCATCGGCGCCCCGCTGCGCAACGTGCACAAGTTCGACGTGCTGCTGCGCCTGCCGCTGGCGCTCGGCCTGGCGCACCTGGTCAGCCTCGCCGTACGCGCGGCCCGGACCGCCCCCGAGCAGCGTCGTGGCCGGGCCACGGCACGGGCCTGGCTCACCGCCGGCACGGCGATGGTCGCGGTCGCGGGCGTCGCCTCACCGGCGCTCGCCGGTGGCCTCGCCACCCCGGGGGCGGTGAAGGACGTGCCCGGCTACTGGCACGAGGCCACCGACTGGCTGGACGCGAACACCGGACGCGGGCGCGTGCTCGTCGTCCCCGGCGCGCGCTTCCCCGTGTACGACTGGGGCAGCACCACCGACGAGATCGCCCAGCCGCTGCTGGACAGCCGGTGGGCGGTCCGCAACGCCATCCCGTTCACCCCGCCCGCCACGATCCGGCTGCTGGACGCGATCGAGTCGACGCTCGCCACCGGCGCCGGTTCGGCGGGCCTGGCCGACCTGCTCGCCCGCTCCGGGATCAGCCACGTCCTGTTCCGCGCCGACCTCGACCACGGCCGCTCGGACACGGCCCGCCCCGCGGTCGTCCGGCAGGCGCTGGAACGCTCGCCCGGCCTGACCCGCGTGGTGTCCTTCGGCCCGGTGCGCGGCGGCTCCGACGCCCCTGACGAGTTCCGCGACCAGGGCCTGGACGTGCCCGGGCGGGCGCTTGAGGTGTACCGGGTGGACCGCGCCGTCCAGCCGGTGGTCGCGTACGACCGCGACGACGTGACCACCGTCGTCGGCGGTCCCGAGTCGCTGCTCGACCTGGCCGCCTCGGGCCAGCTCGGCGCCGCGCCCACGATCCTGGCCGGCGACGCGAAGGCCGGTGAGACCACCGGGCGGGTCGTGATGACCGACGGGCTGCGGAGGCGCGACGTCTCGTTCGGCCGGCTGCGCGACAACTCCTCCCAGACGCTCACCGCCGACGACACCTTCGCGGTGTCCGCGCCCGCGCACGACTACCTGCCCGACTGGGGGCCGGAGTGGTCGACCGTCGCGCGCTTCGAGGGCATCAGCGGGATCCGCGCCTCCACCGCCCGCTCCCAGATCGACGCGACCGGCGGCACCCGGCCCGAATACCAGCCGTACGCGGCGATGGACGGGAACACCGCCACGTCCTGGCGGTCGGCGCCGCACTCACGCAGTGACAGGCAGTGGATCGAGGTGAACCTGGCGAACCCGACCCGGGTCACCCGGGTGGAGGTGTGGTTCGACCTGAAGGCCGACGCCCTGCCCACCACAGTCACCGTGACCGCCGGGTACGAGAGCCGCACCGTCGAGCAGTTCGGTGACCACATGGTCTTCGAGCTGCCCGGCGTGCACGCCACCCGCAAGGTCGAGGTATCAGTGGACGCCGCGTTCGACCTGCGCCCGTTCGGCGACAAGACGGTCGGCATCACCGAGATCAAGATCCCAGGTGTCCAGACCAGCCGGACCCTCCAGTTGCCCGCCGCCCCCGCCACCGACCAGCCCGCAGGCGTGGTCGTGTCGGCGGCCCCGTCCACGCCCGCCTGCTTCACCGTCGACGGCCGCCCGCGCTGCTCCACCGACGCGATCCGCGGCTCGGAGGACGCCTCCACCATCGACCGCACCTTCACGCTGCCGGTGGCCGGGACGTACGACGCGAAGCTGTGGGCGCGGCCGACCCCCGGCCCGGAGCTGAACGCCGCTCTGGACAAGATGGTCGCCGACGCCCAGCCGTTGCGCCTCGCGCCGCAGGTCACCGCGTCCTCGACGGCGGTGCCCGACCCGGCCGGCCGGCCCGGCGCGGTCCTCGACGGCGACCCGGCCACGAGCTGGTCACCGGCGCTGAACGACGAGGCGCCGATCCTGCGCCTCACCTGGCTCGAACCGCAGGTCATCAGCCGGATCCGGTTCACCGTCGAGGAGGGGACCGCCGCCACCCGGATCGGCAGCGTCCGCGTGGTCGGCAACGACGGGTTCCGCAGCAACCTGCTCACCAACGACGGCGTGCTCACGCTCGACCCGCCGATGCGGACCGACTCGATCACCATCCAGTTCCTCGACAAGCCGTCCGCCACCAGCACCGACCCGTACGGCCTGCGGCTGCCCGAGCCGCTGCCCATCGCTGTCGGCGAGGTGACGGTGCTGCCCCTCGGCACCACTGTCGCACCCCGCCCGGAGACGCCGCTGAAGCTGGCCTGCGGCTCCGGCCCGACGCTCCAGGTCGGCTCGTCCCGGATCACCACCACGCTCACCGGCACGGTGCGCGACCTGCTGGAGCTGCGCGAGATGCCGGTCACCGCCTGCGGCCGGACCACGCCCAAGCAGCTCGACCTGGGCAGCGGGGAGCACCGCCTCGTCACCACCGCGAGCACGCTCGCCACCGCCACCCGCGTCGCGCTGACGCCACGGACCGCGACGCCCGCCGCGGCGGCCACCGCCGGCGACATCGAGGTGGGTTCCTGGTCGGCCACCGAGCGGCGGGTACGGGTGTCCGAGCACTCCGTCGACCGGGTGCTCGCGGTGCGGGAGAACACCAACACCGGCTGGCAGGCGACCGTCGGCGGCACGACGCTCACCCCGCTCGTGGTGGACGGCTGGCAGCAGGGCTGGATCCTGCCCGCCGGTGTCTCCGGGGACGTGGTGCTGCGCTTCACGCCGGACACCCCGTACCGGATGGGTCTGCTGCTCGGCGGCGTCCTGCTGGCGGTGGTGGTGCTGCTCGCGGTGCTGCCCGATCGCCGGCCCGCCGGGGATCGCGCGGTCGTCGTCGCACCGGCGGCCCGGCGACGGCTCACCCGCTCGCTGCCGCTGCTCGCAGTCGGCGCCGCCGCGCTCGTGCTCCACAGCGGTCTGCTCGGCGCCCTGCTGGTCGCGGCGGGCTTCATGCTCGCCGTACCCGGGCCGCGTCGCCTGCCGTGGACCAGTGACCCCCGGCGGGTCAGGAGGATCGCCCGGGCGGCCGAGACGTGGCTCCCCGGCGCGCTCGTGGCGCTGGCCGGGTGGGTCTATCTGGAATCGGGCGACCGGCACACCGACGTGCTGCCGCAACTCCTGACGGTCGCCGCCCTGGGCGCGCTCTGGCTCTCCACGACCGCCCGCCGACGGCCCGTACGCCGGATCAGGCCCGCCTCGGCGGCGGCCCCGGCCGTGCCGGCCCTCCGGACGCCGGAGCCAGCCGCGCAGCCGACGCCCGTCCCCGCCCTCGCCGCCGCGGCCGTCGCCGCTCCCGCCGCCCTCGCCGGTCCAGGCACGGGTCCGAGCCGATGGCCGGACCTCGACGTCGAGCCGGGTCCGGACCGAGACGCGGACGGCGATACCGAGCCGGGCCCGAGCCTGGGGCCGGACCTCGACGTCGAGCCGGCCACGGACCGGGACGCGGGCCGAATGCCGGACGGCGAGGCCGAACCGGATACGAACCTGGACGGTCGCGCCGAGCCCGACTCGGACGGGCGGCCGGGACCGGACGTCGCGCCGGGGCCGGAGGACGGCCCGGCGTCCCGCGTCTCGGAGATCACGTGAGCGAGGGCCGGCCGGGCCCGCAGCCGGCGGACGGCCGGAGGACCGGGCTGGGAGCGGCGGGCGTCGCCGTCACGCTCGCCGGTGTGCTGGTCAACGGCCTGGCCTACCTGGTGCCGGTACTCGCCGCCCGGAAGCTCGACGCGGACGACCTCGGCGCGCTCGCCACCGCCCTCGGCCTCGTGGCCATCGCCGGTGTGCCGGGGCTCGGCCTGCAACTCGCGGTCGCCGTGCACCACGCCCGGCACGGCCCGTCCGACACCCGGCGGCTCACCGTGCTGACCGCCGCCCTCAGCGCGGGGGCACTGCTGGTGGCGACGCCTGTGCTCGTCGCCGCGCTGGACCTGCCGGCGGTGGTACCCGCGCTGCTGGCGGTCACCACCGCCTCGGTGGTGCTCTCGTCGCGTTCGCTCGGCGAACTGCAGGGCGGTCAGCGCTTCCTGCGGCTCGCCGCCGCGATGGCGCTGCTGGCCGCCGCGCGCTACGGCGGGGTGATCGTGGGGCTGCTGCTCGGCGCGGGCCTGACCGGCGCGCTCGCGATCGGTGCGCTCACCGCCGCGCTGGCGCCACCGGCGCTGGCCTGGCTCACCGGTACGCCCCGGCGTCCCTCGGCCGCCCCGCGCCTGACCGTCGCCCAGGTGACCGCCGGGTGCGGGGCGACGCTGGCGATGCTCGTCGTCTCCTACGCCGATCTGCTCCTGGCCCGGCAACTGCTGCCGCCGTCGGGTTCCGGGGCGTACTCGGTGGGGACCGTCCTGACCAAGGGCGCGCTCTGGGCGCCGCAGGTCGCCGCCGTCCTCGCCCTGCCACGCCTGGCCCGCGGGGACCGCCGCAGCCGCACGGTCGCGCTCGCGGTGACGGGTGCCTGCGGCCTGGTCCTGGTGGGCGCGTCGGCGGTTGCCGGCGGGCTGGCCTTCCGGCTCGTCGGCGGACCCGACTACACGGCGCTCGGCCGGTACGCGCCGCTGTTCGCCGCCGTCGGCGCGCTCTACGCGGTGACGTTCGTTCTGCTCAACGACCGTCTCGCCGGAGGCGTCAGGTGGCCGGCCGCACCGCTGTGGCTGGGCACCGGCGCGCTGGTGACCGTTGCCGCGATCGTGCGTCCGCGTACCGTCGGCGGTCTCGTCGTCGCGGCGCTCGCCACGGCCGTGGTCACGACACTGCTGATGGCCGTGCCGGCGACTCGGCGCCCAGCCAGTCACCCAGCAACAGGTGATCGATCGAGTCCACCCGGCCCAGCGACCGACCGGACGCGATCCGCTCCCGCAGCTCCGCCCGGGTGAACCAGCGCGCCTCCAGCAGCTCCACCCCGTCGACGCGGACCTGCTCGGAGGTGGCGACGGCCCGGAAACCCACCATCAGGCCGGCCGGGAACGGCCACGCCTGCGACCCCTGGTAGGTCACGTCGGTGACTGTCACCCCCGCCTCCTCCGCCAGCTCCCGGCGGACCGCGTCCTCCAGGCTCTCACCGACCTCGACGAAGCCGGCGAGCGTCGAATACGCCCCCTCGGCCGCGCCCGCGTGCCGGGCCAGCAGGCAGCGCCCCGGCGGGCCGGGCGCCTCGACGAGCACGATGACAGCCGGCTCGATCCGGGGGAACAGCAGCCGCCCGCACTCCGCGTCCGCGCAGGTCCGGACGTGTCCGCCGCCACCGGCCACCGCCGCCGCGCCGCACGCGCCGCAGTATCGCTGCTGCCGGTGCCACAGCAGCAACCCCCGGGCGTACGCCTGGACGGCCGCCCCGGCCGGGTCGAGCCGGCCGGCCAGCGCCCGCAGGTCGGCCGCCCGTGTCGCGGCGGCCGCCTCCACGGCGGCCCGCTCGCCCAGCGCGGACAAATCGACGGCGAACACCGCGGCGTCCCCGTCGACCCCGAGGAAGACGGTCTCGCCCGCCGCGGCCCGGACGGTCGACGCCCGCTCACCGGTGAGCCGGACCGGGCCGTCCCCGTCGACCAGGCAGCGGTCCCGCCACAGCGGCAGCACGACGCTCGCCGGGTCGGTCAGCCGCTCGGCCAGCCAGTCCGCGTCGGCGCGCCGCGCCGCCGCCCGGTCCAGCCATCCGCCGCCGTACGCCGGCACCCGATCCTGTGTCCGCACCAGCTCACCGTGCCACGATCCGCACCGCGGCACCGCCCCGAAACGGGTGATCGGTGCGACACCGGCGGTCAACCGACACGACCGCCGGACCGGACACTCCCGGCGGGCCCGAGCGTTGGTTACCGTAGGTGTCTCCCGCGGGGGAAGCGGTCCCCGCGTGTACTTCCGATCGAGGTTGCAGTGACGATGTACGGCGAGAAGATGCCGGCTGCCGACGACCGTCCCACCATCAAGGTGGCGGCGGTGAGCTGGCCCGGCGTCGAGATGGAGCCGGTCGCCACACCACCCGGGGGCGGCGCGGCCAAGCCGACACGCTCGCGACGGGCCCGGCTGCTGCTGGCCGGAGGGATCGTCGCGGCCGTGCTCGCCGGCGGCGTCGGCCTGGGCGCCTACGCGTACGCCGGTGACGTGCCCCGCGGCACCACGGTGCTCGGCACCGAGCTGGGCGGGCGGAGCCGCGCGGAGGCGGCCCAGGCGCTCCGCGCCGAGCTGGAACGCCGGGCCGACAAGTTGGACGCCCCGCTCGCGGTCGCAGTCGGTGAGAACAAGGCCGAGCTGAAGCCGTCCGAGGTGGGGCTCGCCATCGACGTGGACGCGACGGTGGCGGCGGCTGCCGAGGCCGACGCGCACGCGGTGAGCCGGCTCGTCGGCTCCCGGGCGGTCGAGCCGGTGGTGACCGTCGACCAGGCCAAGCTTGGGGCGGCCCTGCGCAAGGTGATGGGCGCGCAGGGGCGTGAGATGACCATGCCGGCGATCATCTGGACCGGGACCACACCGAAGCCGGTCTACCCGAAGCCGGCGCTGACGATCGACACCGATGGCGCCACCTCGGTGGTGAAGGCCGGCTGGCTGGCCGCCGAGCCGGTCACCGTGCCGCTCGTCGAGAAGTGGCCGGCCACCACCCGCGAGGAGGTGGACCGGCTCGTCGCCGAGCTGGCCCGGCCCGCGGTGGCCGCACCGGTCACGCTCACCACCGACGGCGGCTCGGTCACCGTCCCGCCCGCCGCCATCGCCCGGTCGCTGCGCTTCTCCGCCGACGACGCCGGCACGCTCACCCCGAAGGTCGACGTCAAGCGGCTGCGTACCGCACTGGGGGACCGGCTGACGAAGCTCGAGGTCGAGCCGCGGGACGCCGGACTGACCATCAGCGGCGGCAAGCCGAAGGTGCTGCCCAGCAAGCCCGGACGCCAGGTCGACGCCGCCGCGCTCGGCCCGGCGCTGCTCGCGGTGCTGCCGAAGACCGAGGGCCGTACGGTGGCCGCCGAGCTGAAGCCGGCCGCCCCCGAGCTGACCGAGGCGGAGCTGGCGAAGCTCGGCATCAAGGAGCGGGTGTCGACGTTCACCACCCAATTCACCGGCGGCCTCTCGTCGCCGCGCAGCCAGAACATCGTCCGTGCGGCGAAGGACGTGGACGGCGCGCTGGTGAAGCCGGGCGAGACGTTCTCGCTCAACGGGCACACCGGCGAACGCGGCTACGACCAGGGATACAAGGACGCGCCGACGATCGTCGGCGGCAAGCTGGTGCCGGGCGTCGGCGGCGGCGTCTCCCAGTTCACCACCACGCTGTTCAACGCCACCTACTACGCCGGGCTGGAGGACGTCGAGCACAAGCCGCACTCGTTCTACTTCAGCCGATACCCGGCGGTGATCGAGTCGACCATCTACTGGCCTCAGCTCGACTTCAAGTTCCGCAACAACACGCCGTACGGCGTCCTGATCGACACGTCGTACACGTCCAGCTCGATCACTGTCTCGATCTGGAGCACCAAGATCTACGACAGCGTGAAGACCGAGTACGGTCCGCGCCGCAACATCACCCAGCCGAAGACGGTCTACCTGACGCCGGGTCCGACCTGCATCGCCGCCGCCGGCGCTGTCGGGTTCGCCCAGGACGCGTTCCGGGTCATCAAGAAGGACGGCAAGGTGTTCAAGCGGGAGAAGTTCAGCTGGCGCTACGACGCCGAGCCGCGCTTCATCTGCGCCCCGAAGCCGGGCGACGACTGATCCATGAGACGCAGAAAGGCCCCGCCGGACGTATCCGGCGGGGCCTTTCCCATGATTCTCACGGCCGTGCCGCGGCCAGCCCTTCGCGTACGCCGTCGGCGTCCCGGTCGGTGCCGTAGACGGGCGTGTCCGGCTGCTGCCGCCAGCTCTCGTCCAGGGTGCCCGCGTCGACCGGGTCGAAGCCCAGCTCGTCCACCAGCTCCATCACGATCCGCTTGGCGTCCGCGTCGTCACCGGCCACCGGCAACGCGATCCGGCCCGCCGTACCCGCCGGCTTGCCCTCGTCCATCAGGTGCGCGGCCTGGATGTTGTTGAAGACCTTCACCACCCGGGCGCCCTTGAGGTGATCGGCGGTCCAGCGGCTGGAGCTGAGACTGCGGTCCAGCAGCTCGGGGATGTCCCCGTCCCGCTGGGGGTAGTAGTTGTCGGCGTCGACCACGAGCTTGCCGTCGAACAGCGCCGCGGGGAGCTGCGGCACCGCCTTCAGCGGGATCGCGATGACCACCAGCTCCGCGCCCTGCACGGCCTCCTCCACCGACACCGCCCGGGCGCCGGTCTCGGCGGCGAGGTCGGTCAGGCTCTGCGGCCCGCGGGAGTTGGCCACCGCGACGTCGTGACCGAGTGAACGCAGACGACGGGTGAGGGTGCCCCCGATGTGCCCCGACCCGATGATTCCGATCTCCATGCCCACTCCTGTACCCCGTGCGGTCGGACCCGATCACGGTCCCGGCGTACGACACGTCACGTTTCGCGCCGCCGAGCCGGCGGGCGATCGTGCGTCGACGGTCCCGGCTCGACGGTACGAGACCGAGGCGGTCCGTCGTGGTGTTTTCCGGGGGGCAACGCAATTCAGGGCCACCCCGCATGGGGTGGCCCTGAATTGGAAGATTGTCCGGCGGTGTCCTACTCTCCCACAC
>NZ_VISW01000041.1:0-17365 GCF_007827635.1 Micromonospora sp. CNZ296
CACATACGCGTCGGCCAGCGCACCGTGGGTGAACGCGACCACGTCGTCCCGGCCGTCACCGGTGAAATCCGTCGGCGAACCACCGAAATAGCGGGGCGCGGGCGGCGGCGGTGGCGTGCCGCAGTTGTCGCTGACCAGGAACCGCTGGTTGTACTGGCCGGGATACGGCGCGAGCGAGACGCCGTTGATCGAGATGACCTGGCCGACGCCGTTGTAGAGCTGCTCGTAGTGCACGTGCGCGCCGGAGGAGTTGCCGGTGCTGCCGGTGATCCCGATCTGCTGCCCCTGCTGCACGTAGGCGCCGTCGGGCACCGAGTAGGCGCTGAGGTGGAAGTAGTAGGTGGTCCACCCGCCGCCGTGGTCGATGACGATGTAGTTGCCGGCGCCGCTGGGCTGCGAGTAGCGCCGGGCCACTCCGGCGGCGGACGCCACCTGGGGCGTACCGCCTGTGACACCGCCGTCGGCGCGGACGAAGTCCAGCGCCTGCCGCACCTCGGCGCTGTGGTGGCTGTACGTCCACCGCTGCCCGCAGGGGAACGGTGCCTTGAAGGTGGGCGCGGCGAGTGCCGGTGACGGGGCGACCGTCACCGCGGTGAGGGTGGCCGCGGCCAGGGTGAGCAGCGCGACGAGGGCCCGCCGGGCGGGACTCGTCGGGAATCTGGGCATGCGGTGACTCCTCGTCGGAAGAGGGATGCACTGTCGGAGCGGCGCGTGGGCGTGTCGAGCCAGGGGCCGGTGTCGCCGATGGGCGGGCCCTGACAGTTCGCGTCGGAGAGAGGGGCGGCTGGCGTCCCGATCGGCGGGACGGTGGCGCTGAGGAGAAGTGAAACCGCAGACTTCGGAGCCTGTCAATACCCGACGGGGTGGTGAGTGCCGGCGGAAAACTTCCTTCAGCGTCGCTTCCGCCCGGCCTGGCTGCGCGGCGTGCAGGCCGACCCGCCGCGAAGATTCCTGCCCTGGAGGGAAAGCCGGGCGCGAAGTATTGACAACCGTGGAAGTATCGAAGTTAACTCGCCAGCAATCGATTTCTCATGGCTCCTACGGCCGCTCGGAAGGGACACCGATGAGGCTTCGCATCGGCCGTTGGGCCGGCGCCGCAGCAGCCGCGCTGCTGGCCGTTGCCGTGCCCGCGACCTCGTCCGCCGCCGCGCCGGCCGCCACGTCGGCGCCCGCTCCCGCTCTCGCCGTCGCCGACGACAAGGGACCGATCGGCTGGGACGCCTACCGCCGGCTCGACCGCCTGCCGGAGCTGGCCGCCGGCACCCGTACCCACCAGTTCTCCAGCTTCGGCCGCGACGGCTCCAACGACGACGGCTTCGTCGGCACCTGGTCGTGTCTGCGTCGGAGTGGGGGATGTGTGATCGCCGAGGCACGCGGTCCGGGCGAGGTGCAGTCGATCTGGTTCACCCGCGACGACGGCAACGTCCGCGCCACCGGCTGGATCCGCGTCGAACTCGACGGCGTCGTGGTCGTCCAGGCCGACCTCCAGGATCTGGTGGACGGGCGGCTCGGCAGCCCGTTCGTCGCGCCGCTCGTGAGCAACGCCGACCAGACGTCCGGCGGCGTCACCGTCAAGGTGCCCATGCCCTACCGGGAGTCCATGCGGATCACCACCCAGAACAACCCGCTGTTCCACCACGTCACCTACCGGACCTTCGCCGACGCGGCAGGGGTGCCCCGGTTCGATCCGGCCGACCCGGCCACCGACGTGGTCACGCTGCTGCGCGCCGCCGGCACCCGCGACCCGAAGCCCGCCCAGGCCGGCGCCTCCACCACGCGCGCCACCGTCACCGCCCCGGCGCAGGGGCAGGTGTCACTGGCCGCCCTGACCGGGCCACGCGCGATCACCGCGCTGCGGCTGCGCGTACCGGACGCCGCGGCCGGGGCGCCGACGCTCGCCGGGCTGCGGCTGCGTATGACGTTCGACGGACGTACGACAGTGGACAGCCCGGTCGGCGAGTTCTTCGGTGCCGGGCTGGGCGAGCACAGCGTCCGGTCGCTGATGTTCGCCATGGACTCCGCGCCCGGCGGCTGGTACAGCGCATGGTGGCCGATGCCGTTCCGCACCGCCGCCGCACTGACGCTCGTCAACACGACAGGCGCCACAGTCGGCGGCGTCGAGGTCGAGGTGACGTCGGCGCCCGGCACCGAGTGGACGTCCCGGCTCGCCGCCGACGGCAACGCCGGCTCCTTCACCACCCAGTCACGCCGCGCCGAGACGGTCGGCGGCACCGACTGGATCATCGCCGACCAGTCCGGGCGGGGCCGGTTCGTCGGCGTCTCGCAGACCATGCGCGGCCACATCATCGGCGGCAACACCCGCAACTACCTGGAGGGCGACGAGCGGGTGCACGTCGACGGCTCGCCCACGCCGCAGATTTACGGCACCGGCACCGAGGACTTCTACGAGTCGGGCTGGTACTTCAACCGCGGCGCGTACAGCGGCGTCTTCACCGGCAACACCGCCCACCTGGTCCGCGGCGGCGGATGCGCCGACGAGTGCGACGCCGCCTACCGGCTCATGATCGGCGACGCGGTGGCGTACGGCACCGCGCTGCGCTTCGGCATCGAGCACGGACCGGCGAACGACATGCCGGCCGAGTACGCCTCGACCGCGTTCCTCTACACCCAGCGCACCGTGACCACGCGCCGGACCGACACCGTCGTCACCGGCGACGCCGCCAGCCGCGCCGCGCACGCGTACACCGACTCCGGGGCGACCCAGACCGCGCTCAGCTCCGCCTTCGAGGGCGACGACGACAACGTCCCGCAGACCGGCCAGGTCCGCGCCACCACCGCACCGGTCCGCTTCCGGCTGGCGATCGACCCGGCCAACCAGGGGGTACGGCTGCGCCGCCACGGCGACCAGGCCGGCGGCTACCAGCAGGCGGCCGTGTCGGTGGACGGCACCCCGGCCGGGGTGTGGCTGCAGCCGCTGGGCAACGACAGGCAGCGCTGGCTGGCCGACGAGTTCGTGCTGCCCGCGGCGCTGACGGCGGGCCGGTCGGCGCTCACCGTCCAGCTCACCCCGGCTGCCGGCGCGCCGGCCTGGACCGCCGCCCGGTACCTGGCCGACAGCATGGTGGCGCCGTTCACCGACACCGTCGCCCCGGCCCCGGTCGCCGGACTCGCCCTGACCGGCGGGCGCATGCACGCGCTGGGCCTGACCTGGTCTCCCTCCGCCGACGACGTCGGCGTGGTCTCCTACCGCGTCTACGCCTCCCGGAACCCGGGGGTGGCGATCACCGCCGCCAACCTGGTCGGCACGACCCGTGCCACCACGTTCCGGCACGGCCCGCTGCCCGCCGCGCAGACCCGCCACTACCGGGTCGTGGCTCTCGACGGGTCGGGCAACGCCGCCGCGCCGTCGGCGGAGGTGTCGGCCACCACCCGTACCCGCAACACCAGCGACGCCGACGGCGACCGCCGCGACGACGCCGTCGACTTCACCCGCGGCGCCGGCGCCGACGTGTTCACGTCGCTCTCCGACGGCACCCGGTTCGTGCCGGACAGCCGGCCCTGGAACGACTTCTTCGCGATCGGCGCGGAGGTGCCGCTCACCGGCGACGTCAACGGCGACGGCCGCGCGGACGTCATCACGTTCACCCGTGGCGACAGCGCCGACGTCTACGTCGGGCTCTCCACCGGCTCCGGCTACTCCGCGGGCGTCAAGTGGCACGACTTCTTCGCCGTCGGCGCCGAGATCCCGGCGGTCGGCGACGTCAACGGCGACGGCCGCGCCGACATCATCACCTTCACCCGCGGCGCCGCCGCCGACGTCTACGTGGCGCTCTCCACCGGCTCCGGCTTCGGGCCCGGCGTCAAGTGGCACGACCACTTCGCGCTCGGCGACGAGTTCCCGGCGGTGGGCGACGTGGACGGGGACGGGCGGGACGACATCGTGACGTTCACCAGGGGTACGACCGGCGACGTGTTCGTGTCGCTCTCCGACGGCACCCGCTTCGTGGAGGACGGCTGGAAGTGGCACGACAGCTTCGCCACCGGCGACGAGCTGCCGGCGGTGGGCGACGTGGACGGGGACGGGCGGGACGACATCGTGACGTTCACCAGGGGTACGACCGGCGACGTGTTCGTGTCGCTCTCCGACGGGGGCCGCTTCGTGCAGAACTCCTGGAAGTGGCACGACCACTTCGCCTTCGGCGACGAGCTGCCCGGGGTGGGGGACTTCAACGGCGACGGCCGGGCCGACGTGGTCGCGTTCACCAGGGGCCTGACCGCCGACGTGTTCGTCTCGCTCTCCACCGGCGGTGGATTCGGGCCACCGGGCAACCGCTGGCACGACCGGTTCGCCCCCGGCACCGACCTGCCCCGCCCGAGCGTGTCGTGATGCGCGCCCGGCGTGCCCTCGCGGCGCTCCTGCTCGGGGTGGCCCTGGTGGCGGTCCCGGCCGGACCGGCAGCGGCCGACGACCCGGTCCGGTTCGAGGCCGAGTCGCTCGCCGTCGTCTCCGCCACCGCGCCGGTCGGCGCGCAGGCCGACTGCTGCGGGGTGAGCTGGTCCGGCGGACGGCAACTGTGGTTCCGGGGCGCCCGCGCCGGTGACGCGGTGACGCTCGCGCTGCCGTCGGTGCCGGCCGGGCAGTACGACCTCGGCGCGGTCCTCACCCGGGCCGGCGACTACGGCACGCTGCGCTTCGCCGTCGACGGGGTGGCGGTCGGCCAGCTCTTCGACGGGTACGCGGGCGCGGTGCAGCGCACCGGGGCGGTGCCGCTGGGCTCGGTGTCGCTGACGGCCGGCACCCACCGCCTCACCGTCACGGTGACCGGCCGGTCCGCGTCCTCCACCGGCTTCTTCGCCGGGCTGGACACGGTGACGCTGCGTCGCGTCGGCCCGCTCGCGGCGGTCACCACCACGCCGTACGAGACGCTCGGTGAGACACCGGCGCGGGGCGCGTCCACACGCGTCTACGACCCGAGCGCCGGGGAGTCGACGACCTGGTACTACAACGACCACACGCTGGTGCGGCACGAGCAGACCGGCGTGTGGCACCTGTTCGGCATCACCCACGCCGAACCCGGTGCGCCGCAGGACGAGAAGGTCTTCGGGCACGCCACCGCGCCCACCCCGACCGGCCCGTGGACGAAACGGCCGGTGGCGCTGGCCGCCGACCCCGGGGCCGGGGAGCAGTGGATCTGGGCCCCGCACGTCGTCCACCACAACGGCGTCTACCACATGTTCTACGCGGCCGGTAACCCGGACTACGCCCGGTACCGCATGCACCTGGCCACCTCGACCGACCTGTTCACCTGGACCCGAAGCTCCGCCAACCCGCTGTTCACCGACGGGTGGGAGGGCCGCGACCCGATGGTGACCCGGGTCGGCGACCGCTGGGTCATGTACTACACGGCCACGTCGAGCCCGTCCGGCGGCAACCATGTCGTGGCGTACCGGACCAGCACCGACCTGCGCTCGTGGAGCGGCCGCGCGATCGCGTACACCTCGCCGCACACCGGCCGGGCGGGCGGGCAGACGGAGTCGCCGTTCGTGGTGCGCCGGGGGGAGTGGTGGTACCTGTTCGTCTGCTGCGACGGCACCGACTACGGCGCCGCGTACCGGCGCACGGCCGTCTACCGCAGCCGCGACCCGCTGCGCTTCGACGGCGCGGAGAAGGTGACGGTGCTCGACGCGCACGCCGCCGAGGTCGTGGTGGACGGCTCGAACTGGTACCTGACCCACGCCGGCTGGGGTCAGGGCGGGCTCTGGCTGGCGCCGCTGACCTGGTCGGCCGGCGTGGTGGCGCGCGGCTGGACGGTGACCACCGGTTTCCTGCGCGCCGACGTGCGCACCTGGCCCAGCGCCCGGATCGCCGAGCTGGCCGTCGACCCGGCCGGGGCCGGCAATCACCGGCCCGCGCTCGACTCGTCGCACCGGGGCACCGGGCCGTACCTCGCCGTCGGCCGGTTCGACGTGACCGACCGGGCCGGGGCGCCGGCCCGGGTCGACGTGTCCGCCGATGGCTCCCGGATCAACCTGGTCGGCATCCCGTTCGGCGACGAGCCGGTCACCGCCGACTGGCTGCTCACCGTGACGCCCCGGTGGACCGGCCCCGGGTTGCAGAGCGACGTCACCTGGTCGGTGAACGGGTGGCCGACCGCAGCGGTGTGGGAGGTGGCGTTCAACATCGACGGCGCGTCCCCGCTGGTCGGCGACCCGGCGGTGGAGGCGCGGCCGACAGGTGACGTCACCGGCCTGCCCCGCTGGACGATGAGCACCGGCGACGGGCTCTCGGTGGTCGCGGCGCACCGGTGGGGGTCGGCCTGGCGCGGCGACAACACCTGGTACGACGCCGGCCACGCGATGGCGGCCTGGCAGCCGCTGTGGCGCTCCGGCGGCCTGTCCTGGGCGCCGGGCCAGTACGCGGGCGGCACCTGGCGTCTGACCGCGAGCGGGATCCGGCGGGACGTGCAGTTCGCCGACGCCGCGCACACCGCGATCAACGCGATCCCGTGACCGGCGTGGACACCCGCGACGCGCCCGGCCCGAGCGGCCGGGTGGTGGTCGCGGCGACCGGAGTGGCCAAGCGGTTCGGCGGCGTGACGGCCCTCGACGGCGTCGACTTCGACGTACGGGCGGGCGAGGTGCACGCGCTGCTGGGCGAGAACGGCGCGGGCAAGTCCACCCTGATCAACATCCTCTCCGGCGTGATCACCGACTACGACGGAGAAGTCGCAGTCGACGGGACGCCGGTACGGTTCACCGGCCCGGCCGCCGCCCAGGCCGCCGGGATCGCGACCATCCACCAGGAACTCGACCTGGTGCCCGCGCTGTCGGTGGCCGACAACCTCGTGCTCGGGCGGGAGCCCCGGACCCGGCTGCGCACAGTCGACCGGCGGGCCGCGGCCCGCACCGCGCGCGAGCACCTGGACCGGCTCGGCGCAGACATCGACCCGCGCCGCCCGGTGGGCTCGCTGCGTGTCGGCGAGCAGCAACTCGTCGAGATCGCCAAGGCGCTCGCCCTGGACGCCCGCGTACTCGTCATGGACGAGCCGACGGCCGCGCTCGCCGACGGGGAGGTACGGCGGCTGTTCACCACAATCGGCGGCCTGCGCCGCCGGGGCGTCGGCGTCGTCTACATCTCCCACCGGATGGAGGAGATCGAGGTCGTCGCGGACCGCGCGACGGTGCTGCGCAACGGTTCCGTCGCCGGTGTCGTACCGGCCGGCCGGATGGACCGGCGGCGGATCGTGGCGATGATGGTCGGCGGCCGGGCCGCGTCGCTGTTCGAGCCCGCCCCGGCGGACACGGCCGGCGCTCCCGGCCCGCCGCCCGGATCGGCCGGCGGCGGCCCGCTGCTGCGTGTCACCGACCTGGCCGTGCGGCCCCGGACGCCCCGGCCCGGCCGCTGCGAGCCGGACGGCGTCAGCCTGACCGTGCAGGCCGGCGAGATCGTCGGCCTGGCCGGGCTGATGGGCGCCGGACGTACCGAACTGCTGGAGACCCTGTTCGGCGCCGGGTCCGCGGGTCGCCGCACCGGCGCGGTGCTGCTGGCCGGCCGCCCGTACGCGCCGCGCCGCCCCCGCGCGGCACTGCGGGCCGGCGTCGGCTTCGTCCCGGAGGACCGGCGCCGCTCCGCGCTCGTCCTGGACCACCCGGTCGGCCGGAGCATCGTGCTGGCCGCCCTGTCCAGGCTGACCACGGCCGGGATCGTCAGCCGACGCCGGGAACGGGCGGCCGTCGCGCGGTCGGTCACCGACCTGGCGATCAAGACGGTGTCGGCGGCCACGCCGGTCGGCGCGCTCTCCGGCGGCAACCAGCAGAAGGTGGTCTTCGCCCGGCACCTGCTCACCGAGCCGCGGCTGCTCCTGCTGGACGAGCCGACCCGCGGCGTCGACATCGGGGCGAAGGCGGAGATCTACCGGCTGCTGCGCCGGCTCGCCGGCGACGGCATGGGCATCCTGCTCGCCTCCTCGGAACTGCCCGAGCTGCTCGGCGTCTGCGACCGGGTGGTGGTGCTGCGCCGCGGCCGGGCCGTGGCCGACCTCGCCACCGGCGGCTGCACCGGCGAGGACATCCTCGCGGCGGCGATGGGCGGCCCGGCCGCCGGAAGGGACGACCGATGACCGACACCCGAGTGCCGCCGCCCGAGCCGGCCGTGACCGGGGCGCCGCCCGCCGCCGGTACGGCCGGACTGCGCGGCGCGACGGCCCACTGGCTGCGTCGGCCGCGCAGCCGCCGGGAACTCGCCGACCGGCTCTTCGCGGTGCAGAGTCTCTTCGCGCTGCTCGTGATCTTCGTCGTGGCGATCCTCGCCTCACCGCGCCGCGACGGCGAGGTCCTCTTCCTCACCGCCGGCAACCTGGGGAACATCGTCCGCGCGGTGTCGGAGATCGGCATCATCGCGATCGGGATGACGTTCGTCGTCCTGCTGGGCGGCATCGACCTGTCGGTCGGGGCGATCCTCGGCCTGTCGGCCGTCGGCACCGCGACGCTCATGGTCGACTCCGGACTCGGCATCCTGCCCGCCGTCGCCGCCGTGCTCGCGATCGGCGTGCTGTTCGGCGCGCTCCAGGGGTACGCCGTGGCCCGCCTCGGCATCCAGTCGTTCATCGTGACACTGGCCGGTCTCCAGGTCGCCCGGGGCATCGCCCGGATCTGGTCCGGCGGCCTCGGCATCCCGATCGCCTACGGCGACGGACCCCAGGAGGCGCCGCCCGCCTTCGAACTGCTGAACGGCTCGATGAACGGCGTGCTCCCGGTGCCGGCGGTGCTGTTCGTCCTGATCGGGGTGGCCGCTGTGGTGGTGCTGCGGACGACGGCGTTCGCCCGGCACGTCTACGCGATCGGCGGCAACGAGAAGGCGGCCCGGCTCTCCGGTGTGCCGGTGACGCGGGTCAAGGTCGCCGTGTTCGCCGTCGCCGGCCTCCTGGCGGCGGTGGCCGGAGTGGTGCACGCGGGACAGCTCAACCAGGGCAGCCCGAACGACGGCGCCGGATACGAGCTGGACGCGATCGCCGCTGTCGTCATCGGCGGCACCAGCCTGGCCGGCGGCTCCGGCTCGATGGGCGGCACCCTGGCCGGCGCGCTGCTGCTCGGCATCCTCAACAACATCCTCGCGCTCAACAACATCGACGCCAACGTCCAGCTGCTGATCAAAGGACTGGTGATCGTGCTCGCGGCGGCGCTGCAGAAGCTGCGCCGCGGCATCGCCTGACCGAACCGACTCCGAGGAGCCACCGATGGACAAGCGAACCACACTGCTCGCGCTGCTGGTCACCGGCGCGCTGGCGGCGACGGGGTGCAGCGTCGAGAAGCCGTCCGACGACGCCGGGCAGGCCCGTGCCTGCGGCGCCGGCAAGGACTTCCTGATCGGCATGTCCCAGGCCAACAACGCCGAGCCGTACCGGCAGGTGATGAACAACGACGTGCAGACGGCGGCGAAGTCGGTGCCCGGCTTCCGCGTCGTGGTCTCCGACGCCGCGCAGGACAACAGCAAGCAGGTCGCCGACGTGGAGAACTTCCTCACCCAGAAGATCGACCTGCTGATCGTCTCGCCGAACGAGGCCAAGCCGCTGACCGCCGTGGTGAAGAAGGCGTACGACCAGGGCGTGCCGGTGATCGTGCTGGACCGCAAGGTCGAGGGGGAGGCGTACACCGCGTTCATCGGTGGCGACAACGTGGCGATCGGCAAGGCGGCCGGCGAGTTCTACGCCACGACGCTGCTGCCCGACGGCGGCAAGGTGATCGAGATCGCCGGGCTGCCCGGCTCGACCCCCGCCGCCGAGCGCGCGCAGGGCTTCCGCGACGGCATCGCCGCCAACCCGAAGATCCAGATCGTCGCCTCCCAGCCCGGCGACTGGCTGCGGGAGAAGGGACAGTCGGTGGCGGACGCGCTGATCAAGGCCCACCCGGACGTGTCCGCGATCTACGCGCACAACGACCCGATGGCCGAGGGCGCCTACCTCGCCGCGAAGTCGGCGGGCAAGGCGCAGCGGATCAAGTTCACCGGCATCGACGCGCTGCCGGTGCCCTCCGGCGGGATCAAGGCCGTCGAGCAGGGCCGCCTCGCCGCCACGTTCCAGTACGCCACCGGCGGCCGGGAGGCGGTCGAGCTGGCCCGGAAGATCCTCGTCGACTGCGCCGAGGACGTCCCGCGTACCACCACGCTGGGCACCATGCGGATCACCAGGGAGAACGCCGCCGAGGCGTACGCGAAGCTCGGTGGCCTCTGAGCGCGGGGGCCGGGATGCGCAGCGCGAGCGTGCGGCGGGCGGCGCCGGTGGTGCTCGGCGTGGACATCGGCACGTCGAGCAGCAAGGGGGTTCTCGTCGACCCCGACGGGCGGCTGGTCCGGTCCCGGGTCCTGGAGCACCGGGTCGACCGGCCCGGCCCTGGCCGGGTCGAGATGGACGGCCGGATCTGGTGGCGGGAGTTCGTCGCCCTCAGCCGGGACCTGCTGGCTCCGGGTGACGTCCGGGTGTGCGCGGTCGGGGTGAGCGGCATGGGTCCGTGCGTGCTGCTCACCGACGCCGGCGGCACTCCACTGCGCCCGGCCGTCCTCTACGGCGTGGATACCCGCGCCGGGGAGCAGATCGAGCGGATGAACGAGCGGTTCGGCGCCGACGAGATCATCCAGCGGTGCGGGTCGGCGCTGTCCAGCCAGGCGGCGGGCCCGAAGATCGCGTGGGTGGCCGACACCGAACCGGAACTGTTCGCCCGTGCCCGTCGGCTGTTCATGCCCAGTTCGTGGCTGGCCTACCGGCTCACCGGTCGCTACCTGCTCGATCACCACTCGGCAAGCCAGTGCACGCCGTTCTACGACACCGAGGCCCAGGACTGGCACCGGCCGTGGATCGACCCGTTCGCACCCGGACTGGAGCTTCCGCCACTGTGCTGGCCCGGCGACGTGGCCGGTGAGGTGACGGCCGTGGCCGCCGCCGAGACCGGCCTGCCGGAGGGCGTCCCGGTGGTGGCGGGCACGATTGACGCCTGGTCGGAGGCGTTGAGCGTGGGTGCGCAGGGCGTGGGCGACCTGATGCTCATGTACGGCACCACCATGTTCCTCGTGCACACCGTGCCGCACCGGCTGACCAGCCCGTCGCTGTGGGGCACCGTCGGCGCGCTGCCGGGCACCCGCAACCTGGCCGGCGGGATGGCGACCTCCGGCGCGATCACCGGCTGGCTACGCGACCTGGTGGCGGGCACCGACCACACCGAGCTGCTCCGCCTCGCCGAACGTTCCGGCGCCGGTGCCCGCGGGTTGCTGATGCTGCCGTTCTTCGCCGGGGAACGCACGCCGATCCTCGATCCCCGGGCCCGCGGCCTGATCGCCGGTCTCACCCTCTCGCACGGCCCCGGCGACATCTACCGGGCGGCGCTGGAGGCGACCGGGCTGGCGGTACGGCACAACATCGAGACGATCGAGGCGGCCGGCGGCGACATCCGCCGGATCGTCGCGGTTGGCGGCGGCACCCGGGGTGGGCTCTGGACCCAGATCGTCTCCGACATCACCGGCCGGGAACAGCAGATCCCGGCGCAGACCATCGGCGCCAGCTACGGCGGCGCCTTCCTGGCCGCCCGGACCGTGATGGACGTCTCGATCGAGACGTGGAACCCGATCGCCGGGGTGCGTCGGCCACGACCCGAACCCGCCGCCGACTACGACGAGCTGTACCGGCTCTACCGCGAGCTGTATGCCGGTAGCCGATCTGTGGTCCACGCCCTTGCGGCCCGGCAGGAACGCCTGCCGGGCGCGTTCCGCTCCACCCACCGTCCGCCCGCCGAGGGAGCTGCCCCGTGACCCGTTACACACTGCCCGTGCCGGTCGAGCGCCCGGCCGCCCCGCCCCGCACCGTCTACACAGTCGCCAGCGGTGACCTGCGGCTGAGCGCGAACGTCACCTGCTGGCCCACCCAGCGGCAGCTCGAAGCCGACCTCACCACCGCGGTCACCGCGCTCGGCTGGCACGTCCGGCGCGGTCACGACGTCGACCCGGGCAAAGGACACGGCTTCATCGACAGCCAGCGCGCCGGGATCGAGGTCTTCCGGAGCATTCCGGCCGACGTGCCGCTCGTCGTGGTGGAGGCGGTCTGGCAGTACAGCCACCACGTGCTGGCCGGGCTGCGCGCCCACCGCGGGCCGATCCTGCTGGTGGCGAACTGGAGCGGCGAGTACCCCGGTCTGGTGGGCCTGCTCAACCTCGCCGGCAGCCTCACCAAGGCGGGCGTGCGGTACTCGACGCTGTGGAGCGAGGACTTCACCGACGAGTGGGCGCGCGACGGGCTGAAGAAGTGGCTGGAGACCGGCCGGGTGACGCACGACGAGAGCCACGTACGCCCGCTGCCGGTGCTGCGGCCGGACGAGGAGGTCGAACTCGGCGTGGCGCTGGCCCGGCAGCTCGTCTCCGAGCGGGCCGTCATCGGCGTCTTCGACGAGGGCTGCATGGGCATGTACAACGCCATCATCGACGACGAGCTGCTCAACCCGCTCGGCGTCTTCAAGGAACGCCTGTCGCAGAGCGCGCTGGTGGCGGAGATGGCGCGGGTGCCCGACACCGAGGCGCGGGCGGTGCTGGCCTGGCTGGAGGCGGCCGGGATGACGTTCCACACCGGCACCGACGAGGCCACCGAGCTGACGTACGCCCAACTGCTCAGCCAGTGCCGCATGTACGTCGCCGCGCTGCGCATCGCCGACGACTTCGGCCTGGACGCCGTCGGGATCCAGTACCAGCAGGGGCTCAAGGACACCGTGCCGGCCAGCGACCTGGCCGAGGGGCTGCTGAACAACGTCGAACGCCCCCCGGTGACCAGCCGGGACGGCTCCCGGGAGCTGTACCCGGGCGTCGCGCTGCCGCACTTCAACGAGGTGGACGAGGGCGTCGCGGTGGACTCGCTGGTCACCAACCGGATCTGGACCGCGATGGGCCTGGACCCGGCGACGACGCTGCACGACATCCGCTGGGGACAGCAGTACGGCGAGCACTTCGTCTGGGTCTTCGAGATCTCCGGTTCGGTGCCCGCGTCGCACAACGGGGGCTACGACAGGTCGTACAGCATGCGTCAGCCACCGATGTACTTCCCGCTCGGCGGCGGCACGCTCAGCGGCGTGTCGAAGCCGGGGGAGATCGTCTGGTCGCGGGTGTTCGTGATGGACGGCGGCCTGCACGTCGACCTCGGGCGCGGCACGGTGGTGGAGCTGCCCGAGGCGGAGACCCGGCGGCGGCTGGACGCCACCACACCGCAGTGGCCGATCATGCACGCCGTGCTGCACGGCGTGGGCCGCGACCAGTTGATGGCCCGGCACAAGGCCAACCACGTCAACGTGGTCTACGCGCCCGACGCCGACACCGCCGACCGCGCGCTACGGGTCAAGGCCGCCCTCTTCGCCGAGCTGGGCGTACGGGTGCACCTGTGCGGGGAGGTCACGATCTGAGCGAGCCGGCGGCAGTGCCGCGTGACCGGGTACGGCCCGCCGCGGGGCCCTGGCGGCCGGCCGACGGCGCCGAGCTCTCGCGTACCCGCAGCTCGGTGTGGAGCACCACTGTCGAGGGTGCCTTGGCCGGGTCGGCGATCCGCTCGACCAGCAGCGTGGCCGCGGTGCGCCCCAGGTCGTAGGTGGGCTGCGCGACGGTGCTCAGCGAGGGCCGGACCAGGTGCGCCCAGGGGATGTCGTCGAACCCGACGATGCCGAACGGGTCGGGCACGCCGATGCCGTTGTCCACGAGGCACTCGAGGGCGCCCACAGTCATCAGGTTGTTCGCCGCGAACACCGCGTCCGGCGGCTCGGCGGTCTCCAGCAGGGAGGCCATCGCGCGGTAGCCGCCCTCCTCGCGGAAGTCCGCGTACCGGATCAGGTCCTCGGTGGTCTGGCGTCCGCTCGCCTTCAGCGCCCGCTGGTAGCCCCGCAGCCGCTGCATGGCGGTGGAGATCCGGCGTGGGCCGGTGATGCAGGCGATCCGCCGGTAGCCGCTGCCCACCAGATGGGCGGTCGCCTGCTCGGCGCCGTGGGTGTTGTCCACCAGCACGGTGTCCACCTCGACGCCGCGTGGTTGCCTGTCGATCGCCACGACCGGGATGCGGGCCTGCACCAGGCGGCTGATCAGGGCCGGCCGCCCGGACGAGGAGATGATCACCCCGGCCATCCGCTCGGCCAGGGCCGCCGCCACGTAGCGGGCCTCCTTCTCCGGATCCTCGTCGCCGTTGCAGAGCACGACCGAGAAGCCGGCCTCCTGCGCGACGTCCTCGACACCGCGCACCATCGAGGTGAAGAACGGGTTCCCGATGTCGGAGATGATGACCGCCCAGAGGCTGGTCCGGCTGCGGCGCAGGCTGCGCGCGACGGCGTTCGGGCGGTAGTCGAGGTCCTGCGCGGCCTGCCGTACCCGGGCGGCCATGTCCGGGTCGACCGAGGCACGCCCGTTGAGGACGCGGGAGACGGTCGCCGGCGACACTCCCGCGCGACGCGCCACGTCGTAGATGGTCGTCATCGCGCTCCCGTCGTCGTCGCCCGGGCGCTCCGGCCCGGCCCCCGTCGGATGGTGACGTACCGGAGTGAGACCGCCACCGCGGGAGATCGCACGGAATCCTATACCCGTCCAGCAATCGATTTCCGACCGGGTCGATCGCGTCCCGCCGCCGCTATTGACATCGATGTGGGTGACTACGAGACTCGTCGGCAATCGATTTCTCGTCCGGTGCCGCTGGTCACCCCCACCCCCGAGGAGCACGGTGAGACGAAATCTGCTGGCGATGCTTGTCGCGCTCTGCACCGTCACGGCGGCCGGCGCGGCCGGCGCGCCGGCCGCCGCCGTACCGATCGGCACGCTCGCCTGCCCGTCCGTCCCGGCCACCCACGACCCCGCCGTCACCGTGATCGTCTACCGGGTGGCCCGGTCGTACAACGTCAACGACAAGGTCATGCTCTCCACCTTCGAGGCGGGCTGGGTCGAGTCCCACATGAACAACCTGCCCTGCGGCGACAAGTCCAGCCTGGGCGTGTTCCAGCAGCGCTGGGACTACGGCTGGGGCACGCCGGAGCAGATCATGGACCCGGTCTACGCCACCACGCAGTACGTCACGCGTGCGATCACCTGCGACCGCAACAATCCCGGCTACACGGCGGGCCAGGTCGCCCAGTGCGTCCAGCGATCGGGCTTCCCCGACCGGTACGACCAGGTGGCGGGGACCGCGCGCACGCTGCTCAACCAGGCGGCGCGTACCCACGGCATGGCCGGCGGCTCGTCGACGGACGTGAACGGTGACGGCCGCGACGACATCCTCACCTTCACCCAGAACGCCTCCGCCGACGTGTACGCGAGCACGTCGACCGGAACCGGCTTCGCCGGAACGTCGGTGAAGTGGAACGACTTCTTCTCCATCGGCGGGGAGACCGCGTCGACGGGCGACGTCAACGGTGACGGCCGCGACGACATCGTCACGTTCGCGCACGGCAACACCGGCGACGTGTACGTGGCGCTGTCGAACGGGTCGGCGTTCGCGTCGCCGGGCCGGTGGCACGACTGGTTCGCCCCCGGCGCGGAGATCGCCGCCGTCGGTGACGTCAACGGCGACGGCAGGGACGACATCGTCGCGTTCACGCACAACGCGACGGCGGACGTCTACGTGGCGTTGTCAACCGGGTCGTCGTTCTCGGGCACGGCGGTCAAGTGGCACGACTACTTCTCCATCGCCGGGGAGTTCCCCGCGCTGGGCGACGTCAACGGCGACGGCCGCGACGACATCATCACCTTCACCCAGGGCCCCGCGTCAGCGGCGGACGTGATCGTGGCGCTGTCCACCGGCACGTCGTTCGGGGCGCCGCAGAAGTGGCACGACCTGTTCGCCGTGGGTGCCGAGCAGCCACGGGTGGGGGACGTCAACGGCGACGGCAAAGACGACGTCGTCACGTTCACCTGCAATGCCGACGCCGACGTCTACGTCGCCACCTCCACCGGCACCGGCTTCGCCGGCACCACCGTCAAGTGGCACGACTTCTTCTGCCTGCCGGGCGAGTTCCCCTACCTGGGCGACGCGAACGGCGACGGCAAGGACGACCTCATCGTCTTCACCAAGGGCGCCACGAACGACGTCTACGTCGCCCTGTCCACCGGCACCACCTTCGGTGCCAGCAGCAAGTGGCACGACTACTTCGGGCTCACCGGTGAGGTGACGCTGTGACCCCAGGATGGGAGGCCCCCGTGGCCGGAACACGACGGAGACGGCGGCGCACCGGCGTCGCCCTGCTGGCCGCGGCGCTCGCCGGCGGGATCGCGGTGCAGCCCGCGCCGGCGTCCGCGACGCCGCCGGGCCGGACCGCGCTGGACGCCGCGTTCGTGCGGGCGGCGCAGGAGTACGACGTACCCCGGGACGTACTCGTCGCGGTCGGCTACGGCGAGTCCCGCCTCGACGCGCACGGCGGCAAGCCGAGCCAGGCGAACGGCTACGGGGTGATGCACCTGGTGAGCAACCCCGCCCAGCACAGCCTGGAACGGGCGGCGAAGTTGACCGGCGAGCCGGTCGCGCGCCTGAAGACCGCCACGCCGGCGAACATCCGCGGTGGCGCGGCAGTGCTGCGCGAGCTGGCCGACGCCGAGGGGCTGACCGCGCGCGACCGGGACCGGGTGACCGCCTGGTACCCGGTGGTGGCGCGGTACGGCGGCGCGGCCGACGACGCCACCGCCCGGCTGTACGCGGACGGGATCTACGAGCTGGTGCAGCAGGGCATTCCGGGCGCGGTGCCGGTCCGGGCGCACCGGGTCGAGCCGGAGCGGGGTCGCTACGCCGCCGTGGCGCCCGCCGGCACCGCGTCCCGTACGCTCGCCGCCGCCGTGCCCGAGTACCCGCCGGCGCGGTGGGTCGCCGCGAACGGAGCGAACTACGGCGTGGGGCGGCCCAGCCGGATCACCACGGTGATTCTCCACGTCACCCAGGGTTCGTACGCCGGTACCATCAGCTGGTTCCAGAACCCGTCGGCCGGGGTCAGCGCCCACTACGTGGTGAAGTCCAGCAACGGTGAGATCACCCAGATGGTCCGCGAGGGCGACACCGCTTACCACGCCCGGTCGGGCAACGCGTACGGCGTCGGCATCGAGCACGAGGGGTACGTGGACAACCCGGCCTGGTTCACCGACGCGATGTACCGTTCGTCGGCCGCGCTGACCCGTTATCTGTGCGACAAGTACGGCATCCCGAAGAACCGCACCGGCATCAAGGGGCACAACGAGATCCCGGGCAACGACCACACCGACCCGGGACCGAACTGGAACTGGAACTACTACCTCTCGCTGGTGAACCAGGGTGGCGGGGGCCCGACCGCCCGCTATTTCGGTGGTTCGCCGACGGATTTCACCGGTGACGGCCGGGACGACGTGGTCGCGTTCACCCACGGTGCGCTGGCCGACGCGTATGTG
>NZ_VISW01000042.1:0-16934 GCF_007827635.1 Micromonospora sp. CNZ296
CGCTGCTGCCCACGCCGAGCGACCGCGATCGTGCAGGCCATCCTCGTCCTGCACCGCGTCGAAGCCGACCGCCACGCAGGATGAAAATGGCTCAGGGATGTCGGAAGGGTCTTCGCCTCCGATGCCGAGCGATACCTCGCTGTGACGGGCACGGAAGTAGAACCGCTCGCCACTCGGCAAGTGACCTTCCATCTGCACCGGAGCTGCCTCACACGTCATCTGCGCCTCCCAGCCTTCGCTTTGCAAGGTGGTGGGGAGGCGGAGCCAGGAGGCCATGTGCTGCTGCATCCACCCCTGTGGCGCAGTCTCCTGGTCCATGCGGTCATGGTTCCACATCACGTGGGGACCTTGGCCGCACGAGACACCTCTGGTGGGACGACGGACGAGCGTCGAATGCTGCTGGAGCCGTAGGGTGCCGGACATGCCTGAGGAAGAGGAAGTGGTTCTTCGTCTCGACCGACCGTCAGCGACGGCGCTTGCCGCCCTGATCTACAACGTCGGGGAGCACCAGGCCGCCGGCATGGCCATCGCTGAGCTGTCGATGGACGACAGCGAGCGGCTCGGACGGGTGCTCCGTGACCTGTGGCGAGCCTTGGGCGTCCCGCTTCCGTACGGTGGTGTCAGCGGCAGAGAACCTCGTCGCCGGATCTGAGTCCCCGCCCTGGGAGTCGCTACAGCACGGGCGGGCGTAAGAAGGGCTCAGCCAGCGACGAAGTGCTGGTGGCATCGGTCGCCAGCGGTGTCCGGCAGCAGGACACACCCGCACACCTGGCAAGTTCCCCAGCGGCCGTACCACGATCCCGTACGTCGGAATCGGGCGAGGGCGGCCCGCCAGGCATCCATATCGGCCTCGTCAGTCTCGCCGTCGACCCCCGCAGGATATCGGGGCTCGCTGCCGGCCAGGAAACCCGCGACGAAGTAGCGGGCCTCGTCCGACATCGCCCCCATCTCGGCGCGCGAGACGTTGTAACCCACGTTCTCGTGGGGACACCACGCTGCCATTCGCCCGGCGAACGTGTGGCCGTTACCGACCAGGACGTCACGCCCGCAGGGAGCCTCAAACCACAGCCGCTCATCGATCACCGGCTCATCGAGCGGAGCCCGCTCCCAACGCAGCGGGAGGCTCACCTTCGCCACTACGCAGGAGGGGACCGCCTCGTCGGACGGCGGGCGCCAAGCCACGAGACTGGCACCCCGTTCGTGGGCGAAGGCGATCGCCTCGTCCCGGGCCATCCGCTTCAGCTCTGTCCCGCTGTCGAGGTACACCTCGGCAGCCTCGATAGCCTCGTCGAAGCGGAAATCGGCCAGCGACCACATCCTGTCGGGCATGGACGAGGATCCTAGAGCTGCAGAGGAACGATCGGTTCAAGCATCAGCCGGGAATCGTCAGCACCTGCTCCTCGGCCAGCGGGATGCGCCGAGAACGATGCCCCGCCTGCTGGGTCGACGGGTCGACTTCAAGGCACGGAGCCGGTTCGAACTCGGGTCAGGCCCGGGCAGCGGGGAACACCTCACCAGAATCCCCGATGCTCCTATTTGACCCAGGCTGTGGGGCTACCGCGTCGGCATGCCACCGTGAGGGCTGTTGACGATCAAGCTGACCGATGTCGGGGCTAGGTAGGGGTGATCCGGGAAGTAGTCGATGTGCAGGTGGCCGCCGCCCTGGTCGGCCGCCATTGCCTCGACGTTCGACGCGAGGACGGCCAGCGGGGCGGAGGCGCCGGAAATCTGGAGAACACCGCGTGCGTCGTCTATCGAGATGAGGACCATGCGGTGGGCTGCGGTCGAGACCTGGAGGCCGGAGAGTGCGGTGCCGCCGAAGTCGTCCGTGGCGTCAGGCTCCGCAGCATGGCCTCCGCTTCCGGCCACGATCAGCGCGGCCAAGGCGTGGTATTCACCGGCGGTTCCGGAGATGTCGACTTCACCGGACGCTGGATAGAAAAGGATCTTCATGCGGAATCTCCATCGCTCCCGGCTCACCCTCGTGCCTGTTTCCCGCCGTGGCGCGCCGAGCCGGCAGGAGGGCATCGGCGGCCATCCGATTCGTGCGTCGCCCGCGCTAGTGATCGTCGATCATCGGCTCGGCCCACGCGGCGTGGTCGAACTCCCAAGTCCAGGTGATGCCGTCGGACCTGCCCGTGGCCGAGTCGACGGCAGCGGCGATCAGATGCTGCCCTGCGGGCACGATGGCGACCCGTCGCCGGACTCGCTTCGTGTGACGGATGCGGTACTTCAGGCCCTCGATGGCCACCACTCCGCAGTCGTTGCCCGGCTGGTCGACGGAGGACGAATCCACTATCACAGGCCAGCCTTCCTTGTGGGCCTTGTAGAGCCAGACCTCTAAGGCCCGTTGCTTGCCCTGGTTCTCCGATACCCGGGCGATGATTTCGACCGGGTCGGTACGGTTGTCCATCTCGTCCTCTGCCGTGGGCTGAGAATGCACCTTGTGGTTCGGGGTTGCGGTCTTTTGAGCGAACATGGATGACAGTCGCTGATGCCAGTCGCCCGGCCGGCGTGTGTCGACGCCGCCGGGGCGGCTCGGTTCTAACCTGGCGCGGAGACGGTCTTGACGATCGCCGTTGCCAGGGACGTCGCCTTCTCCTGAGCGATTGCGGCGACGTCGGTGGCGGTGCTCAGTTTGGGCGGCCAGAAGGTGAGCGCCTCGACACTGATGAGCAGCGAGCCGTGCGCGAAGATCAGCCGCGCGTTGCCCGGCAGGAACGGCATTCCTTCCGCGTTTTCCGGGTTCACCCGGCTCACCGTCGCCGTGGTCAGCCGCGCGCTCGTCGATCCGATGGTAATCGTGCGTGCGCCCCACCGGGCGGTGGCCATCCCGATGTTGAGTCGGAATTCCTTACTCGGGCAACGTGCGGTGCGCGCCCTACGCGCGGCCGCAGCGGCCGCCGAGGCATCGCGCAGACCGATCACCGTGATGTTCATAAGGGTTGTCGGGGGCTGGACGTCGGCGAAGATCCCTACGGGATTGACCTCCAGGCCCGCGCCCCACACCTGATCGAACTCCAACCCGCCCCCGTTCGACCGGTCGGGGTCGGCAATGAGCAGGTCGCAGGGTTCATAGGGCTCGCCGACCTCGATCGTGCGCTCCCGGATGTCGTCGCCGACGTCGGCCCGCTCGACCAGCTGGCGAATCGTCGCCATCAGCGCCTCTTGCTCGGTGGGCGATGCCGACGGCGCGGGATTCACGGAGGGCGCCGGAGGCGGTGGCGAGTCGGCTCGTGTGACGCAGCCGGCAAGGCCCAGTACCACCAGTACACCGGCGACGAAGGATCCGCCGCGAACCCGATCAACGATCCTCACGAATCCCCGCTTCCACTCGGGGTGCAGCATATGGCTCATCACGTCTGGCGTTTGCCCGTGCGCGGTCGCTGCGGTAGACGAGACACGCGGGAGCCGCTCAGGCTGGATGGTCGCGCAGGAACGACTGGGCCGCCACCTTAGCGGCCGCAATCGCCTCCTCTGTCCTGGTCGAAGGCGGGGCCCCATCCGACGTACAGCTCCAGGAAGCGATCGGCCACGGGTCGCAGTTCCGGCAACTGGGAATAGGCCGCGTGCCAGTAGATCTCGTACGCCAGGTCCTCGGCGTCACCGTCTCCCGCAACGATGTCCGCCGCTGCCATGCAGCGTGCCGTTGCCGAACATCGCGATCCGCTTGGCCTTCCGGGCACCGAGCGCACGTGCTCGTCGCGAGCACGATGTGCGCCTCGCCTGGATGCGAACACCCTGCCGTGCCGCATTCCGTTCATGTCCGCCAGTCGAGGCGATGGTGCGGCATCTCTACGTCGCTGGCGTGTTGTACCGGTCCAGCGTCGCCTTGGAGGTCGACGCGTCGCGGAAGACGAGCTCCCACGGGCCGGTGTTCACGTCCATGTCCTTGCCGAATCCGACCCACTTCCCGGCCATCCGTCGGCCCGTCGGCTCGGCCAGGAGCTGAATCGCCCCGTGATAGCGGGCGCCCCGGTAGTAACCGGCCGGGTCGGTCTGTTCCACCCAGGTGCCGGTGATGACGGCGCCGTCCACGGTGAGGTCCAGCGACAGGGACGAGGACGCCGATCCGGGCAAGCTTCGCGCGGTCAACCTGTCGCCGTGCTGCAGCAGGACGACGAAGTGCTGTCCGGCGAAGGACTCCTCCCGGCCGCTGGAGTAGTACTGGTAGCGGCTGAGCCATACGCCCTCGTACGACCTGTGGGCCGTGGCCGGCTTGGCCGTCGGCGTCGGCGTGGCCAGGCCCGATACGGGTGAGGTCAGGTCGTGGCCACCGTGTTGGTCGTCGGCGACGTGCCCGCCGGGCACTGCGGCGAAGCCGAGCAGTGAGATGGGCAGGCCGGTCACGACCTCCAGCGCGCGAGCGTAGACGGGGCGCGGTGCGGCGATCACGCCTGACTCCCATCGCTGGACGAGTCGCTTGTTGGCGTCGTTGGGCTCGCCGACGCGGTGGCCGGCGGCTTGGAGCGCGCGGGCGAAGTCGTCCTGGCTCATGCGCATTCCGGTACGGACGCCGCGCAGAACCGTGTTGGGGGCGGTCATGCCCGCCACGATAATGCGATGTCGCCTAAATGTCGCCACCTGTGTGGTCGGATTGTCGGCTCTTGTGCCGTCGCGATCGGTGACACCTGCACGTCACTGTGGACAGGGGGCGGCTGAGAGGGATGCCGCGTTTTCCCTGGCGGAGGTGGAGATGCCGAGCACTGACGACGAACCGTCGATGAGCCGGAGCGAACTGATCCACGCGATGAACCGAGGGGCGACAGAGAGGCGACCTCTCGCCGCTGCTGAGGCGGCTCGCGGCGAGGGCGTCGGTCGGTATTTTGCGTCGTCGGCGGTCTCCGGCCTCGGCGACCGCATCCAGGCGATGGAGCAGGAGATCGCCCGGCGCCGTTTGCTGGACCAGGCGCGAGGCGGGCAACGGTCCCCGGACGGCGACCCCTCGCGGGAGCGCCGCGCCTCGTACGACGCGTACCTGTCCGCCGCCGCGTTGACGTTCGCCCGGCGGCATCGGCCGGTCTGGTGCTGGCGGCGGTGGAGACGGGTCTGCCGGTGCGGCGCCGACCTGCCCTGTCATTCGCGGCACCGGATTCCGATCAACCGTGGTCACTGGCCGCAGGGGAGTGACGAGTGATCGGCGAGCCGGAGGAGACGATCCTCGCGGTTCACGTCCGGGGACTCGACGGCATGTGTGCCGGGTGCCGGGCGTGGTGGGCGCGGCTCACCCCGTACCCCTGCTGGCAGGTGGAATGGGCGACCAGCCGGCAGGCGCGGGCGGTTACCGCGCGGTTCCTGGAGGACGCGCGGTGACCACCCACGGCCCGGTCATGCCGGTCTGGACCTGCGGCGGCTGCGACCTGCCCTGGCCGTGCCCGACGCGGAGGCGGGAGCTGCGGGCGGAGTACGCCGGCGCGCCGGTGTCGCTGGCCCTGTACCTCGGCGCCTACCTCGTGCAGGCCTCGGAGGACATGCCGTGGGCGCCGGCCGGTGCACTGCACCGCCGCTTCGTCGGGTGGACCCGGGAGGCCCGTCCGTACGAGCGATATGACTGAGAGGCATAAATATGCCTCTCAGTCATATCGCTCGAAGTCATCAACCTTCAGGCAGGCATGACCCTGTGTGACCGGACGGCCCGGCGTCGCCGGCGGTGAGGGGCAGCGTGGGCCAGGCCGCCATGTCCTGGAGCATCTGCCGGTCGTGGGTGGCGACGACCACCGCGGCCCTGGTCGTCAGCAGGGCGGCGGTGAGGTCGTCGACGAGCGGCGCGGACAGGTGGTTCGTGGGTTCGTCGAGGATCAGCAGGTCGGGACGCTCGGCCAGGCGCAGCGCCAGGTTCAGCCGCCGTTGCTGTCCGTGCGACATCCGGCCGACCGGGGTACGCCGGGCCTCGGCGTCGAGCAGGTTCGTCGCGCCGAGCGGCAGGGCCGTGCCGGAGCCGAGGCGCCCGGTGGAGCGCAGCCGGCCCACGTGCTGCTCGTACAGGTCGTGGGCGAGCATCAGGGGCGGCCAGTCGGGCACCTCCTGGCCGAGGTACGCCACCCGCGCCCCGGACGGGTGACGGACCTCGCCGGTCGACGGCACGAGGTCGCCGGCCAGCACGGAGAGCAGCGTCGACTTGCCCGCGCCGTTGGGTCCGGTCACCAGCAGGCGGTCCCCGCCGTCGAGCGTGAGCGTGACCCGGGTACGCAGACGCCCGGTCACCGTCACGTCGTGGCACCGCAGGATCGGCAGTCCGGCCCGGGTGTCCAGCGGCGGCCAGCGCAGCGGCTGCGGTGGCTCCGGGACGGTGATCCGGTGCTCGTCGAGCGCCTCCTGCCGGCGTCGCAGCGCCTGCACCAGGCCGGGGGCGCGGGACTGGCGCTGGTGCTTGCCGTGGCCCTTCTCCGGACGCCAGCCGGTGCTGAGCCGGCCCTGCGCCTCCCGTACCGCGTCGGCCAGCCGCTGGTGCTCGGCCTGCTGCGCCTCGTGGTCGCGTACCCAGTGCGCGAAGTCGCGTCGGCGCCCGTCCTGCCAGGCGGTGTAGTCCCCGGCGTAGCGGCGCGGGCGCCCGTCCGCGCTGGGGTCGAGGTCGAGGAACTCCGTGGCCACGTCCCGCAGCAGGGCGCGGTCGTGGGTCACCAGCACCACGCCGCCCGGGTGCTCGCGCAGCCGCGCGGTGAGGAAGGCCAGGCTGGCCGCGTCGAGGTGGTTGGTCGGCTCGTCCAGCATCAGCAGGTCGACCCGGGCCCCGAGCAGGCACGCCAGCCGCACCCGGTAGCGCTGGCCGACCGACAGCGTCGCCAGCGGGCGGTCTCGGTCCGGGCAGGCGTCGAGACCGGCCAGTGCCACGTCGACGCGACGCTGCGCGTCCCAGGCGTCCAGCCGGGTCGCCGCGTCGAGTGCTGTGGCGTACGCGTCGTCCGCGCCCGCCCGGCCCTCGGCCAGCGCGTCGGCGGCGGCGTCCAGCGCCCGCAGTGCGCGTTCGGACTCCCGGATCGCCCCGTGGACGAGCGTGCCCACCGTCTCGCCGTTGCGCGCCTCCAGGTTCTGCCGGGCGACGCCGATCGTGCCCAGCCGTTCCACGGTGCCCTGGTCGGGCACGAGGATGCCGGCCAGCACGTGGAGCAGGGTGGTCTTGCCGCGGCCGTTCTCGCCGACGACCGCCAGGCGGGATCCGGCGGAGACGGTCACGCCGACGTCGGACAGCACGACCCGGCCGCCGCGTACGACGCGGACGCCGTCGGCCCGGACGTGCGCCCGGTGCCCGGCGGGCAGCGAACCGCCTGAGGTGGATGGGGATGAAGGTACGTGGTCGAGGTTGTTCACAGTCCGCTCTCGGCTCGTCGTGGAGCCGGGCAGCGCGAGGACACCGCCCGGCGGGAACGCCAGGACGGCGGAGCAGAGCTGGTACGTCAGAAGAAGCCGGTCACCCTGCCGCCGTCAGCGGAGGGACCAGGGCTTCATGACGGCGGCGTGGAACCTCATGCGGTGAAGGCTACCCGGGGCCGGGCCGGAGATCACCGGAGTTACCGGCGGAGGCGGGCGTCGGCCTCGGCGTCGAGCAGGTCGTTGACCGTCAGCGCCGAGTTGATCAGCGCGAGGTGGCTGAACGCCTGCGGATAGTTGCCGATCTGCTCACCGGTGGAGGCGATCTCCTCGGCGTACAGGCCGAGGTGGTTGCTGAAGGTGAACATCTTCTCCAGGGTGAGCCGGGCGTCGTCCAGCCGGCCGGAGCGGGCCAGCGCCTGGACGTACCAGAAGGTGCACATGTTGAACGTGCCCTCGTGGCCGGGCAGCCCGTCGGGGGAGTGCAGCGGGTCGTACCGGTGGACCAGGCTGTCCGAGACCAGATCCCGCTCGATCGACTCCAGGGTGGACAGCCACAGCGGGTCGCTGGGCGTGACGAAGCCGACCGCCGGCATGTAGAGCAGGGCGGCGTCGAGCACGTTCTCGTCGTACGCCTGCACGAAGCTGCCGCGTTCCCGGTGGAAACCGCGGGCCATGACCTGGTTGTAGATCCGGTTGCGTTGCTCGGTCCAGCAGCTCATGTCTCCGGGCCGGCCGGTCCGGGTGGCCAGCCGGATGGCCCGGTCCAGCGCCACCCAGGACATCACCCGGCCGAACGTGTAGTTGCGGGGGTGGTGCCGGCTCTCCCAGATGCCGGCGTCGCGCTTGTCCCAGTTGTGGCAGAGCCAGTCGACCAGGCGCACGGTGCTCTTCCACACCTGGTGCGACACCCGGATGCCCTGCTCGTCGGCGAGGTGCATGGCGTAGAGCGCCTCGCCGTGGATGTCGAGCTGGAGCTGGTCGGCCGCGCCGTTGCCGATGCGTACCGGGCGGGAGCCCCGGTATCCCTCCAGGTGGTCGAGCACCTCCTCGTGCAGGTCCGAGGACCCGTCCACCCGGTACATGATCTTCAGCGGGTCCTGGTGGTCGCCTGCTTCGCGGATGCGCTCGTCCAGCCAGTCCATGTACCGGCTGACCTCCTCGGTGAACCCGAGACCGAGCAGCGCGTGCACCGAGAACGAGGTGTCGCGTATCCAGGTGTAGCGGTAGTCCCAGTTGCGGGAGCCGCCGACCAGCTCGGGCAGCGCGGCGGTCGGTGCGGCGATCATCGCGCCGGTCGGCGCGTACGTCATGAGCTTGAGCGTGATGGCGGAGCGCTCGACCATCTCCCGCCAGCGCCCGGTGTAGCGGGAGCGTTCGACCCAGCGCCGCCAGTAGTCCCGGGTCCACTCGAACATGCCCTGGACCTCTTCCGGCGGGATGATCCGGGGTTCCTCACTGCCGGTCTCCAGGATCACCCCGCCGGTGTCGCCCTCCTTCAGCGTGCCGTAGGCGATCAGGTCGCCGCCCTCCATGCGGATCTCGCCGGTCTGGGCCCAGAGCTGCCGCACGGGGTCGATCGGGTTGAAGGTGAGCGTCGCCGACGGGCTGCGGAACAGGTAGCCGTTGCGGTGCCGCTCCAGGTCGTGGCGCTCGCGTGCGTAGTCGAACCGGGGCCGGCACTCCACCCGGAAGCGCATGCTGCCGCGCACCATGGTGACCATGCGCACGATGCGGTGCGAGTCGGTGACCCGTTCGCCGGTGACCGGCATGAAGTCCATCACCTCGGCGACGCCGTCCGCGCTGATGAACCGGGTGATCAGGATCGGTGTGCCGGGCAGGTAGAGCTGCTTGGTGACGTACCGGACCTCGTGCGGGGCGATCTGGAAGAAGCCGCCCTTGTCCTTGTCCAGCAGCGCGGCGAAGATGCTCGGCGAGTCGAAGCGCGGAGCGCAGAACCAGTCGATCGTGCCGTCACAGGTCACCAGCGCGGCGGTCTGGAGGTCGCCGATGAGTCCGTGATCCTCGATCGCCGGATAGCCCTTCACATCGCCCCCCAGGTTCCGACTGCCCTCTCCGACTCAACCTAGGGGAAGAATTGTCAGGTTAGGGGTGATTCGTAGTCACCCACCCGCCCGCGCGCCACGGTGCGCCTCGACCGCCCGCTGGGTCTCCGCCTGCACCAGGTCCGCGTTGATCATCGCCGCGGTCCAGGCGCCCGCCGCCGCGGCGGCGCCGACCTGCGCCGACAGGTTCGTCACGTTGCCCGCGACCCACACCCCAGGCACATCGGTACGCCCCGACTCGTCGGCCGGCAGGTACTCGCCCATCCCGCTGGGGTGCGGTTGCGGACGCAGGCCCAGCCCGGCCAGGAACCCGGCGCGCGCCACCATCCGGGGCGCGACTGTGAGCACCTCGCGGTCGACGGTGCGGCCGTCGCGCAGGCGTACCCCGGTCAGCCGGTCCCCGGCCGTCTCGACGGCCGCGACCTCGCCCTCGACCACGGGCACGCCGCGCGCGGCGAGCTGCTCGGCCTGCTCGTCGGTGAGCGGCGGCGCGATGTGCCGCAGGTAGACCACGTCGTCGCTCCACTGCCGGAACAGCAGCGTCTGGTGCACCGACATCGGGCCGGTGCCGATGACCCCGATGGGCCGCTCGCGCACCTCCCAGCCGTGGCAGTACGGGCAGTGCACCACGTCCCGCCCCCAGCGCTCGCGCAGGCCGGGTACGTCCGGCAGCTCGTCGACCAGGCCGGTGGCGACCAGCACGTGCCCGGCGCGTACCCGGCGGCCGTCCGCGAGCGCCACCGCGAACCCGTCGCCGTCGCGGTCCACCGTCTCGACCCGGCCCTCGGTCAGGTGCCCGCCGTAGCGGCGTACCTCGTCCCGGCCGCGCGCCAGCAGCTCGGCCGGCGGCACGCCGTCGTGCCCCAGCAGCGCGTGCACACCGTCGGCGGGCGCGTTCCGGGGCTCGCCCCCGTCCACCACCAGCACCGAGCGGCGTGCCCGGGCCAGCATCAGCCCGCCGTTGAGCCCGGCCGCGCCGCCGCCGATCACCAGTACCTCGTAGTTCTCGGTCATCGTGACCACCTCCGCGACCAGACTGCGGCCGGACCCGGCAGAACTGCAAACTCCGTTGCTGATGTGGCAAACTGGCCGGCATGGACGACGACCTCGACCAGGCCCTCGACGCGGTCGGCCCCCGGCTGCGCGCGCTCCGCCGCGAGCGGGAGACCACACTCACCGACCTCTCCGCCGCCACCGGCATCTCGGTGAGCACGCTGTCCCGGCTGGAGTCCGGCGGTCGCAAGCCCACGCTGGAACTGCTGCTCCCGCTGGCCCGCGCGCACGGCGTCACGCTCGACGAACTGGTCGGCGCCCCACCCACCGGCGACCCGCGCGTCCACCTGCGGCCGGTCGCCGCGTACGGGATGACCATGCTGCCGCTCACCCGCCGCGCGGGCGGCATCCAGGCGTACAAGCTGATCATTCCGGCCGGCGGGCGGTCCGAGCCCGAGCCGAAGACGCACGAGGGGTACGAGTGGGTCTACGTGCTCAACGGGCGGCTGCGGCTCGTGCTCGGCGAACACGACCTGGTGCTCGAACCCGGTGAGGCGGCCGAGTTCGACACCCGCGTACCGCACTGGTTCGGCCGCGCCGACAGCGAGGGGGTGGAGTTCCTCAGCCTCTTCGGCAGCCAGGGCGAACGCGCCCACCTGCGCGCCCGCCCCCGCGCGTCCCGCTGAGCGGCGTCCGCGAACGCGCCCGCCGCGGCGCCGGGGGCGCGACGATCGGCGGGTGACCTATGCGGACGTCGGCGGGCTGCGGATCTGGTACGAGGAGCACGGCACCGGCAAGCCGCTGGTCCTGCTGCACGGCGGATACGGCTCGACGGAGACGTTCGCGCCGGTCCGGCAGGCGCTCGCCGCGCGCCGCCGGCTGATCGCCGTCGACCTGCGGGGCCACGGCCGCACCGGCGGTCTGGACCGGCCGCTGCGGTACGAGTCGATGGCCGAAGACGTCGCCGGGCTGCTGCGTCACCTCGGCCTGTCGCGCGCCGACGTGCTCGGCTACTCGCTCGGCGGCGGGGTGGCCCTGCGTACCGCGATCCAGCACCCCGCCCTGGTCCGCCGCCTGGTGCTCGTCTCCACGCCGTTCCGGCGGCACGGCTGGTACCCGGAGACGCTGGCCGCGATGTCCGCCCACGACGAGCGCGCCGCCGAACGCATGCGCGGCACCCCGCCGTACGAGCGGTACGCGCGGGTCGCGCCCCGCCCGCAGGACTGGCCCCTGCTCTGGGCCCGCAGCGGGGACCTGCTGCGGCGCGACTACGACTGGTCCGCCGAGGTGGCCGCGCTGCCGATGCCGGTGCTGCTGGTCTTCGCCGACGCGGACGCGATCCCGGTCGGTCACGCGGCGGAGTTCTTCGGCCTGCTCGGGGGCGGCCACCGGAACGCGGGCGGCGACGGCGCCGACCGTCCCGCGTCCCGGCTCGCGGTGCTGCCAGGGCTGACCCACTACGACGTGGTGGCCTCACCGGCGTTGCCGGCGGCGGTGCTGCCGTTCCTCACCCATCCGGCGCGCGCCCCCGGCTGACTCACCCCACGAGCGCCGGAGCCTCGGCCCGCTCGGCCGTGCGGGGGCGCAGCAGCGCGTACGCGAGCACGACGGCGACCACCACGAGCCCCGCGCCGACCGCGAACGCCGCGTGGAAGCCGCTGGTCAGGGCCGTTGCTCTGTCGTCGCCGAGCGCGACCCGGTCGGCGGTACGGGCGGCGGCCAGCGTGGACAGCACCGCGACGCCGAACGCCATGCCGAGCTGCTGGGTGGTGTTGAACAGCCCGGAGGCGAGACCGGCGTCCTCGGCGCGGGCGGCGGACATGCCGAGCGCGGTGAGCGCCGGCAGCACCAGCCCGAACCCGCCGGCGAGCAGCATCACCGGGAGCACGTCGGGCAGGTAGCGGCCGTCCACCGGCACCCGGGCCAGCAGCGCGAACATGGCGGCGAGCAGCACCAGTCCGGCGATCAGCACGGCCCGCTCGCCGAAGCGGGCGTTGAGCCGGGCCGAGACGCCGAGCGACACCGCGCCGATGACGACAGCGGCCGGGAGCAGCGCCAGCCCGGTGCGGGTGGCGTCGTAGCCGAGCACCTGCTGGAGGTAGAGCGTGACGAGGACCTGGAACGCGAACGTCGCGGCCACGGTGAGGATCTGCACCACGTTCGCCACGGCGACGCCGCGCGAGCGCAGCAGCCGCAGCGGCATGAGCGGGCGGCGCGCGGTGGCCTGCCGGACCACGAACCCGGCGACCAGCGCGGCGGCGAGCGCGCCCAGGCCGAGCGTGTGCGCCGACGTCGCCCCGTACCGCTCGATCGTGACCACCGTGTAGATGCCCAGCACGAGCCCGGCGGTGATCAGCAGCGCGCCCGCCACGTCGGCTCCGGCGGCCAGGCCCAGGCCCCGGTCGGCGGGCAGCGTACGGACCGCGAGCGCGATCGTGGCCAGGCCGATCGGCAGGTTGATCAGGAAGATCCAGTGCCAGCCCAGCGCGTCGGTGAGCAGGCCGCCGGCGACCTGGCCGATCGCCGCGCCGGCGGCGCCGGTGAACGCGAACACGGCGAACGCCCGCGCCCGCCCGGCGGCGTCGGGGAAGAGCGTGACCAGGATGCCGAGGCTCACCGCCGTGGCCGCCGCGCTGCCGATGCCCTGGAGGAAGCGGGCCGCGACGAGCGTGGCGCTGTTCGCCGCCACTCCGGCCAGCACGGAGGCGGCGGTGAACAGCGCGGTGCCGCCGAGGAACATCGTCCGGCGCCCGATCAGGTCGCCGAGCCGGCCGGCGAGCAGGAGCAGGCTGCCGAACGCGATCAGGTACGCGTTGACGACCCAGCTCAGGTCGGCGAGGGAGAAGCGCAGGTCGCGCTGGATGGCCGGCATCGCCACGGTGACGATGCTGCCGTCGAGGATGGTCATCAGGGCGCCGGTGGCGAGCACGCCGAGGGCGAGCCGCCGGGAGCGGGGAGCGGACATGGAGTCCTCCTGTCGAGAGGTGCGACAGGAGAGACCGTAGCGGATAGTTCCGTTACAGACAATCTATTGAGGGACTATTGGCGGGCCCGGCGGGCCGGCTTCGGGCTCTGCACAGGCGTGGCCAGGTGGCCTGCGGTCAGGCGTTCCAGCGCGCGCAGGAAGACCTTCCGCTCGTCGTCGGGCAGGCTCGCCAGCGCCTCGGCGTGCACCCGGTCGACGATCTCCTGGCTGCGCGCGGCCACCCGGGCGCCCTCCTCGGTGACCGCGATGATCCGCGCCCGCCGGTCCGTACGCGACGGACGCCGCTCGGCCAGCCCGGCCTGCTCCAGCGCGTCCACCGTCACCACCATCGTCGTCTTGTCCATGTCGCCCATCTCGGCGAGCTGGATCTGCGTACGCTCCTCGGGCAGCGCGTGCGCGAGCACGCAGTGCATCCGTGCGGTCAGCCCGATCTCGGCGAGCGCCGCCGCCACCCGGGTACGCAACACGTGGCTGGTGTGGTCGAGGAGGTACGACAGGTCCGGGGTGCTCATCCGCCCAGCGTACCGATGATTCCGTGGCGGATGATCCGGCTCGGATCCGGTCCGGGCCCGGATACGATCTTGTGAGATGTCGTCGGTGAGAGAGGTTGGGTGCGGTGAGCGACGAGCACGGCAGGCAAGTGGTGGTGGGTTACGACGGGTCTCCGGCCGCTAGCGCCGCCATCGAGGTGGGCGCGCTGCTGTTCCCCGGCGCGCACGCGTGGATCGGGCATCTGTGGACGCCTCCGTTCGCCAGCGAGGAACTGCGCAAGCGGCTCTGGACCGGCACCCGCAACATCAACGTGTTCGTGGAGGCGATCGAGCGCGAGGGCGGCCGGGAGGCCGACCGGATGACGGCGGTCGGCGTGATGCTGGGCCGGGCCGCCGGCTGGGACGCCGAGCCGCTCGTGTGCCGCAGCTACGGCGGCGAAGGGCTCCGGCTCGCCGAGCTTGCCGACGAGAAGCAGGCCGACGTGCTGCTGCTCGGCTCGCGGGGCCTCGGCGGCGCCCGCGCGGTGCTCGGCAGCGTCTCCGACATGGCCGTGCACTACAGCCCGCGTCCCGTGCTGGTCGTGCCGCACCCGCTGCTGACCGACGAGTACGACGCGCTCGCCGCCGGGCCGGTGGTGGTCGGCTGGGACGCCTCGGCCGGATCCGAGGCCGCGCTCGCCGCCGCCCGTCGCCTCTTCCCGGAGCGTGAGGTCGTCCTGGTCGCCGTCGACGGCGACGAGGGGGATGCGCCGGAGACTGTCGACGGGCAGCCGGTGACCACGGTGCGCGTCCGCGCCGGAGGCGGCGCTCCCGGCCGCGCGGTGGCCGACGCGCTCTCCGTCGTCGCCACCGAGCGCAAGGCGAGCGTGGTCGTCGTCGGTTCGCGCGGCCGCACGGCGGTCCGCAAGATCCTGCTCGGCAGCGTCGCCATGGCCACGCTGCACCGCGCCCACCGGCCGGTGATGGTGGTGCCGCAGAGCCCGGTCCGCGAAGCCGAGTAGTCCTCCGCGCCGACCTCACGGGTGTCTCCCCGGCCGGGGAGACACCCGTGGCGTTCCACCGCGTCACTGACGCCTGCGGCGTAGCCCGAGCCGGTCCGGCAGCGCCGCCCCGCCCGCGCCCGTCGGCGCGGCCCGGCCGTCCCCGCGTACCGTCAGCGGCACGGCAGCCACCAGCGCCAGCACCGCCGTGACCACCGCGACGGTCCGCCACCGCGTGCGCCGCGCGGTCCGCACCGCCCGGTCGTGCACCGGGTACGCGGGCACCCCGGCCGCCGCCTCCCGCAACGCCTCCCGCAGCCGTACGCTCACCGCTCGCTCCTCTCCGGAGTCCGCTCCAGAAGTTCGGGGACCAGTTCGCGGAGCCGGCGTACGGCGTCGTGCCCGTGCCGCTTCACGGTGCCCACCGAGCAGCCCAGCACCTCGGCCACCTGCGCCTCGGTCAGGTCCTCGTAGTAGCGCAGCACCACCACGGCCCGCTGCCGCGCGGTGAGCCGCCGCAGCGCCGCCACCACGCTCAGCCGCAACGCCGTCTCGTCGGTGTGGTCGCCGCCGCCGCGCTCGGCCGGCGTCGCGTCCAGCCGTTCGGCCACCCGCCGGCGGCGCCACCAGGAGACCTGCTGGAACGCCGGTCGGGCCCAGGATGGTTGAGACGGCCGTCCCTTCGGCGGGCGCTGGCACCCGTCGATGTGCGGGAACTATCCTCGGGCCACGAGCCAGTCGCCATCCGACGGAGTTGTCGATGCTGAAAGGTCTGGCAGCAGACCGGCACGCGCAGGGGGACAGCCGCCGGCTCAACCTCGGCGCGCTGCTGCGGCGCGTCCACCTGACCGGCCCGGTCACGCGCGTCGAGCTGGCCGACTGGATGGGCGTCAACCGCAGCACGGTCATGGCGCTCACCGCGGAACTGGCGGCGGCCGGCCTGGTCCGCGAGGTGACGGCGGGTGGCAGCGGGCGGGCCGGGCGTCCCTCGCGTGTGGTGCGTCCCGCCTCCGACACCGTCTACGTCCTCGCCTTCGACATCGCTGTGGACCGGCTCGTGGCCGCCCGCGTCGGGCTCGGCGGTGTGGTGGCGGCGCGGCTGGAGGCGGAACGGCCACGGGCAGGCGCCGACCTCGACTCCGTTGTCTCGGTGCTCGCCGACTTCGGGCGGGCGCTGCACCACGCCGCGCCACCCGGATCGGTCTGCGTCGGCGTGGGCGCCTCCTACTGCGGCATGATCCGGCCGGGCGACGGGATGGTCCGCTTCGGACCGGACATGGGGTGGGTGGACCAGGCGTTCGGTGCCGAGCTGGCCCGGCGGCTCGATTTGGGCCTGCCCGTCCTGGTCGGCAACGAGGCGCATCTCGGGGCGCTGGCCGAGCATCAGCGCGGCGCCGGTGTCGGCGTCCAGAACCTCGTCTACCTGCACGGTGACGTGGGTGTCGGCGGCGGGATCATCGTGGGCGGCGAACTGCTCGACGGCGACGGCGGGTACGCCTCCGAGGTCGGGCACATGCTCGTGAACCCGTACCAGGGACGGCCGTGCGGCTGCGGCTCGCGCGGGTGCCTGGAGGCCGAGGTCGGCGAGCGCGCGCTGCTCGACGTCGCGGGCCGCCCGGCACGGGAGAAGGGGCGCGAGGCGGTACGCGCGGTGGTCGCCGCCGCCGCTCAGGGAGAGCCGGCCGCCCGGGACGCGCTGCGGCACATCGGTGACTGGCTGGGCATCGGCGTGGCGAACGTGATCAACCTGTTCAACCCCGGCGTGGTGATCTTCGGAGGCACGCTCCAGGAGGTCTTCCCCGCCTCGGCCGCCCACGTACGCAGCCGGATCGCCGCCAACGTGCTGCCCATCTCCCGCGACAAGGCCCGCCTGCGCGTGTCCGCACTCGGCTACGACGCCACCTTGATCGGCGCCGCCGAACTGGGCTTCTCCCCGTTGTTCGCCGACCCCCTGGGCGTCCCCACTGCCGGGTGAGCCGCGCCGTGCACCGCCGCGCCTCCAGCCCTCTCGATCGCGTTGATCTGTGAGTGGGGTTGTCAAGGGGTTTGGTGGTGGGTGGTGATGGTGCGGTAGAGCTGTCGGGCGATGTAGCGCTTGAGGCAGCGGGTG
>NZ_VISW01000043.1:0-13731 GCF_007827635.1 Micromonospora sp. CNZ296
CTGCCTCAAGCGCTACATCGTCCGCGAGATCCACACCGCCCTCCTCGCCGACTTCACCACCCTCAACACCGCTTGACTTCTATAGGAGCATCCCCACCCCTCCCACCACCCCTCCTCACCCCCACCGCTCCGGTGATCAAGGAGTTTGCGGTGGGTTCCGGCGCGGTTCCGGACACGAACTCCTTGATCACCGGGCGACGGGGCGGGCGCACGTCGGGTGGGCCGGTGAGGTAAGGGTGGGTTTTGGGGAAAACCGCCCGGTTCGGTGCCTCTGTGGCGTGTGATCGGTTGTGACACCAGCGTGTTCGCGCGCTGTCACCTCGACCGGGAGTACGCGTGCTCGTCCTGCTGATCGTGCACCTGGTGGCGGCGCTGCTCGCCCCGCTGCTGGTCCGCCGGTGGGGTCCGCGCGCCTGCCTGATGCTGGCGCTCGCCCCGGCCGCCACAGCGGTCTGGGCGGCGGCGCACACAGGGGCGGTACGCGACGGCGGCGCGGTGGTCGAGACGTACCCCTGGATCTCGCAGCTCCAGCTCGACGTGGCGCTGCGCGTCACGACGCTGTCCTGGCTGATGCTGCTGCTCGTCGGCGGCGTCGGCGCGCTGGTGCTGGTCTACTCCGCCCGCTACTTCCCGCCCGGGTCCACCGGGCTGGCCCGCTTCGCCGCCGTCATGGTCGCCTTCGCCGGGGCGATGCTCGGCCTCGTCGTCTCCGACGACCTGCTGCTGCTCTACGTGTTCTGGGAACTGACCACCGTCTTCTCGTACCTGCTCATCGGGCACAGCACCGAGCGCCGGTCCAGCCGGTGGGCCGCCGCGCAGGCGCTGACAGTGACGACGCTGGGCGGGCTGGCAATGCTCGTCGGGTTCCTGCTGCTCGGCCACCACGCCGGGGGCTACCGGTGGTCGGCGGTGGCGGCGGCGCCGCTGCCCGGCGGCGGGTACCTGGTCGTCGCCGTGCTGCTGATCCTCGCCGGGGCGCTGGCGAAGTCCGCGGTGTTCCCGTTCAACGCCTGGCTGCCGGTGGCGATGGCCGCCCCGACGCCGGTGAGTGCGTACCTGCACGCGGCGGCGATGGTGAAGGCCGGCATCTTCCTCATCGGACTGCTCGGCCCGGTGCTCGCCCCGGTCGACGGGTGGCGGCCGGTCACCGTGGTCGCCGGACTGGTCACGCTCGTCATCGGCGGCTGGGCGGCGCTGCGGCAGACCGACCTGAAGCTGCTGCTGGCGTACGGGACGGTCAGCCAGCTCGGCCTGCTCACAGTGGTGTTCGGCGCGGGCACCCCGAAGGCGGCGCTGGCCGGGGTGGCGATGCTGGCGGCACACGCCCTGTTCAAGGCGGCACTGTTCCTGGTCGTCGGCATCCTCGACCACGAGGCCGGCACCCGTGACCTGCGGGAGCTGTCCGGGGTCAGACGGACCGCGCCGGTGCTGGCCGTCGTCGCCACGCTGGCCGCCGCCTCGATGGCCGGGGTGCCGCCGCTGCTCGGGTTCGTCGGGAAGGAGGCGGCGCTCGCCGCGTTCACCGGTGATCCGCTGGTGCTGACCGTGCTGGTGGTGGGCAGCGCGCTCACCGTCGCGTACAGCATCCGGTTCCTCTGGGGCGCGTTCGGCACCCGGCCCGGCACGCCGGACACCGAGCTGGCCCGCCCGCCCGCCGCGATGCTCGTACCCCCGGCGCTGCTCGCCGTGGCCGGGCTCGCCGCCGGTCCGGCGGCCGGGTGGCTGAGCGGCCTGTTCGAGCCGTACGCCGAGCTGTTCGGACCGGTCGAGGAGCACCTGGCGCTCTGGCACGGACCCACGGCGGCGCTCGGCCTGTCCGCCCTCGTGCTGGCCGGCGGTGTGGTGCTGCACCTGGTCCGCGGCCCGCTGGCGCCCGCGCTGGCCCGGCTGCGCTCGCCGGTGGGCGGCAACCAGGGGTACGAGTGGGTGACGCACGCCTTCGACCGGCTCGCCATCGAGGTCACCGGCGCCACCCAGCGCGGCTCGCTGCCGCAGTACCTCGGCACGGTGCTGCTCGTGCTGGTGTTCGTGCCGGGCGGGGCGATGATCGCCACCACGCCGTGGCGGGTCGACCTGGCGCCCTGGGACAACCCGGCCCAGCTCGTGGTCTGCGTGGTGATCGCGGTCGCCGCGCTGCTCGCTGTCGGCGCGCGCCGCCGGCTCACCGCGATGCTGCTCGTCGGCGTGACCGGCTACGGCACCGCGATGATGTTCGTCCTCTACGGCGCGCCGGACGTGGCACTGACCCAGTTCCTGGTGGAGACCGCGACGATCGCCGTGTTCGTGCTGGTGCTGCGTCGGCTGCCGGAGCGCTTCTCGGCGCGGCCGCTGCGCCGCAGCCGCTGGGTCCGCCGCGGCATCGGGATCGCCGCCGGTGTGGTGATGGCCGGTCTGGCGCTGGCCGCGGCCGGGGCACGGCGAGCGCCGTCGATCTCCGCCGACTTCCCGGACCTGGCCTTGATCGAGGGGTACGGCCGCAACGTCGTGAACGTGACGCTGGTCGACATCCGGGCCTGGGACACGATGGGGGAGATCTCGGTGCTCGTGGTCACCGCGACCGGGGTGGCCAGCCTGATCTACGAGCGGTCCCGCACCGGGCCGCGTCCCCGCCGTCCCCCACCGGCCGCGTTGCGCGCCGGGGACCGGCGCACGGTGTGGCTGCGCGGCGGGCAGACGCTGCCCGAACGGCGGCGCTCGATCGTGTTCGAGGTGGTCACCCGGCTGATCTTCCACACCGTCCTGATCTTCTCGCTGTTCCTGCTCTTCTCCGGGCACAACGCCCCCGGTGGCGGCTTCTCCGGCGGGCTCGTCGCCGGCCTCGCGCTGGCCCTGCGCTACCTAGCCGGCGGCCGGTACGAGCTAGCCGAGGCGGCGCCGGTCGGGGCCGGCACGGTGCTCGGCGCGGGCCTGGGCATCTCGGTCGGCAGCGGCGTGCTCGGCCTGGCGCTCACCGGTGAGGTGCTCCAGAGCGTCAAGGTCAACCTGTGGTTGCCGGTGGTCGGTGACTTCTACCTGGTCACGTCGCTGTTCTTCGACATCGGCGTGTACCTGGTGGTGGTCGGGCTGGTGCTGGACATCCTGCGGAGCCTGGGCGCCGAGGTGGACCGGCACGTGGAGGCCGCGGGCGAGGCGGGGCGCGGGTTGGTCGTCCAGCGCGAGGGCCCCTCATGAGCGCGAGGAGTGAGCCGGGTTTGCGAGCCCCGCAGTCGCGAACAGAGGTGGTTCCGTGAGCGCGAGGAGTGAGCCGGGTTTGCGAGCCCCGCAGTCGCGAACAGAGGTGCCGCAGTGACGCGCGGGGCGGCCGGGCCGACGCTGGTGCTGGTGCTGGCGGTCGGGGTGCTCGTCGCCGCCGGTGTCACGCTGCTGCTGGAACGCAGCCTGACCCGGATCCTGCTCGGCATCATCCTGCTCGGCAACGGCGTGAACCTGCTCATCCTGCTCGGCGGGCGGTCCGGCGCCGCCCCGCTCGTCGGTTCCGCGTCGCAGAGCGAGATGAGCGACGCGCTGCCGCAGGCCATGGTGCTCACCGCCGTGGTGATCACGTTCGGGCTGACCGCGTTCCTGCTCGCTGTCGCCTACCGGAGCTGGTACACCAGCGGCGACGACGAGGTGCAGGACGACCTGGAGGACCGGCAGATCGTCCGGCTCGCCGAGAGCAACGAGGTGTCCACGGCCGACCTCGGCGGCGAGGGCCCGGACGAGGACCCGGAACAGGTCGACCCGGAGCCGGCGCGCCGCCGGCTGCACCGGGACGGTGAGAAACCATGAGCGCCCTCGTCCCGCTGCCGGTGGTGGTGCCGCTGCTCGGCGCGGCGCTCACCCTCCTGCTGTCCGGCCGGCCCCGCCTGCAGCGGTCGATAAGCGTGCTCTGCCTGTCCAGCGTCCTGGTGGTGGCGGCGGTGCTGCTGGTGCAGGCGTACCGGTTCGGGCCGGTGGTGGTGCAGGTGGGCGGCTGGCCGGCGCCGGTGGGCATCGTGCTGGTGGCGGACCAGCTGGCGGCGCTGATGGTGCTCGTCTCCTCGGCGGTGACGCTGTGCGTGCTGCTCTACTCGATCGGCCAGGGCCGGGGGGAGACCGGGGAGACCGCGCCGGTGAGCATCTTCCACCCCACGTACCTGGTGCTGACCGCGGGCGTGACGAACGCCTTCCTGGCCGGGGACCTGTTCAACCTGTTCGTCGGCTTCGAGATCCTGCTGGCCGCGAGCTTCGTGCTGATCACGCTGGGCGGCACCGAGGTGCGGTTGCGGACCGGGTCGACGTACGTGGTGGTCAGCATCCTGTCGTCGCTGCTGTTCCTGTCCGCCGTGGGGCTGGTGTACGCGGCCACCGGCACGCTGAACATGGCGCAGCTCGCCGGCCGGCTGGACGCGCTGCCGTCCGGCGTACGCCTGACCCTGCAACTGACGCTGCTGCTCGCGTTCGGGATCAAGGCGGCCGTGTTCCCGCTGTCGGCGTGGCTGCCGGACAGCTACCCGACCGCGCCCGCCCCGGTCACGGCGGTCTTCGCCGGCCTGCTCACCAAGGTCGGCGTGTACGCGATCATCCGCACGGAGACGCTGCTGTTCCCCGGCGGCCAGGTCGCCACGCTGCTGATGGTGGTGGCCGGGCTGACCATGGTGGTCGGCATCCTCGGCGCGGTGGCCCAGTCGGACCTGAAGCGGCTGCTGTCCTTCACGCTCGTCAGCCACATCGGCTACATGATCTTCGGGGTGGCGCTGAGCAGCGTCGCCGGCCTGTCCGGGGCGATCTTCTACGTGGTGCACCACATCACCATCCAGACCACGCTGTTCCTGGTCGCCGGCCTGGTCGAGGAACGCGCCGGCAGCACCGACCTGCGCCGGATCGGCGGCCTGGCGCGGATCGCCCCGATGCTCGGCGTGCTCTTCTTCGTCCCCGCGATGAACCTCGCCGGCATCCCGCCGTTCTCCGGCTTCCTCGGCAAACTCGGCCTGCTCCAGGCCGGCGTGGCCGCAGGCGGGACGCTGCCCGCCGTGCTGGTCGCGGCCGGCACGCTGACCAGCCTGCTCACGCTCTACGCGGCCTCCCGGGTGTGGAACATCGCGTTCTGGCGGGCGCCCCGGCTGGCCACCACCACCCCGCCGGCCCGGCTGCCCGGAATGATGGTCGGGGCCACCACCGCCCTGGTGGCGCTGGGCGTGCTGTTCACGCTGGCGGCCGGGCCGCTGTTCCAGGTCACCGCTGACGCGGCCACCGACCTGCGCGAGCGCACCCCGTACGTGCGGGCGGTCCTGCCCCGGGACGTGCCGTGACCGACGACCTGCCCCCGGGCGGGGGCGCGACCGGTGATCCCGCCGGCGTACCCCGTGCGGTGCCCGCCCCGGACGCGCCGGTGCCGACCGTGGGGCGGGGCGGGCGGCGGCGGGACCAGGCGGTCGCGCTCGGCTGGCTGGTCGTCGCCTGGATGCTGCTGTGGGGCGACGTGTCCTGGGGCAACCTGGTCGCCGGCCTGGTGATCGGTGTGGCGGTGCTGCTGTTCTTCCCGCTGCCGCCGGTCACGTTCGGTGGCCGGGTACGCCCCCGCGCGCTGCTGGTGTTCGCTGCGACGTTCGTCGCGGAGCTGGTCAGCGCCAGCGTGCACGTAGCAGCCGTGGCGCTGCGCTTCGGCTACCGCCCGCGCGGCGCGATCATCGCGGTGCCGCTGCGCGTACGTACCGATCTCAACCTGGCGCTCACCGCCGAGGTGATCTCGCTAGTGCCGGGCACGCTGATCCTCGACGTCGACCGGGCCGCAGGCGTGCTCTACGTGCACGTGCTCGACGTACGCGGACCCGACGACCTGGCCGAGAGCCGCCAGCGCGTGCTCGCCGTCGAACGGCGCATCGTCCGCGCCATCGGATCTCCCGACGAGGTACGCCGGCTCGACCTCGAACCCGCCGAACGGAGGAACCATCAGTGACAGTCCTTCTCGCCGTCGCGTTGACCGTGCTGCTCTCGGCCACCGCGCTGCTCGCCCTGGCCCGGATCTACCGGGGCCCGTCCCTGCTCGACCGGGTCGTCGGCGCCGACCTGCTGCTGTCGGCGATGCTCGCCGCGGTGGGGGCGGAGGCCGCTGTGAACCGGCACGCCACCACGCTGCCCGTGCTGGTGGTGCTCTCGCTGCTCGGCTTCATCGGTTCGGTGTCGCTGGTGCGCTTCGCGGTCCGGGCTGAAGCGTGAGCGCGAGGAGTGAGCCGGTTCTGCGAGCCCCGCAGTCGCGAACGGAAGGAGGCTCCCTGTGAGCGCGAGGAGTGAGCCGGTTCTGCGAGCCCCGCAGTCGCGAACGGAAGGAGGCTCGGCATGAGCGCCGTCGCGGACTGGGTCGGTGGGGTGCTGCTGCTGGTCGGGGCGGTGCTGGCCCTGGTCGCCGGCATCGGGCTGGTGCGCTTCCCGGACGTGCTGGACCGGATGCACGCGGCCACCAAGCCGCAGGTGCTGGGCGTCCTGCTGCTGCTGGCCGGGCTGGCGCTGCGTCTGCGTACCCCCTCGGATCTGGGCATGCTGGTCCTGGTGGCGATCTTCCAGCTCTCCACCGCGCCGGTGGCCGCGCAGATGATCGGACGGGCCGCGTACCGTTCCGGGCGGGTCGACCGGACGCTGCTGGACGCCGACGAGCTGGCCGGACGCTGAACCGGACGTGCGGGAGGCTTCCCGGCACCCTCAGCGAACGTCCAGCGGGTACCGATAAAATGGGCCGCATGATCGACTCTCCTGCCCCGGAGGGCAGCAGTAGCCGGCCGGGTAATACCCGGCGAATTCCCTCCCCGACGACCCCGGGAGCACTGAACCTCCCGTGTTGATCCTCGTCGGTCTCCTTCTCATCACCGTCCTCACCGCCGCCACCGGTTACTTCGTGGCCCAGGAGTTCGGCTACGTCGCCGTGGACCGGGGCAAGCTCAAGCAGCTCGCCGACGGTGGCGACCGTGCCGCGGCCCGGGCCCTGGAGGTGACCGGGCGGCTCTCCTTCATGCTGTCCGGCGCGCAGCTCGGCATCACAGTGACCGCCCTGCTCGTCGGTTACGTCGCCGAGCCGTACCTGGGTGCCGGGCTGGCCGACCTGCTCGGCGTGGCCGGGCTGTCCAGCTCGGTGTCGCTGCCGCTGTCGGTGGCCCTCGCCCTGATCATCGCCACAGTGGTGCAGATGGTGCTCGGCGAGCTGGCCCCGAAGAACCTGGCCATCGCGCGGGCCGAACCGCTCGCCCGGGCGCTGTCCCGGTCCACCCTGATCTACCTGAAGATCGCCGGTCCGCTGATCACGCTGTTCGACCGGGCCGCCGTACGGCTGCTCCGCCGCATCGGCATCGAGCCGATCGAGGAGCTGCCCAGCGGCGCCACCCCGCAGGACCTGGAACAGATCATCGCCGAGTCCCGGGAGGAGGGACACCTCGACGCCGAGATGTCCGACCTGCTGGACCGGGGTCTGGACTTCCGGGAGCTGACCGCCGGGGAGGCGATGGTGCCGCGCGTCGACGTGCACACCATCCGGGCCGACGAGCCGGTCAGCCGGATCGTCGAGCTGCTCGACACCGGCCACTCCCGGTTCCCGGTGAGCGGCGCCGAGGGCGTCGACGACCTGGTCGGCGTGGTCGGTATCGCTGACGTGCTCGGGGTGCCCCCGGCGCAGCGCGCGACCACCCGGGTCGACGCGGTGGCCGTACCCCCGTTGCTGGTGCCCGAGACGCTGCCGCTGCCGACGGTGCTGGACCGCCTGCGGTCCGGGCACCGGCAGCTCGCCTGCGTGGTCGACGAGTACGGCGGCTTCGCCGGCGTGATCACGCTGGAGGACCTGGCCGAGGAACTGGTCGGGCCGATCCGCGACGAGGACGACCCGCCGGACCGGGCCGCGGCCCGGCAGGAGGACGGCTCCTGGGTGGTCCCGGCGCGCTGGCGCATCGACGAGGTCGCCGACAGCACCGGCATCGAACTGCCCGAGGCGCCCGAGTACGACACGCTCTCCGGTCTGGTGATGCGGGAGCTGGGCCGGGTGCCCGAGGTCGGTGACCGGCTGGAGATCCCGGTCGCCACTGACGGCGACGAGCCGGCCGGCGGCCCGCGGGTGCTCGTCGAGGTGCTGGCGGTGGACCGGCACGTGGCCGACTCGGTGCGGCTGCGGCCCGCCGCCTCCGTGTCCGGGGAGGGTTCCGCATGAGCCCCGGATTCGCGTTGTTCTCCTCCGTGGTGCTGCTGGCGCTCAACGGGTTCTTCGTGGCCGCCGAGTTCGCGCTCGTCGCGTCCAAGCGGTACCGGCTGGAGCAGGCGGCGGCCGGTGGCGGCCGGGCGGCCCGCGCGGCGCTGGACGGCGTCCGCGAGCTGAGTCTGATGCTGGCCGGCGCGCAGCTCGGCATCACGCTGTGCACGCTGGGTCTGGGCGCGCTGGCCGAACCGGCCATCGAGCACCTGCTCAGCCCGCTGCTGCACGCGGTCGGCCTGCCCGAGGCGGTCAGCCACGTGGTGGCGCTGGTGTTCGCGCTGTCGCTCGTGACGTTCCTGCACCTGGTGGTCGGCGAGATGGCCCCGAAGTCGTGGGCGATCACCGACGCGGAGCGGTCCGCGATGCTGCTGGCGTTGCCGTTCCGGGCGTTCGCCCGGATCGCCCGGCCGGTGCTGTCCCTGCTCAACGGGCTCGCGAACGCGATGCTGCGACTGTTCGGGGTGCAGCAGCAGGACCAGCTCGCCCAGGTGCACGGCCCGGACGAGCTGCGCATCCTGCTGGAGCAGTCCCGGGAGCACGGGCTGCTCGGCGCCGAGCAGCACCAGCTGCTGACCAGCATGCTGGAACTCCAGGGCACCACAGTCGCCCAGGTCATGGAGCCGTTCGACCAGATCGTCACGGTGGGCCGGAGCGAGACCGCCGAGCGGATCGAGCACGTCTCCCGCGACAGCGGCCGGTCCCGGCTCGCCGTGGTCGACACCGGTGGTGAGGTGTGCGGCCTGGTGCACGTACGCGAGGCGGTGCGCGCCGTCACCACCGGCCGCCCGGCGACCGCGGAGGAGCTGATGACCAGCGCCTTCACGCTGCCGGCCGAGGCGTCGGTGACCGAGGCGGTGGCCGCCATGCGGGCGCGGCAGGCGCAGCTCGCGCTGGTGAGCAACGGTGGCGGGCCGACCCGGCCGATCGGGTTCGTCGCGCTGGAGGACCTCCTGGAGGAGGTCATCGGCGAGTTCGACGACGAGACCGACCCGGTGCCGCGAGGCCGCCGGATGCGCTGACCGTCGTGATCCGTACCGGCCTGGCGAGGTGGGACAACCACTTCGCCGGGCCGGCGTCCGTTCCGGCCGGGCATGGCCGGGCGGGCAGCGGGAAAGCCCCGGCATGCGGTTGACCGGCGTGTCGCGGGACTCCGCCTGGACCGGGCTCTCGGTGAGCACCACGCTGCCCAACCCGAGCACCCGGCCGGGCCTGCGCCTGCCGGGCCGGGTGACGCTTGCCGCCGGCGGTTCGGACGTGCCGGTCCGGCACATCCGGCTCGGCCTGGTCACCCAGGTCGAACCGGAGGACCCGGAGGCGCCGCGCCGCCTGGTGCAGTTCCAGACGTGGACGATCGCGGGCCGGTTCGTGGTGCCGGCCGGACGGCGGCGGGCCGTCGAGTTCGCCGTGCCGCTGCCGTGGGAGTCGCCGGTGACCACGTACGGCGGGGTGCCGCTGCTGAGCCTGCGTACCGGGCTGCGTACCGAGGTGTCGGTGGACCCGGAGGTGGACCAGGGCGCGATGGTGCCGGTGCTGATCCACCCGCTGCCCTCCCAGGAGCACGTGCTCGCCGCGCTGGACACGCTCGGCTTCGCGATCCGCCAGGCGGGGCTGCGCGAGGGACGGCTGCCGGGGGTGGAGCAGACGCTGCCGTTCCAGCAGTGGTACGGCTTCTGGGCCGCCCCGCTCTACGCCGGCCCGATGACCGAACTCGAAATGATCATGCTGACCGACTCGGCCGGCGTGGAGGTGCTGCTCTGGCTGGACCGGCGGCTCTCCCTGGCCGGGATCACCCACCAGAGCATCAGCCGGTTCCGGGTCTGGCACGCCGGTGCCGATGAGCGCGACTGGGTGGCCACTGTGGACGGCTGGCTGCGGCACGCCATCGACAGGCACGCGGCCGCCGCCGCGCACGCCGACTGGTCGGCCACGATCCGCGAGTCGGCGCACGTCAGCCGCCCGCCGGACCGGCCGGTCGCGCCTGGTTACGGCCTCGGGGGTACGGCCGGCGGCGCGGGCATCGGCGGTGGTGGCGGAGGCGGCGACGGCACGTGAGCGCGTGAGCGTGCACGCGCGTGTGCGCGTGCGTGTGCGTTGTTAAGAAGGGGCCCTTCCTCTACCGGAGGCGTTAAGAAGGGGCCCTTCCTTACACCTCAGCCGGCGGCGAGCTTGAGGCTGAAGCCGAGGAACAGCACCGCGACGGCAGTCGTGCCGCTCGCGGCGAGCCGCCGGCGCTGCCGGAACTGGGCCGCCAGGTACGTGCCGGTGAAGATCAGCACGGTCAGGTAGAGCGCGCTCGCGACCTGTGCGATCAGCCCGAGGAGCAGGAACGACAGCGCCGGCCACGCGTACCCGGGGTCGACGAACTGGATGAAGAACGAGACGAAGAACAGGATCGCCTTCGGGTTGAGCAGACTGATCACCAGCGCCCGGCGGAACGGCTCCCGCTGCTCCGCCGGCTCCACCTCGTCGATCAGGCGCGGCGTGGCCGGGTCGTTGCGGTCGCGCCAGCGCCGCCACGCGCCGCGCAGCATGGCCAGCCCCAGATATCCGAGGTACGCCGCGCCGGCGTACTTGATCACCAGGTAGAGCGGCGGATACGCCTGGAGCAGCGAGGCCACCCCGGCGGCGGAGAGCACCATCAGCACCGCGTCGCCGACGAACACCCCGGCCGCGGCCCGGTAACCGGTGGCGACGCCCCGGCGGGCGGCGGTGGCCAGCACGAAGAGCGAGTTCGGGCCGGGCAGCAGCACGATCGCCACGGTGCCCAGCACGTACGTCCAGATGTCGGTGATCCCCAGCACGCCGGACATCATGACGCCGCGGGTGCCGTCGGGCGAAGCCTTTCCCGCAGGCTGACCTGTGCCTTCGGCCACTCCTGCGCGAGCATCGAGTACTGGACGGTGTCCCGCCAGGAGCCGTCGGCGCGCTGCTTGTGCCGGCGCAGCACGCCCTCCCGGCTCGCGCCGAGCCGTTCGATGGCCCGCTGCGAGCGTTCGTTGCGGATGTCGGTGTGCCAGACCACCCGGACCGCGTCCAGGTCGTCGAAGGCCCGGCCCAGCAGCAGGAGCTTCGCCTCGGTGTTGACGCCGGTACGCCACCAGGGGCGGCCCAGCCAGGTGTAACCGATCGCCACCGACCGGCGGACCGGGTCGATCTCGTGGTAGGAGGTCGTGCCGATCACCGCACCGGTGACGGCGCAGCGCTGGGTCCAGCACACCTGCTCGCCGCGTTCCTGCGCGTCCAGGTAGGCGGCGACCACCTGGCGCATCCCGGCGGCGTCGGCGGGCTGCGTGCCGCCCAGGTGCCGCCACACCTCCGGGTCGGCGGTGGCGGCGTACAGCTCGTCGGCGTGGGCGAGGTCGAGCGGCTCCAGCACGACGTGCTCGCCGCGCAGCACCGCCGGCTCGTGCCACGGCGAGCGGGCCGCACGCAGGTACGCCGGCACCGGCGCGACCACCCCGGGCGCGGGTTCGGGGCGGCCCGGCGTGAGCCGCAGCGGAACCACACCGGCCCAGTACGGCAGCGCCTCGTCGGCCGGCTCGTCGTTGACGCCGCCGGTGCGCATCCGTACCGACACCTCGCGCAGCGGCAGCGCCAGCACGGCGGTCTCGGCCAGTTCGCGCCGGTTCGGCGGGCGGCTGTCGGCGGACCGGCCGGCGGCGACCTTCTCCACCAGCGCGGTCAGCACCGCGGCCTTCTCGCCGGCGTCGTCGACCAGGTGGGCGGTGCCGTGCGCCACCACCGACCGGTAGTTGGCGCTGTGGTGGAACTGGGAGCGGGCGTAGATCAGCCCGTCGAGGTGGGTGACGGCGACGCAGACCCTCAGCCCGGCCTCGCCCCGCGCGGCGAGCAGCGGCCGGCTGCCGGTGGACCCGTGCAGGTAGAGCGTGTCTCCGATGCGCACGTGCAGGGTCGGCAGGATGCGCGGCTCGCCGTCCACGGTGAACGACAGCGCGCAGTGGTACGCCTCGTCGAGCAGCGCGTGCGCGGTGGCCCGGTCGTAGTGCATCCGGTCGCGGGTGCGGGTGGCGGTGGTGCGTTCGGTCGGGGCGTACACGTGACATCCCACCTTTGTTCTAGTACAATCTCCAAACTGTGGCAGCACATTATCAGATCGCCGGTTCCACCTCCGCCGCGATTTCGGCCAGCGTCGAATCCGGCATCCGCACCGGCGATCTCGCCCCCGGCGACGCCCTCCCCGCCGTCCGCGCGCTCGCCGCCGAGCTGGACGTCAGCCCGGCCACAGTCGCGAAGGCGTACCAGGAACTGCGGCAACGTGGCCTGGTCGCGACCGCCGGCCGGCACGGCACCCGGGTCCGCCCCCGCCCGCCGGTCGCCGGTCGCCGCGCCGCGTTGCTGCCCCCGCCGCTGCCCGGCGGCCGTGACCTCTCCGCCGGCCAGCCCGACCCCCGGCTGCTGCCCCCGCTCGGCCCGCACCTGGCAGCGCTCGCCACCGAGATCGGACCCCCCGGGGGGTACGCGACCGACGCCGTGCTGCCCGACCTGGCCGCCCTGGCCCGGGACCGGCTCGCCGCCGATCGCGTGCCGGCCGGCGCGCTCACAGTCACCGGCGGCGCGCTCGACGGCATCGAACGGCTGCTCGCGGCCCACCTGCGCCCCGGCGACGCGGTGGCGGTGGAGGACCCGGGCTGGGCCAACCTGCTCGACCTGATCGCCGCGCTCGGGCTGCGTACCGTCGGGGTGCCGGTGGACGACGACGGCCCCACAGTCGGCGGCGTCCGGGCGGCGCTCACCGCCGGCGTCCGGGCGCTCGTGGTGACCAGCCGGGCGCAGAACCCGACCGGCGCCGCCGTCTCCGCCGACCGGGCCGGCGCGCTGCGGACGCTGCTCGCCGGACGGGCCGACCTGCTGCTGATCGAGGACGACCACGCCGCCGAGCTGGCCCGCGTACCCCTGCATCCGCTCGCCGGGGCGACCCCGGCGTGGGCCTTCGTCCGGTCGGTGAGCAAGCCCTACGGGCCCGACCTGCGGCTCGCGGTGCTGACCGGCGACGAGGCCACGGTGGCCCGGGTGGCCGGGCGGGCGCGGGTCGGTGCCGGCTGGGTCTCCACTGTGCTGCAACGGCTGGTCGTGTCGCTCTGGCGCGACCCGGCCACCGCCGGGCTGGTACGGCGCGCGGCGGACAGCTACGACAGGCGGCGCGACGGGCTGGTTGCAGCGCTCGCCGCGCGCGGGGTGACAGCGCACGGGCGTACCGGGATCAACGTCTGGGTGCCGGTGCCCGACGAGACGGTGGCGATCACGACGCTGCGCGACGCCGGGTGGTCGCTCGCCCCCGGCAGCCTGTACCGGATCGCCGCCGCCCCCGCCGTGCGCGTCTCGGTGAGCGCGCTCGACGAGGCGGACGTCCCCGCGCTCGCCGACGCCCTCACCGCGGGAAGGAAGGGCCCTCTCTTAACGCATTCGGTATAGGAAGGGCCCCTTCTTAGTGAGTGTTTGAGATTTGGGGTGTGGCGGCGTGTCGGGTTGAGGTGAGGGAAGGCCCTCGGTAGGTCCGGTGGTGTCGAGCCAACCGTTTCCAT
>NZ_VISW01000044.1:0-11616 GCF_007827635.1 Micromonospora sp. CNZ296
CCGGCATCGCCAACCTCCACAACATCATCCTCGCCGGCTGACCACCGGCCCCATCCCACGCAACGCCTTCACCCAGTTACGAGACGTCCCTTAGTTCCTGCGGGAGTGGAATCTGATGGGACTCCGCAATCGCCAGCACCGCCACATCGAGGTCCCCGTGCACCAGTCGCTGGGCGAGCCTCAGGCTGGACGGCTCGACGCACATGGAGAAAGAGATATCCGGGAAGCTCGTCTCCAGACAATGGAACAGAGACGAGACGCACTCCATGTGCACCGATCCAAATCGGATCGTGCCCGCCGGGCCGGCGATCTCTCCCCCCAACGCGTCCATTTCGGCGACCAATAGGCGGGCTCGTTGGAGGAACTGCTCTCCGAAGGTGGTGGATCGAGCGCCACCGCGCCCGCGCTGGAATATCTGATGACCGACCATCCGTTCGACACGCTGAAGCAGGGTCGTGACGGAGGGCTGCGAGATCCCCAGTCTGGATGCTGCTTTCGAGATGCTTCCGGTATCGGCGATCGCGCAAACGACTCTCAGATGCCGGATTTCCAGATCCATGCGTGCACCCTATCCATCCGGGTTCAGGCCGGGTAGTCGCTACTCCCCCGTCCTCGCGCGAGGTCATGTCGTCAAGAAAGCGTCGCAGTCTCGGTGGCAATGGCGGGCGGAAGCTTCACGAGCATTCATGAACCGTCATTGGGCTCGTGGTGGTGACCGGCGGCTACGGCTCACTGGGGAGAGGCCAGCGGGACGGCCCCGCTGCCCGAGATATCCGTCGTGGCGTCACGGCCTTCACCGCGAGGACCGGGCAGGAGACCCGGAGCAGGATCTCCTGTGCGGTCGAGCCCAGGATCAGCTTGCCGATCGGGCTTCGATGCCGGATTCCGATGACTACCAACGACACATCCTGCGCCTCGGCGAGATCGGCTATCTCCTCGGCGGCGTCCCGACCCTGCATGAGCTGCCTGATCGCGAACGGCACCCCGGACGCGGTCAGCTCGCGGGTCACCGCGTCCAGGTCGGGCTGCTGAGCGAAGCAGGGATCGACGTAGGCATCTCCCCGCGAGGTGTTCACCACGAGCACCGGCTCGTCGCGGAATCGCGCTTGTCCGATCGCGGCCTGCAGGGCCGCCATTCCCATCGGGGATGGAACGTATCCCACCAGAACGGTCACCCTGTCACCATCCTTGCACGCCGGCGGAGGACGAACCGCCGGACCAACGGCCAGAAGAGCACCACCAGCACGGTGGTGTAGATCAGACCCGACACCCAGCCACCCAGCAGCCCGTGCCACTCTCCACCGGACAGCTGCAACGCCCGGCGGCCCTGCAGTTCGGCGCGCGGAGCCAGGATCACCCCGACGATCAGCGGCAGGATCGGCAGCCCGAACCGGCGCAGGCCGAAGCCGAGCAGGCCGAGTACGAGCAGCAGGAAAAGGTCGAACGGCTGTGCGTTGACGGCGTACGCGCCCATCGACGCGAAGAAGAGGATGCCGGCGTAGAGATACGGTCGAGGAATCCGAAGCAGCCGCGCCCAGGCGGGCGCGAGCGGGAGATTCAGCACCAGCAGCAGCAGATTCCCGACGAAGAGGCTGGCGATGAGCGTCCAGACCAGACCCGACTCCCGCTCGAAGAGCAGCGGGCCGGGTTGGATGCCGTACTGCTCGAAGGCGGCCAGCATCACCGCGGCGGTGGCGTTGGTGGGCAGGCCGATGGCGAGCATCGGTACCAGCGTGCCGGCGGCGGACGCGTTGTTGGCCGCCTCGGGGCCGGCAACGCCTTCGATCGCTCCCCGACCGAACTCGTCCCGGTGCTTGGACAACTTCTTCTCGGTGGCATACGACAGGAACGTGGGTATCTCAGCGCCACCCGCGGGTAGCGCCCCGAACGGGAATCCGTAAGCGGTGCCGCGCAGCCAGGGCTTCCAGGACCGGCGCCAGTCGTCGCGGCCCATCCACGGCCGGCCGACCGGGATCACCTCGGCCGGACGGCGTCGGAGGTGCGCGGCGATCCAGAGCGCTTCGCCCACGGCGAAGATCCCGACAGCCACCACAACCACGTCGATGCCGTCTGCGAGCTGCGGCACACCGAAGGTGAGCCGCTGTTGACCGGTCACCCTGTCGATCCCCACCACTCCGATGACCAGGCCGATCAGCAACGAGGCGAAACCGCGTACCCGGGAGGCGCCCAGCACCGAGGTGACGGCGACGAACGACAGCAGCATCAGGGCGAAGTAGTCCGGCGCGCCGAGGCTGACCGCGAACCGGACCACCGGCGGGGTGATGACCACAAGCAGCAGGGTGGCGATGGTTCCGGCGACGAACGACCCGATCGCGGCGGTGGCCAGCGCCTGCGCTGCCCGGCCGGCCTTGGCCATCTTGTTGCCCTCGATCGCGGTCACCACCGACGAGGACTCACCGGGAGTGTTGAGCAGGATCGACGTGGTCGATCCGCCGTACATTCCGCCGTAGAAGATGCCGGCGAACATGATGAAGGCCTGCGTGGGCTCCATGCCGTACGTCACAGGCAGCAGCAGCGCCACTGTCATCGCGGGGCCGATGCCCGGTAGTACACCGACCGCGGTGCCGATGGTGACACCGAGAAGCGCGATGAGCAGGTTCATCGGCGTCGCCACGTGGGCGAACCCGTCGAGAAGCGAATGGAGGTTCTGCATCTACAGGACTCCTCGCAGCACGCCAGCGGGCAGGTTGATGCCAAGCCCGATGGCGAATGTGTAGAACGTGATGAGCGAGAGCCCCACGGCGATCAGCAGGTTCCGGACGTGGTCGCGGCTGCCGAGCGCGAACGCCGTACCCCAGAAGAGCAACGCGCCACTGATCACCCAGCCGAGCGGCTCGATCAACACTGCGTTGGTCAGGAACGCCGCGACGAGAAGCAGGACGGTGCGCCAGTCGACAGGAGTGGCCAGGTCGACGTCCTCGCCAGCCTCCGGCTCACCGACGCCGCCACGAGCCACATCAACGGCGTAGACCACCGCGACGACCATGAGCAGCGTTCCGAGCAGGATCGGCACCGGCCGTGGGCCGAGCGGGTCGGTGCTGCTCACCGCCTGACCGATCTGGGTCGCGTCGACGACAACCATGACCCCGACCAGCGCCAGGAAGACGCAGACGACGTACTGTGCGCGGTCCGGCTTCGACGCATCCGCTGCGGAACGCGGAGCGTCGTCCGCTCGTACCGCGTCCGACGGCTCGGGCGCGGGCTGGATCGGGATGTCAGACAACGCCGGGAACCGAGACGGCGAACCGCCGTCCCGATCCGATCGGCTCGGCCGGCCGGTCATGCCAGGCCGAGCTGCTTGAGCAGGTCAGCCACCGACTTGTCCTGCTGGGTGAGGAAGGCGGCGAACTGATCGCCTGTGACGAACGCGTCAGTCCAGCCCCGCTTGGTGAGCTCGGTCTTCCACTCGGCGGAGTCGTGCATCCTGGTCAACGCATCGATCCACAGCTTCTTGTCAGCGTCGCTGATGCCGGGCGGTGCGACGATGCCCCGCCAGTTGGTGAAGACGAGGTCGATACCTGCGGACTTCAGCGTCGGTACCTCCGGAAGCGCGTCGACCGGCGCTTCGCTGGTCACCGCGAGAACCCGGAGCTGCCCGGCCTCGACCTGATCGAGGAACTCCCCGAACCCACTTGCGCCGAAGGCCACCTTGCCTCCGAGCAAGGCTGGCAGTAGCTCGCCTCCGCCGTCGTACGAGATGTAGTTGACCTGTCGCGGGTCGATGCCGATGGTCTTGGCCAATTGCATCGGCAGCAGGTGGTCGGGGCCTCCGGGAGACGAGCCGCCGCCGACAGCGAGGCCCTCCGGGTTGGCCTTCCAGGCCGTGACCAAGTCGTTGATCGTCCGGTACGGCGAGTCCTTCGGCACGACGACCGCGCCTGCTTCCTCGATCATTTTGGCCAGCGGGGTGGTATCGGTCAGAGTGGCCGACGACTTCGAGGTGTACGAGGCGCCGACCACCCCCAGCCCCATCTGCATCGCAAGCTTGCCGTTGCCCTTCTCGTTCACGATGCGCTGCAGTCCGACCGTGCCGCCCGCTCCGGGCAGGTTGAACACCTGCACGCCAGCGGCGATCTTGGCATCCTCCATCACCTTCGCCGCCGTGCGGGCCGTGGTGTCGTATCCACCACCGGGGCTGTTCGGCACCATGATGCGTAGACCGGTGATCGGCTTGCCGTCGCCGCCCACGCCCGCCTCGCCCTCTTCTGCCGTGGCGCCGCAGCCCACCAGGGCAAGCGCCATGGTTACGGAGACGCCCACGAGTAGCGCATTTCTTCTGGTTGCCATCATGTTTCTCTTCCGTTTCGATTCAGACCGGCGGCAAGATGATGACCCCGACGCAGGGTCCCCGTCTGCCTTGTGTCACCAGCGGAAGTTGAGGTCGTTGTGGTCGCGGTCATGCCTCGGCGTCGTACGCTCGCCGGGCAGTTGCTCGCTCTCCAACTCGCGATCATCGTCGTGGTGCTCGCAGCGGTGGCGGCCGTGTCGCTGGCGCAGTCGGCGGCCACCTTCAACCGGGTCGAAGGCCGCCGTGTTGCTGCCCTCGGCGAACAACTCGCCGGGAACCCGCTGCTACGGGACCGCCTCGACCGGCCGGCGCCCGGGGAGACGATCGCGTCCCTGGTGCAGAACCTGCCGGTTCAGGCAAACGTGACCACCGTCAGCGTCGCCGATGACAGCGGACAGATAGTCACCTCCACCAACCCAACGCTTGTCGGCAGCCTCATGGTGCTCGGTGATCCGAGGGTCGCCGGCGGTCGGAGCTGGTTCGGTGAGCTGGCGGTGGGCGGGGCACGCGAGCTGGTGGCGCAGGTGCCGGTCCTGGGCGACCGCAAGAAGGAGAACCTCGGGCGGCATCTGGGCGTGGTGATGGTCGGCGAGGCACTTCCGTCCTGGTGGCAACGGCTGGTCGGCGCTTCGTCCTACCTCTTCACCTACCTCGGCATAGCCAGCGCCCTCGGAGTGCTCGGATCATGGCTGCTGGCCCGGCGCATCAAGCGGCAGACCCTCGGCCTCGAACCGCGGGAGATCGCCGGTCTGGCAGAGCACCGGGAAGCGCTGCTGCACGGCCTAGCCGAAGGGGTCATCGCGCTCGATCCGCAACACCGGGTCACGCTGGTCAACTCTGTCGGCCGCCGATTGCTCGACCTGCCCGAACATTGCCTCGGCCGCAGCCTGTCGGAGCTACGGATCGAGGGCCGGCTACGCGACGTACTCACGGGGGCGGGCAGCGCGCGGGAGACGCGGGACCAGGTCGTGGTGCGGGGCGGCCGGGTGCTCGTGATGAGCCGGATGAGGGTGAACAAGGACGGCCGGCGGCTCGGCTCGGTCACCACACTGCGGGACCGGACCGAGCTGGCCCGCCTGGAGCAGGAGATCGGTTCCTTTCGCAGTACCACTGAGTCGCTGCGCGCACAGACACACGAGTTCGCGAATCAGCTGCACACCATCTCCGGGCTGATCCAGATCGGTGAGCACGAGGAGGTGGTCCGGTATGTCGAGGCGCTCAGCCGGCATCGCGCCTCCCTGGACCTCGCGGTGACGAGCCGGATCCACGACACTGCGGTGGCAGCTCTGCTCACGGCCAAATCGGCGGTCGCCGCCGAGCGCCGCGTGGAACTGCGGATCTCTGAGCGGACCAGGTTGGGCCGGCTGGACATGGCGGTATCAGCCGATGTGGGTACGGTGTTGGGCAACCTCGTGGACAACGCCGTCGAAGCCGTCGCAGGAGGCCGGAATGTCTCCCCCGCGGACTCGGGCGCCTGCCCGGACATCAACGGCAGGCCGGGCGCCGGAAACCAGTGGGTAGAAGTCGAGTTGCGTCAGGATTCCGCATCGATCGAAATCGTCGTCCGCGACTCGGGGCCGGGGATCGCTCCCCGACTGGCGCAGGAAGTGTTCGCCCACGGTTTCACGACGAAAGCGGCAGAGGGCGGTGAACGGGGTATCGGCCTCGCGCTCACCCGCATGGTCTGTCACCGCCGCGGTGGTGAGGTCGCAGTGACGAACACCGAGGAGGGCGCGATGTTCACCGCGCGAATGTCGGTAGCGCCGCTGGAGGCAGGGCCGTGATCGACGTGCTGATCGTTGATGATGACTTCAGGGTGGCCCGGATCCATCGCGGTTTCGTCGAACGGCTCGAAGACTTCCGGGTCGTGGCAACCGCGAGCACCGGGGAAGAGGCAATCGCCGCGGTGGAGCAGTTGCGCCCAGACCTGGTGCTGCTCGACTTGTACCTTCCGGACATGTTCGGCCTCGACGTGGTCGCCAGGCTGCACACCGCCGGGCATGACTGCGATGTCCTCGTTATCAGCGCTGCCCGGGAGAGCGACAATGTACGCCGGGCGGTGCGGTACGGCGCGGTCAACTACCTTCTCAAACCATTCAGCTTCGAGGAACTGCGGGGCAGGCTCGAGCAGTATGCCGCGCGGCGCAGCACTCTCTCGAAGAGCATGGTCTGCGACCAGGGGGATATCGACCGGGCGCTCACGTCGAGCAGCCCGATCACCGGCTCGTCCGCTCTCCCCCGCGGCCTCAGCCCAGAGACTGCCGGACTGGTGGAGGAGATCCTCCGGAAGCAAGCGGGAACCCTCTCCGCCGCCGAGTGTGCGCATCAGATCGGCATCTCCCGAGTCAGTGCCCGCCGTTACCTCGAACACTTCGCCGTAGTCGGCCGGGCCGCAGTAACACTCAGGTACGGAAACACCGGACGGCCGGAACGCCGTTACCGCTGGACGGTCCGTTCTGGATCTTGAAAGGTCAACTCGTTCATTGCAACTCGGCCTGTCAGCGTGGTCGTCACCGTTAATCACCGCGGGCCCGGGTGATGGGGCATTTCGATGAGGTGGGTTGTCCGCGCGGTGGGCGAGTGTGAGGCGGTACGGCGGCAGGCGGTTGGCGTGCTTCGCCGCCGGGGGGTCGGTTCCGGAGATCACGGCCGTGCTGCGACCCGCCTGTGGTGCAGCAGGGCGACCTCGGTCAGCTGGGCTCCGACGTCGGTGACCAGCAGGCTGCCGGCTGCTCCCGAGCCGATCGCGGCGGCGCGCACGGTGTCGATGAACACCAGGCGGGAGGGTGCGAGGACCGTCTCGACGACGCGGCGCATCACGGTCTGGTCGTGTTCGCCGGCTAGGACCGGGCGGCAGGCCGCGACGACACCGCCGGAGGCACCGGTTCGCTGAAAAGGCGGATCAAGTGGGACAGCAGGATCACGCAGCCGTCGGCGTCGACGATACAGCCGCGCCGGATCAGAGAACCGGCGGAGGTAGACGCGTCCCCGCACGGCGCGCTGATGGTGCCGCGGTGCGCCGCCCAGACGCCGATCGAGCTGCTGCCGAGGCCAATCGCGACCGCGGTCTGCGGGGCAGAGCGACACATACCGGCAGCGCGCTGGTCGGACGAGAGGACGTTCGCGGGCACGGTTACACCGATCACTTCCATTGATACAAGCGTTTACCGAATCCCGTCGTCGCCGCTGAACAGCTCAGTGAAAGCGGTCGGATCCGGCGCAACTTCGTCGCGCTCGTTGCCGATGCCCGGCAACCGGCCCGCGGTCACTGGCTGCGGTGCGGGCCGGATGACCGAGACCTCGGTCGACCGCTTGAGTGCTGTCGTGGCCCTTCCTGTTCTGGACGGCTATGGTGGCCGACATGGATGACGGGCGCGGCTTCGGGGGCGTCGGCCGGCGAGTTGCGGTGCCGACGTTGCTCGTCTGGGCTGTGCTGGTGTTGGTCGTGTCCACCGCCCGGGACATCGGGTTGTGCATCGTCTTCCGGCTGACCCGCTGTGCGGTCCCGGGCTGTGTACCGGCGTGGTCGGCGGACCGGGCCCCGCCGACGTGGACGCTCACCGCCTGAAGCCGCCCGTTGCGCGGCGTCGGACACGACGCTGCCCCTTGGCTGGGAGCACCATGCCACCCTTCATTCATGACTTTCGCTTCTGCATGCCCATTGACCTGCCGGCGACGTCGCTTCCCTTCGTTAGCCCTCGACACCTGGTCCCCGACGTACCCGGGTGGACGACATGCTGACCGCCGGCGCCTACGCTCGTCCGGGCGTACAGTCGTGCCTTGCCCTTGACCTCGGAACGTCCACCGTCCGGCTGTGGACGCCGCAGGCTGGAACGGTGATCACTGAACCGACGGTGCTCTGCCGCCCCAGCACCGACCGGCACGTGGCCGGACGAGCCGCGCTGACCGCTCAGACCCGCGGTGTGACCGCCACGTGGCCGGTGCGCAACGGCGTGGTGCGCGACTTCTTCGCCTGCGTGCACCTGCTCCGGTTGCTGACCGCCGATCTCCGCCTACCTTCCGACACCGCCTATCCCGTACTGGTCGGTGTGCCGGCGACCGCGACCCTGCGCCAGCGCAACGTGCTTGTCGCCGCGGTCCGCCGTGCCGTCGGTGGACGGGTCAATGCAGTGGAGGAGCCACTCGCGGCTGCTCTGGCCTGCCGTCCTGACCCGGGCGGTGACGTGGTCGTGGTGGACATCGGATCCGGACGTACCGAAGTGGCACGCATCTGTGACCGCAGCATCGTCGCGGCGGAGCGTGTCGATGACGCCGGATCCGTCGACCGGATCCCGGCGATCGCCGACTGTGTGCGCCGTCTCGACCGTCCGCGGGGTGGTCAGCGGCGGCTGCTGCTCACCGGTGGTGGTGCGACCGCCGCCGGAGCCGCCGCGAGGTTGGCCGCGCTGACCGGCCGCTCCATCACGATGCCCGCCGAACCGCCGCTGGCCACGCTCACCGGCCTGCGCCGGCTACTCACGAACTGACGTGGGCCGGTCCCGCATCCGTATCCACTTCCCGGCCGCGGTTGCGGTCGTCTTCTTCCGGAGTTTGTCATGGACGTCGAATTCACACCGCTGCCGGGCATCGGAGAGTGCCACGCATTCACCACCGTCACCGGTCATCGGGTCGGCGTTGTCACCCACTACGCCGGCGGTCGACGCGAGCTGATCCACGGCGTCAGCGACGATCCCGATGCCACCTGCAGCCTGACCCTCTCGCGTAGCGAGGCGATCGCGTTGGCGGGACTGCTGGGCATCCTGGACGTCATCGACGTGGATGTCACAACCACTCGGCAGCCCCGCCATCCGGCTGCCGGGTGACGGGGCTGAGTGCTGCCATGATCAGCGGCCGCGCCGGCGACGAGGCCGGCGCGGCCGCTGCCGCGGCATTCCGTCAGCCCTTGTGTTTCTGCTGGAAGGGGACGCAGAACCGGGTATGCGGTAGCACTTCGAGCCGTTCGGCGGGGATGAGGCCGCCGCATTTCTCGCAGCGGCCGTAGCTGCCCTCGGCGATGCGTCGCAGCGCACCGGTGATCTGTTCGAGGTTGTGCCGGGTGGCCGTCACCAGTGCCGCCCGGTTGTGTGCTTCGCCGGGGTCGCCGGTGTCGGCCGAGATCTCCGTCAGTTCCTTGAGCCGGTCGTCTGGGCGGCGAAGTCCTCGCTCAGCGACGCACGGAGGCCGGCGAGCCAGCCCTGATCGGATACTTCGATGTCGACGCTCATGTACCGCTTTTTGGTCGGGAGGCCGAAAGTGCTTCGGGAAGCAAGAGGGCGGAAGCTCGAACGGCTTCGCCCTGGCGATCGGTGGGTGTCGTGAACTACCTCGCTCGCCGTGGGTCTCGACCCGACGGCTGCGGGCTGCGTTGCCCAGTCGCCGTCCTGCTCGAGGAGCAACCGTCGGAAACTGCGGCGATCGGCCGCGGGGCCGTGAGATGGACAGCTTTGAACGCCGCCAACGCAGTGACGGTGTGCGAGCGAGAGCTCGCCACCAGCATCGGACCACCTTGAATTGATCGTTCCGGACGTTCGGCAGGGGCTTCGGCAGCGCTGACGCACCCGCTAGCGCAGCGGGTCGAACGGCGCCAGCTCCGCGGGCACCTCACCCTTGAGCACCGCTTGGGCCACCAACTGTCCGGTGATCGGCCCCAGGACGATGCCCCACATGCCATGGCCACCGGCGACGAACACCCGCGGCGCGGCGGTCGCGCCGATCAACGGCAGGCCGTCAGGAGTGCACGGCCGGGAACCGACCCACTCGTCGCGACGGTCATCAAGGTTCACCCCGTTGAGCAACGGCCGCACCGCGTCGACGACGGCGGTGATGCGTCGCGGGTCCAACTCGTCGGCGGGCCGGCGGAACTCCATCATCCCGGCTACCCGCAACCGGCTGCCCAACGGAGTACAGGCGACCCGCTGCGCCGGGAAGTACAGCGGGCCGGCGGGCATCCGTTCGACAGGCACGCTGAAGCTGTAGCCGCGCCCGGCCTGCACCGGGCGACGTACGCCGAAGCGTGCCGCCAGCTCACCGAAGGCCGCTCCGGTGGCGATGACCACAGCGTCATGGCGGCGCTGCTGCCCGAATGGGCCGGTGACGCGGACGTCCGTGGTTGCCGGCTGCAGACCGGTCACCTCGCTGTTGTCGAGGATGCGGCCGCCGCGGGCCCGGACCGCATCCGCCAGCGACGGGATGAACTCGGAAGGGTTCAGGTACCGCTGCCCGAAAATCTGGACGGCGGCACCGACCCGGTCGCTCAGAACGGGCTCCATCGATCGGACCACCTGTCCGGTCACCGGGCGGAAGGTGACGTCCTGACCGGCGTCGCCCATCTGTTCCAGCTCGTCCAGCAGCCCACGGCTGTCACGCTCGCGGGCAAAGCAGGCCAGGAAGGGTTCCGCCGGCGTCGTCACGGCGCTCACACCGCCGGCCGCGAGGGCATCGAAGGCATCCAGGCAGCGCTCGTTGAGGGGGACGTAGGCGGCCATGCCCCGTCGCCACCGCCGGGCGGTGCTGTAGAACACGAACGACAGCAGGAAACGCCACAGGTCACGGTCGGCCCGCAGCGGCAGGTACACCGGGGATCGGGCGCTGAGCACCGCGCGTAGACCGTAACGCAGCACCGCAGGTTCCGGCAGTGGGGCGGTCAGCCCCGGGGTCAGCCAGCCGGCGTTGCCCCACGACGAGCCGGCGCCAGCGTGATGACGCTCGTAGACCGTCACCCGTGCGCCGGCTTCCTGCAGGAACCAGGCCGTGGACAAGCCGACCATGCCCGCTCCGATCACCGCGACGTCACACGGTGAGCCGCGCACGAACGCGGGAGTGCCTGTCACGCCGAGCTCGTCAGACATACCACTCCTCTGCTGCGCTGTGCCGTCTCGACAGCCGTTGGGTAGCTGGGCGCGCCATCCGGGCCTGCTTTCCGGCCATGATCGCCTGGTCACCGCATACCGGGCCAGGGCTGTGGCCGGTCAGCTGATGCGTCACACCTTGCCGACGCTCGGAAACCATCAGGCGACGGCAGCGCGACGGCAATCTCGCCCAGCCCGGGCCCGTTGTCGCTGACCTGGCAGGTCAGCACGTCGTGGTGCTGCCACAGACGCACCTCGCCGCCGCCCCCGCCCAGACCACGCACTCCATCAACATTGGTCGATAGCTGCGGGCCTGGTCGAACAAGCGGCCGTCACCGGCGAATCATCGGGGTTAGGAGTTCTAAGTGAGTGTTTGAGATTTGGGGTGTGGCGGCGTGTCGGGTTGAGGTGAGGGAAGGCCCTCGGTAGGTCCGGTGGTGTCGAGCCAACCGTTTCCAT
>NZ_VISW01000045.1:0-11531 GCF_007827635.1 Micromonospora sp. CNZ296
AGCCGACGAATCCCCTAGAAGACACCCAAGGTCAGTCAGAGGGTGAGTCAGACCGGCCGGGTGACCCGCTCCCACATCATCACTGTCAGGGGGTGAGGACCACCTGGAGTTCGGTGCGGCGGCGCTCGGCCAGGTCGGTCAGCAGGGCCGGGGCCTCGTCCAGCGGGACCACTGCGGAGATCAGGTGCTTACGGATCACGTCCCCGTACTGGCGCAGCAGCTCCACCGTCTCCGCCGACAGCCGCTCCCGGTCCCAGGTGGGGGCCAGCCCGCGCGGCACCCGGCCGATCTGCGCGCAGCGCAGCGACAGCCCGTTGTGGTGGAACTCCTCACCGAGCCGGACCGCGTCCGCGCCGCCCTGGTAGAACGCCAGGTCGACCACGGTGCCCTGCGGGCGCAGCAGGCGCAGCGCGAGCTGCAACGCCCAGTCCTGACCTCGGCACTGGAAGACCACGTCGGCGCCCCGGTCCCCGGCGGCGTGGTTCCACCGCGTCTTGAGCACCACCGCCGGGTCGTCCGCGTCCGGGTCGAGCGTGTCCAGGCCGAGCGCCTCGGCGACCTGCCGCCGGGCCGGCGTCGGGTCGACCACGACCACCGAGGCGGCGCCGTGCCTGCGGGCGAACAGGGCGGTCAGCAGCGCCACCACGCCGCCACCCACCACGGCCACCCGGCGGCCGCGTACGCCGTCGCCGAGCGAGCGCACGTCGGCGCCGCACAGGTCGGCCGCGGCGTGCAGCAGCCCGTTGGCGCAGATCGGGCCCATGTGCGCGACGTACACGCCGAGCAGCGGATCAAGGTCGTCGGGCAGCGGCACGAACCGCTCGGTGAGCGGGTCGGCGACCCAGCCGCTGCGGTGGCCGTACGTCATGGCGCCGACCTCGCCCACCGCGACGGCCGGGGTCCGGCTCTCCACCACCCGCCCGACCTGCATGTAGCCGAGCCGGGTCACCGGGTACGGCGTGCTCGCCCCGCCGGGCCGGAACAGCCCGAGCGCGGCATCCCAGGTGACGTGCAGGTAGGGGTTGGTGCCCTTGACGAAGCTCAGCTCGGTGCCGGCGGACACGCCGCTGTAGAGCGTCTCCAGCCGGAACGTGCCCTCGCGCAGCTCCGGCGCGTCCAGTTCGGCCAGCTCGACCCGGCCGGGACCGCCGACCACCACCACCCGGTCACGCATCGACGCTCACCCCCGCGTCCGCGACCGGCGCGGAGAGTCGGGACGCCGGCCCGGTCGGCAACGCCACCGGCCGTCCGGTACGCGCCGACTCGGCCACCGCCAGCGCGAGCCGGTGGGTGCGCAGCGCCTCCGCGTACGGCACCCGGACGTCGTCGCCGAGGCCGCAGACGGCGTCGACGAAGGCCCGGTCGACTGCCACCCGCGCGCCGTCCGGGTCGGCGGGAACGTGCCGCTCGCCGTCGGCGTCACGCACGGTCAGGCCGTCCTCGGCCAGCCACAGCGCCAGCCCGTCGGCGAGGATCTCCACGCCGGCCCGGTGCTTCCAGCCGAGCACGCAGGACGCGGCGAGCGTGCCGACCGCGCCGGAGCCGAACCGCAGCGTGGCGGCGGTCACCGAGTCGATGTCGGCGCCGTCGACCGGCGGCGGGCTGCCGTCGCCGTACGCGGTCACCTCGACCGCCTCGCCGGCCAGCAGCCGGACCAGGTCCAGCACGTGCGCGGCCTGCTCGACCACCGGGCCGCCGGAGCGGTCCCGCCGCGCCCACCAGGCAACCGGCGGCACCTTGTCCAGCCAGGCACCGTTGACCATCCGCACCGGACGGCCGGCGAGCAGCCGCCGCGCCTCCTCCACGACGTGCAGGTAACGCCAGTGGTGCCCGACGCCGGTGAGCAGCCCCTGCTGCTGCACCAGCGCGGCGACCCGCTCGGCGGTCTCCAGGTCCAGCGCCACCGGCTTCTCCACGAACATCGGCACCCCGGCTGCGACCACCACCTCCTCGACCGGGCCGTGCGCGAACGGCGGCACGCAGACGTACACCGCGTCCGGCCCGGCCGCGAGCAGCTCGTCCACGTCGCGGAACACCCGGCCGCCGTACGTGCCGGCGAGCGCCCCCGCCGCGTCCGGCGCGACGTCCGTCACACCGAGCAGCTCCACGTCCTCGAAGCCCGTGAGCACCCGGGCGTGGCGTTGTGCCACCCCACCGGCTCCGACTAGTCCCACCCGGCAGGTACGCATCCGACCAACCCTCTCGCCACGACTGGAAGACTGCGGTCACCACTCCCCCCGGCGGCCGCGCGCGAAACGCCGCCGGGGGGCGCAACGCAACGTTCATCCGCCCGGAACCGCCCGGTACGCACCTGGTGATCAGGTTGTTAGGCAAGATCCGGTTAGCGCGGATGCGGGATTGGGAAAACCATGATTCGCGATTCCACCACTAATGGGGGGTGCCCGTGCGGGAATCAGATTCGACCGTCTCACCTGTGGTGGAGGCGTGGGCCACGTACCGCACCAGCACCGCCGACGACTGGCCGGCGCGGCGACTGGTACGCGCCAAGGGCGCGAGCCGGGTCAGCGTGGTGCTGCCGGCCCGCAACGAGGAGGCGACGGTCGGCGCGATCGTGTCGACCGTCCGGGAACACCTGATGGACCGTGTGCCGCTCGTCGACGAGCTGATCGTGGTGGACTCCCGGTCCACCGACCGGACCGCGCAGGTGGCGCGCGCCGCCGGCGCCGAGGTGGTCAGCCAGGACGCGATGACGCGCGGGCTGCCCCGCCTGACCGGCAAGGGCGACGCGCTCTGGGCCGGGCTGGCCGCGGCCGAGGGGGACGTGGTCGCGTTCGTCGACGCCGACCTGCGCGAGTTCCGGCCGCACTTCGTGACCGGGCTGCTCGGGCCGCTGCTGACGGATCCGGGCGTGGAGTTCGTGAAGGGCTTCTACCACCGGCCGCTGGTCGGTGCGACGAGTGTGGAGCCCGACGGCGGCGGGCGGGTGACGGAGCTGATGGCCCGGCCGCTGCTGAACCTGTTCTGGCCGGAGCTGGCCGGTTTCGTGCAACCGCTCGCGGGCGAGTACGCCGGCCGCCGCGAGGTGCTGGAGCGGGTGCCGTTCGTCACCGGGTACGGCGTCGAGACGGCCATGCTGATCGACCTGCTGGAGATGGTCGGGCTGGACGCGCTGGCCCAGGTCGACCTGGGTGAGCGCAAGCACCGGCACCAGGACACCGCCGCGCTGGGCCGGATGTCCGCGCAGATCATGCTGACCGCCTGGTCGCGGCTGCAACGACGCGGGTGGGCGGCGCCGGGGGTGGCGCCGACCGCCCTGCTGACCCAGTTCCGCCGGGGCGGCTCGGAGACGCTGCCCAACCTGGACCGCGAGATCGTGGTCAACGACGTGTCGGTGCAGGAACGCCCGCCGCTGGCGCAGATGCGGCACCGCCTTCCCCGCCGCCGGGTGGCGGCCGCGTGAGTGGGGAAACCCTGAGAGAGGACAGCGCATGACGCTCACCGTGCTGATGAACGCCGGGCCGTGGCTGTCCGTGCCTCCGCCGGGCTACGGCGGCATCGAGAACGTGATCGCCACGCTCGTGCCGGAGCTGCGCCGCCTGGGCGTACGGGTGGTGCTCGCCTCGGTGGAGAGCAGCACGCTACCGGTCGACGAGCGGATCGCGGTCTTCCCGGACGGCCAGTTCCACGCGTTGCAGCGGCCGTACAACCAGGTCTGCGGCGTCTCCCAGGCGCACCTGTCCGAGGTGGTGCGGGCGCTGCACGCCCGCGACGACATCGACCTGGTGCACGACCACGTGGAGGCGGTCGGGCTGGCCACGCTCGCCGCGATGGGCCCGGACGCCCCGCCGGTGCTGCACACGCTGCACTGGGACCTGGCCAAGCATCCGGAGCTGTACGGCAACCTCGACGGCGGCGACCGGGTACGGGTCAACGGCGTGTCCGCGTCGCAGCTGGCGCGCGCTCCGGAGGCGCTGCGCGCGCACTCGGTGGGGCACGTGCACCTGTCCACCCCGCTCGCGGTCGACGCGGACCGGCACGCGCCGGTGGCCAAGGGCGACCACGTGGTGATCCTCGGCCGGATCAACCCGGGCAAGGGGCAGGACCTGGGCGCCCGGCTGGCGCAGGAGAGCGGCTTCCGGCTGGTTCTGGCCGGGCCGGTCGGCCCGTACCACCGGCCGGAGGATCTGGCCGCGGCCGGCGACGAGGCCCGGCAGAACCCGGACGTGCGTTTCTTCTACGACCAGGTGGCGCCGTACGTCGACGGCGACCGGGTGCGCTGGGTCGGCACTGTCGCCGGGCGGGAGCGCGACGACCTGGTCGCCTCGGCGCGGGCGTCGCTGTTCCCCCTGCGCTGGGAGGAGCCGGGCGGTACGGCTGTGGTCGAGTCGCTGTCGCTCGGCACGCCGGTGGTGGCCACCGCCCGGGGCTGCCTGCCGGAGCTGATCGAGCACGGCCGCACCGGCCTGCTCACCGACGACGAGCGTGAGCTGGGTGACCTGGTGCTCGCCGCCGCCGGGCTGGAGCCGGCCGAGTGCCGGCGGGAGGCGGCCCGGCGGTTCACCCCGGCCCGGATGGCACAGCAGTACGTCGAGCTGTACGACCGGGTCCGGGCGGGCGTGACGAAGCCGCTGCAGCCGGCCTGAGCCGCACCGGCCCGGCTGCCCCGCGCGGCCGGGCCGGCGTTTGCCCCCGCCGGGCGCGGGAAACCGGCGCTTCCCGCGGTGGCGAGGAGGCCGGCGTGACGAACTCGATGGCGCACTCCCGGGCACGGCGCAACCCGGCCGACGGGCGGGCGCCGGTACGCCGGATCGCCTCGAGGTTCGCCGTGCTCCTGCTACTGCTCGGCGCGCTGGGCTTCGTGCCGGGCATCACCAGCGACTACGCGGATCTGCGCTTCGCCGGGCCGGGCTCCGGCGCCCGGCTGTTCGGTGTGTTCCAGGTCTCGGCGGTGCACAACCTGGTGCACCTGGTACTCGGCCTGGCCGGGCTGGCGCTGGCCCGTACCGTCGCCGGCGCCCGCACGTTCCTGGTCGGCGCCGGTGCGGTCTACCTGGCGCTGTGGCTCTTCGGTCTGGCGGTCGACAGACGCGACGCGGCGAACGCGCTCGCGGTCAACCGCGCCGACTCGTGGCTGCACCTGCTGCTGGGCGCCGCCATGCTGGCGCTGGGGCTGGTCGCGGCGCGGCGCGGGGACCGCCGCTGACCTGCGCCCCGGCGGCCCCGATGCCCGGTTTCACCGGTCCGGGGCCCGGGTACGTCCGTAGTCCTCCGGCTGCGGGAGGCGGCGATCGCCCCGGCCGGGCGGCCCTCCCCGACGAGAAGGAAACGAGGCGGCGATGGTGACCCGGATCAGGTGCGAGGTCCGCGACGAGTCGCCGGTCACTGTCGTACGGCTGGCCGGAGCGCTCGACCTGGGCACGATGCGCGCGGTGCACGAGGTGCTCGACAACTGCCTCGCCGCGCAGCCGGACGCCCTGGTGGTCGACCTGGAGGAGATCGAGGTCGGCGAGCCGCTCGCCCTGTCCGTCTTCGCCGCCGCCGCGCGGCGCGCCGCCGACTGGCCGGCGGTGCCGATGGTGCTCGCCGCTCCCTGCGCCGAGACGGCGGCCTGGCTGAACGAGACCACCGCCTGCCGGGTGGTGCCGGTGCGCCGGGACTGCGCCGAGGCGACCGCGCTGGCCGGCGCGGAGGCGGCGCCCCGGCTGCGGGCCCGGCTGGAGCCGGTCGCCGGCGCCTGCCGGCGGGCCCGGGAGCTGGTCACGGAGGCGTGCGGCAGGTGGAACGTGCCGGAGCTGGCCGGCCCCGCGTCGCTGGTGCTCACCGAGCTGGTCGGCAACGTGGTGCGGCACGCCGGCACCCCGATGCACGTGACGCTGACGCTGCGCCGGCCGTACCTGCGGGTCGCGGTGATGGACGGCAGCCCGGCCCACGCCCGCGCCGCGAGCAGCCGCGATCCGCGTGCCGAGGGCGGCCGCGGGCTGATGCTGGTCCGCGAGCTGACCCAGCGCTGGGGCAGCACTCCGGTCGGCGCCGGCAAGGTCGTCTGGGCCATGCTCCCGGCTAATTGACCGAATTCTCCGCTCTCGCCTGGTTACATGGGCAGAGGGCCGGGTACGCCCGCCCGTCCTGTCTGTCGTCACACGGGGTGAGATGCCATGCCCAAGCGGGTAGTCACGGAACCGGCACGAGACCGAGGGCCCGCGATCCTCGCGCCGGCCCGGTTCGGGGGCTACCCCGGGCCCGTACGGGAGGCGGTGAAGGGCAACGCGCTGTGGCGGTTGCTGCGGACCACCGACGCCAAGCAGATCGGCCTGCTCTACCTGATCACGTCGTTCGGGTACTTCATCGTCGGCGGGATCCTGGCGTTGATCATCCGAGTGGAGCTGGCCCGGCCGGGGATGCAGGTCGTCTCCCCCGAGCAGTACAACCAGATGTTCACCATGCACGGCACGGTGATGCTGCTGCTGTTCGCCACCCCGCTGTTCTTCGGGTTCGCCAACTACCTGGTGCCGCTGCAGATCGGCGCCGCCGACGTGGCGTTCCCCCGGCTGAACGCGTTCGCGTACTGGCTCTACTTCCTGGGCGCGCTCATGGTCGTGGGCGGGTTCGCCACCCCGGCCGGCGCGGCGGACTTCGGCTGGACCGCGTACACACCGCTGAGCACCGCGCAGCACTCCCCCGGCGTCGGGGCGAACATGTGGGTGGTCGGCCTGGCCGTGTCCGGTCTGGGCACGATCCTCGGCGCGGTCAACCTGATCACCACGATCGTGACGCTGCGCGCGCCGGGCATGACCATGTTCCGGATGCCGATCTTCACCTGGAACGCGCTGCTCACCAGCGTCCTGGTGATCTTCGTGTTCCCGCTGCTGGCCGCCGCGCTGCTGGCGCTGGCCTCGGACCGGCTGCTGCACTCGCACGTGTACGACTCGACGACCGGCGGGCCGATGCTCTGGCAGCACCTGTTCTGGTTCTTCGGCCATCCCGAGGTCTACATCATCGCGCTGCCGTTCTTCGGCATCATCACCGAGATCATCCCGGTGTTCTCCCGCAAGCCGATCTTCGGCTACACCGGCCTGGTGCTGGCCACCATCGCCATCACGGTGCTGTCGATGACCGTCTGGGCGCACCACATGTTCGCCACCGGGCAGGTGCTGCTGCCGTTCTTCAGCATCCTGAGCTTCCTGATCGCGGTGCCGACCGGAGTGAAGTTCTTCAACTGGATCGGCACCATGTGGAAGGGACAGATCACGTTCGAGACGCCGATGCTGTTCGCCGTCGGCTTCCTGGTGACGTTCCTGCTGGGCGGCCTGACCGGGGTGCTGCTGGCCAGCCCGCCGGTGGACTGGCACGTCACCGACAGCTACTTCGTGGTGGCGCACTTCCACTACGTGATGTTCGGGACCATCGTGTTCGCCGCGTTCGGCGGGCTCTACTTCTGGTTCCCGAAGATGACCGGGCGGCTGCTCGACGAGCGGCTGGGCAAGATGCACTTCTGGACCATGTTCATCGGCTTCCACGCCACATTCCTGGTGCAGCACTGGCTCGGCAACGAGGGCATGCCCCGCCGGTACGCCGACTACCTGCCCGGCGACGGCTTCACCACGCTGAACACGATCTCCAGCATCGGCTCGTTCATCCTCGGCGCGTCCACCCTGTTTGTGATCTGGAACATCTGGAAGTCGTGGCGGTACGGCGCGATGGTCACAGTGGACGACCCGTGGGGTTTCGGCAACTCGCTGGAGTGGGCCACCACCTGCCCGCCGCCGCTGCGCAACTTCGACCGGATGCCGCGCATCCGCTCCGAGCGGCCGGCGTTCGACCTCAAGTACGGCCCGCTCGTCTCCGACCTGGGCCGCGATCTGCCGCAGCGCACCACCAAGCCACCGCAGTCGTTCCGCGAGGAGATGCACCACGAGCGGCACGTGCCGGAGTCGCCGTCGGCCGGCGGCGCGTACGGCGCGCCCGAGGCGGTGGACTACCAGCCCGCTCCGCAGTCCGGGGCGCGCCCGGTGGAGGTGCCGGAGCCGGAGGAGGTGCGCCGGCCCAGCTTCGAGGAGACCGACGAGCCGGAGGGCAGCGCGCTCAACGCCGAGCGCGACGACCAGCGCAACGACAGGTGGCGGCACCCGCGCGGGCACGGGGACACCCCGGAGAACTGAGACACCGGACGAGGGCCGGCGCCGTCGGGCGCCGGCCCTCTCGTCGTACGCCTCGCGCCGGCTCCCGTGGTGGGAAGCCGGCGCGGCACGTGCTGGTCGGTCAGTCGGCGGCCGGCAGTCCGGCCGCGGTCAGCGAGCGGCGCACCGCCGGCTGCACCCGGGTCAGCCGCAGCGGCACCCCGGTACGCGCGGCGGCCTCCCGGCCGGCCATCAGCGCGGCGATCCCGCCGGCGTCGAAACCACCGGCGCCGACCAGGTCGACCACCACCTCGCGGGGCTGGCCGGTGACCGCCTGGAGCACCGCCCGGCGCAACTGGTCCGCGCCGGCCCGGTCCACCTCGCCGCCGACCTCGACGACGACCCGGTCGCCGTTCTGCCGCACCGAGATCCGCGCCTTCGCCGGCTCGGCCTCGGCCGCGCCGTTCTGCCAGGGCGGCGGGGCGTCGGCGAGCATCGCCTGACGCAGCCAGGTCAGCGCCCGCGACAGCAGCCGGGACACGTGCATCTGGGAGATGCCGAACCGGGCGGCGATCTCCGCCTGGGTCTGGTTGCCGTAGAAGCGCATCGCCAGGATGCGGCGCTCCCGCCAGGGCAGCCGGTGCAGCAGGCCGCTGACAGTGACCCGGTCGTCCACCGACTCCAGCGCGTGGTCGGACTCGCCGACGAGGTCGCCGAACTCGGCCGAGCTCTCGCCGCCCACCGGCGCGTTGAGCGAGGCCGGGCTGTAGCCGGCGGCCGACTCCAGCGCGGCGAGGATCTCCTCCTCCGGCGTCTCCAGCCGGGCGGACAACTCGGCCACTGTGGGCGCGCGGGACAGCTCGCTGGTCAGCGTCGCCGTCGCCTGTCCCACCTCGAGGATCAGGTCCCGCAGCCGGCGCGGCACGTGCACGCCCCAGGTGCGGTCGCGGAAGTGCCGTTTGATCTCGCCGACGATGGTGATCGCCGCGTACGCGGTGAACGAACCGCGTTCCGGGTCGTACCTGTCGACGGCGTTGACCAGGCCGAGACGGGCCACCTGCTCCAGGTCCTCCAGCGGCTCACCGCGCCCGCGGTAGCGGCGGGCGAGCCGGCCGGCGAACGGCAGCGCGAACCGGACCAGGTCGTCCCGCGCCTCCTGCCGCCGCTCCGGTGGCAGGCCCTCGATCCGGGCCGCGTACGCGAGCGCCGCCGCGTCCAGGTCCTCCAGACCCCGGTCGGTGGTCGGTGGTGTGGGTGTGGTGGTCTGTCCGAACATCCGCGCCCCCTCGCCGAAGAGCCCCCGCCCGGTCGGAACCGGTCGTGCGCGTGGTCGGACCACGCACCGGGTGAGGAAGTTGGGTTACGTGACGGATACGTCGAAAGCGGTGGCTGCCCGCCGCACGGCGTCGTGGGCCGTTTCGCGGCGAGCGGTCTTCCCGCTCCGTAGGTACTCAATCACGGACCGCAGGATCGCGAGGAAGTTTCGCCAGGTTGGCCGGCAGCCCGGTCCCGGCGGCGGTTCAGCGGACCAGCAGGCCCTGGTGTGCGCCTGCGTCACGCAGGACGGTGAGGGCCTCGGCCATCCGCAGCGGCGGCGGCGCGGGCAGGTCGCAGGGCTGGTTGCGCAACACCTCCGTGGCACGTCGGGTGGGTACCGAGGCGACCGGGTAGCCGCGGGCGGCACCTCGGTCCAGGGCCCGCCGGCGGCGCCCGAAGCCGGCCACCGCCAGCCACTGGGGCAGTCCCGCGTACGCGGGCGAGCGCAGGCCGGGCGGCTCGGGCAGCACGTCCACCGAGCTGAACGGCTCGCTGCCGGCCAGCCACCACTCGACGCCCGCGACCCGGCGCGCGGCGGCGTTCTCGCACCAGTAGGGCACCAGGCCGGCCCGCAGCACCTGCGCCGGGTCGAGCAGCCGGCCGCACTCCACCACCAGCCGGTTGCCGGTCTTGCCGGCCCGCCGCAGCCAGCGCCGGTACAGGTCGGCGGTCACCGCGCTCAGCGCGTCCGGCTGCGGCACGACCACCAGGTGCAGCGGATGCCCGTGCCGGTCGCCGAAGGAGCGGGCGTCGTGCTCGAAACCGGACTCCACGCCGTGTTCGGCGAACGCGCCCGCCACCGTGACCTCCGGCGCGGTCCAGCGCGTCTCGTCACCGCCGGCCGCGCGCAGCACCTGGCCCAGCGCCCGGGCGTCCGGGTGGAAGTCGACCGGGTCCAGGCCGCCGCCCGGGCAGCCGGCCTGGAAGCTGTGCCCGTCGCCGCAGTCGCGTACCGGCCAGGTGCGGGCGTCGTGCAGCAGCAGCACCGGCGCGCCCGGTTCCAGCCGGTCGGCCAGGAAGCGCGCGTACGCCTTCGGCAGCGTGCGCCAGCGCACCGCGAACGTCACCGCCGCGCCGGCTGCCGCGCCCCGGCTGGCCGGGCAGTGCACCTGGCGTACGTGCACGCGCGGGTTGGCGTCGAGCAGCCGGGCGGCCAGCGTGGCTCCGTGCGCGTACGCGGCGTCCGGACGGTCCACCGCCCCCCGGGTCCACTGCCCGGCCAGTTCGAACCCGGCAGGGAGCCAGGGCACGCCCAGGGCCACCGCGAGGTGGGCGGCGGCGCCGTGCGGCGAGCCGAGCACCACGCCGGGCCAGCGCCGGTCCGGGTACTGCCCGGCGAACCACCCGGCCACCCGCTCGGCGTCCACGGCGGCGATCTGTCCGGCGGTGAGCGCCGCCCGCCCGGCGGCCCGGACGGCGGCGGCGCGGCGTACCGGCTCGGGCGCGCCGGTGAGGCGGGACAGCGCGCCCGGGTGGCCGAGGTCGCCGCAGTCGTCGCCGCGCAGCGCCCGGGCGGTCACGGCGACCAGGACCCGGGCGGCGCTGCCGGCCGCCACCACCCGCTCCGCGGGCAGCCCTGCGCCGCTGACCGGCGTCCGTTCGACTCGTTCGCTCACCACGCGGCCCGGCTTCCCGTCCCTCTGGGGTCTAAACGGGGCATCTCCCCACGGGTGAGGACCAAGGCCCGCCCGGTAACCGCACCGCCCGCGACACCCAGGTACGCCGTCGCGCCGCGTGCCCGCCGTCGCGGGCGCAACAGCGCTCGGGTGCGGGTTTGGGCCGGACCGGGACGGGCACTGCACCGCGCATGCCCGACGACGAGAGCACCCCGGCGGCGACCATCACCCCGTACCGGGACGGACCACTGCTGGTACGCGGCGACTTCGCGCTGGTCACGCCCGACGGCACGCCGATCGAGACGCGCCGGGGCACGGTGGCGCTGTGCCGGTGCGGAAAGAGCGCGATCAAGCCGTTCTGCGACGGCACGCACAAGCTGAGCGGTTTCCGAGCCGGCAGCGACCGCGAGTCCTGACCCCCACCTCGTCGATCTGTGAGTGGGGTTGTCAAGGGGTTTGGTGGTGGGTGGTGATGGTGCGGTAGAGCTGTCGGGCGATGTAGCGCTTGAGGCAGCGGGTG
>NZ_VISW01000046.1:0-11494 GCF_007827635.1 Micromonospora sp. CNZ296
GTTCTAGCTTGGTCGCTGAACCAACTACCGGAGACCTCTTCAATTAGCGACCACCGCCACGCCCCAACACCGACGCCCTACGAAACACGGCCTAGCCGTCAACGATCGCCCTCGCTTTCAGCCGAGCGGTCCTCACGGCGGGCGTCCTCGCGGTAAGACCGGCTCAGCCCGTCGAGCAGCGCTCCGGAGCGAGGCCACCTGCCGCGTACACGGTCTGCCGTCGCGGTGTACTGATCGGCGAGCGCACGCTCCTGCGCTCCGCCGTCGTAGACACCGCGGCCTGTAACGCCCCGCTGGTTCATCTTGGCGACAGCGAGATGTCGGTCGAGGTCTGTGTCTCGAAGGATCTCAAGAACGTCGCGGACCGGTTCGCTGGGCCAGGTGCCGTCGTCGTCGGTGAGGGCGCCGGATAGCGCACTGCCTAGGACGCGCGGCAGCACGTGAGCACGGCCGGACGCAGTGAGCTTCTCGCGTACCGATTCCACCCACCGCAGCATGTCCTCGGTGGTCGGCAGGTGCCCATCGACAGACCCCGGGAGCGGTCGGCGCCACTCACGCAGGACGGCCCAGGCGGCGGTGGACGCCCGTGACGACGCCGTGTGGTCCGTCGTCTCTCCGTCGGCTGGCTCGCCGTCGCCTGATGCCGCGCCGGTGTGCAGGTCCGGCGGGTACAGCAAGGACACGAGGTTGACAAAGCGGGCGGGATTGCGGGCGAGCTCTCGGTGCAGAGCGATCGGCCTGCGGCTGTGGTCGAGAAGCGGCTGGTAGAACCACTCGAGGTCTGCGAGCAGATTGTCATCCGCGCCGGCTTCCTCGAGATTGTCGAGCAGGCGTCCGATCGTGTACTCCGGTGACTGTGCGCGCGAGATGTCTTCGGTCGCCGCGAGGGCCGGCGCCATCAGTGCCTGGATAGCCAGGTCGCGGTCGGCGCAGGCGCCAACGTCGCTGAGCAATTCGATCGCCGTCCACGCGCGGCCGCGCTCGAGGAGGCGCCGCACAACTGTCGGCGTCAGGTCGTCTGAAACTCCCAGCGGCTGCATGTCGCGCCAGAACTCGTCTTGCGTGTCCGCCTCCAGGCCGTCCACGAGCGTCAGCAGAGCCTCGTCGATCGCCGCGGTCCGGCACAGCGCTGCGGCCTGCGCGGGCCTGGCGACTACCGTGCCAGCGAGCCAGCTTGCGTCCTCCCGTTGTCGGTGCGCCGCCAGACCCGCAGCCATGGCGTGCAGGGGCTGCGACGAGCCCGTGAGATGCTCGAGGACCATTGAGTCATGGGCGGCCGTAACTGCAGCCAGGGCGTCGCCGACGGCCGCCGGCAGCTTTGACGCCTCGGCCAGGCGAAGGACCGCTGGGAGCCCGTCCCTGAGGCGGCGTCGGACTGCTTCAGCCCTCGCGGACGCGAGCGCCTCCAGATCGGCATCCTCGCCGTTACGGTTGAGCCCACGTCGAAAAGGCCGCCATGAGAACAGCTCGGCATCGTCGGGGTGACTCCCCGGGAGGGCGTGGGCATCCAGGAACGCCTCAAGGGCCTTGAGTGCTTGGCCGGGCAGCGCCCAGCCCGCGTCCGGGTGCCGGCGATGCATCGCGACCCGCTCGGCGAGGCTGGCGAGGACGGTGCGACGGCACTCCTCCTGCAGATCGGGCCATGCGGCCTCGGCTGCCTTGAGTAGCGCGAGCCTGCCGGTCTCCCGGAACCGGTGGACGAGAGCGAAGGCGGCGGCGAGCCGGTCCGGGTCGCTGCCGGCATCATCGGCAATACGTAAGGTCAGGGCGTCCAGCGCGTCGCCGGTGTCGCTCATGGTCGCCTGCGCCGGCCGCGGCCAGTCTCGGAACTTCGGGCCGCTGATCATCCCTGGGTTGGCGTGGCTCACGAGGTCGAGCGCGAGCCGCCAAGCCGCCGCCGGCGCGACTCTCCGGACGGCGTCGAGCGCAGCGACACACGTCGCCCCGTCGCCCGCACCTTGCGGTACGTGCAGGTGCAGGGCGGCAGCGAGAGAGGCGCTGGGCCGGTTGGCGAGCCGCCCACCCGGGTCCTGATCGGCGAGGCGGCCCAGCACGACAGCTACCCGAGACAGCAGTGCAGACGACCAGGCCAGGCTCTCCAGCGCCCACAGCAGGGAGCAGTGGGCGCTTTGACCGCCGAGCCCGAAGTCGCCGGACGTCTCGGCGAACAGCGACATCACCGGCGTGTCAGTTTCATCAAGGGAATGCTCGACGCACGCTAGGAAGCCCTCAGGCGACGCCTCAGCCAGCAGCGGCAGTAGATCAGCTACCGCATGCCAACGCGCGGCGTTGGCGTCCTGGAGCAACTCGCGGACGACCCGGGACGCGCGCTGCTGACCGGTGACACCGCCGGGAAGCTCACGGTCGCCGACGACCGCGCCGAGGATCACCGCAGTCGTGGCCATCCCACGGCGCAGCGTGCTGGAGTGCCGCCGGCGCGGCGCGCCTGTCTCGCTGAGCCAACCAGCGATGCGCTCGCGTGCGGTAAGCCCAGAAGCGGGGTCGCTCTCGCCCAGCACGCCCGGCGCGAGCGACTGGAACGCATCGAGATCCTCAGCCGTCAGCGCGTGATTCAGGGCGTCCCACGCATCCACCGGATCGGCGAACTCCCACCGGCGGTCCCTCAAGAGCAGTGGTGCGTCCTCACCTGACGTCAGCGTGCTCAGGTCCCGGGCAGTCGCCCGCCAGCCGCGGTCGGTCAAGCTCTGCAGCGCCTCTAGATCGCCCTGAACATCGTCGGCCCAGGCACCGGCGAGCAGCAGCGGAGCAAGCAGGTTCGCCGTGGCGTCCGAGGCCCACCGCGGCTGGCGAAGCCAACCGGGACGGCCAATGCGCCGACGCAGCGATGCCAGACTCCGTCTCGCCGCTCGTCCGTACTCGTCGGCCCGGTCGTGATCAAGTCCCGCAGCAATCCATGCCTCTCTTGCGAGGTGCCGGTGTAGCCGTGGAAGCCGATCATCGGCGGGCCGGCCGGCGCGAGGCAACACGACGTGGTGACCGGCACGGAGGCCGTCGCCTATCTCAGGCTCGGCGAACACCGGCACGAGCACCATCGGACTCTCGTGAGCGGCCACCCGCCGCCATGCCCGCATGTCCTCGACGACGAGGGCCCGTTCCAGGAGCGCTTCGAGTCCGGCCGGTGCGCCGGTGGTGCGAGCTAGACCCATTGCGGCGTCACCCTCCTCCGCGATGGGCGGTCCGACGAGCTCGCCCAGCTCCGTATCATCAACAGCGCCAAGCGGATCCTCCGACCCGCCTGCCCTGTCCACCGGCGAATCAGACATCTGGCGTGACACGATGCTCACGTCCTGTGGCGGCTCCGCCATCAGGCTGGCCGCGACGAACGCTACGGACTCGTCTCGGCTCGCCGAAGCCACCACCTGCTCGACCGGTTTGGCGCGGAGCCGGTCCCGGAGGCTGCGAACTCGGTCGTCGCGCCCCGCCAGTAGCAGCGCTGCCGGAATGGCCGGTCGCGTGCGCTCGGCCCAGTTTCGATACCAGTCGCGAAGACCGATCACGCCGTGCGGATCCCACCCGAGCTGCTCGGACGCCAGCCACCGGTGCACTCCAGGGCACAGCGCAAGCCACGCAGCAAGATCCTCCGCGTCGACCACCCGGATACCCGCCCAGCCATCGCCGTCCTCGGTGCGGCGATCGACCCAGCGCTGCGCGCCGGGCCACCGCCGACTCGTGACGAACACGAAGACGACACCTGCGCGCTCGTCCCGGGTCGACCCGTCGACCCGCTTCCGGTAGTCGCGCTGCGCCTTGTCCTCGGGGTCGCGGCCCGTGCCCAACTCCCAGACCGAGCGGCCGAACGGCAGGAACGGCGGCGCACCAGATGGACTTGTAACCTCGCCATCAAGGCCGGGCAGCCCGACGGCCTCGGCGGCGGGCATGCGCAGCGTCTCCGGAGCAGCCACCGCGAGGATGAGGCGCCGGACCAACGTCGGCAGGTGCTCGCGCGAGTCGTTGCGCTCCGACCACTGTTCCAGATCGGTCGCGGTCAGCAACTCGGTCATCGGACCTCCCTTACCGTCCCCAAGATAGAACGTCCGGACGACAGTTCCGCTGCCGCGACGCTGCCTCCGCCTGATTGGCTTAGATCATTGAAAGAGGAGCATCTGATCGTTGACCTACGACGGCAGATAGAGGCTCGATGGCCGCGGCCCTTCGGATGACCATCGCTTGGCGGGCGGAGCCGGCCGGATGGTCAGGGCGGCAAGACCGCCGGGCACTCCGAGAGCTTCCAGCGCGCGGTCGAGCCATGCCGGTTCATCAGCGCACATCTCAGCCATGAGGAGATACTGCCCCGGCACGGCCAAGCGACGGTGAACGACAATGCTTTCGCGCATCAGGCCACCTGGCAACGTCCGGCGAAAAGCTACACCACGGTGGCCGACATGATCGATGTCGTTACTGGGAGTGCCGACTCGCTGCTGGCCGGAGGTGAGGACCACACCCAGGACATGCGGATGGGCGTCGAACAACGGGTCCAGGGCCCGGCGAAGTGCCTCCTCCTTACGCGGCAGAGAGTCCTGGGCAAACGCGGAGAGCGGCCACAGGGCACCGGCGTCCTCCAACCACAACCAGGCTGCTCCAGCTGACTCCGTCTTGACGGCTTTCGCCACAAGCGCACGCAGCAGACGAGGGCCCTGATCCGCCGCCCATACCGGGCCAGAGACCACCGTCCCTGCCGGCGCCGGGCCGGGTCGCACGGTGAGAGTCGCATCTTCCAGCGCAACCTCGACGATGGCGCTGTCTGCCGCGGACTTCTGCGCGGCGGAGCTCACGGCTTCCCGCCACTGATCGGTGGGCTCGTGTGGCAGTTCGCCGTCCCAGTGCACCCCGTGCCGATGCTCGAGCTGCCGGAGAAACGCTTGCGCCTGTTCCACCTGCTGGTTGTACTCCAGGAACTTCTTGTCCGGCCCGAGCGTCCGCAACTCAAGGAATACGTCGCTGCTGGCGCGAACCGCCCGCAGGTCTCCCGGGCCGCCTTGGGGCTTGCTGGGCTCCAGCATCACCCTGGCGCCGGCCACCTTCGCCTGCACCGCGAGCCTCGCCAAGGCAAGGTGGTGGCGGAATTCGTCGGCGACAGGGTTCGCTCGGAGGTTTCGGCGCAGATGGCCGACGCCCGGCGTCGCGGCATCAACCAGGTACTGCAGACGCGCCCACAGCCCCACCACGGTTTCGAAGGCACCAATGCCCATCAACGAGGCGAAGTATGGCCCCATGGTCGGACCAGCTACACCGTTGGCGGGCCGCACGGCCTTGTGCAGCCAACCTGGCCCGAATAACGCTTCGAGATCATCTATCATGCGAGACGCCGTCTCACGACCCAGTGGTGTCAGGTAAGTAGCCTCTGCCGGATCACCGACCGCGATGGACCAGTCGAGCTCACGGCGGCCTGCCTCTACGTCACGCCATCTGTCGTTCACAGGCCAAGCATTCTCAACGCCGCCACCGATTTTCCGTCGCCCCAGCCCCGGGAGCCTCGGTCACATTCAGGCCGCGGCTCCTTATCGACCTAGTTATCGCTCAGGCCGTGCGGGAGCGCGCGGCGGTCGGATCACGTCCGGCGCCAACGCGCGCGAGAGCCAGACAGTTGGCCGTTGGCAGTGCGACCCACCGCGCGGGCCACACTCCGTGTCCCGAAGCTGATTGTGGGGCTTCCTGCCATCGGCGCGACATCGAGCCCGCTGAAGGAAACTCGCGGTGTCGGTGGCGCACGAGCCTGACGAGATCATCATCCCGGCGGTGCGTCGAGGCTGACGAGTCGCCGTAGCAAGCCGTGATCCGAGAAGGTGTCGGCTCCGCCTGAAAACTGACCACGTGGTTCCCCGGCTGAATCGGGAGCACGTCCTGTCAACGAGCGGGCCGTGGGAGCGGATCGGGAGCGACCTGAGCCTAACGGTCGCTGGCCGGGCGTCGGCGTCAGCCAGGGCCGCTCGGGTAAGCGGCCAGGATTTCTGACGAACGACCTGCAGGACGATCTGTCTCAGCCTGGCCGCAGCCGCGCGGTCACGTGCCCGGGGTCGGGGGAGTAGGTTGGGAGCAACAGGGTGCACTGAACGGCCTTCAACCGCACCGAACGGCACCCGACCGCACGCAACTGCACCCACCCCTGCCTGCGTCTTCTCGTTTCCGCAGGTCAGAGTCGGTGCAGCGTCCTGTTTCACACCGAAGAGGTCACTGGTTCGATCCCAGTATCGCCCACGCAGGTCAAAGGCCACTTCCCGGCTTCGGGAGGTGGCCTTTCTGCTGCCGTACAGCAGCTTTGTACAGCAGTTCTCGTCAGCGGCTCAGGGATTCGCCGAGGCGCTTGAGGGCTTCTCTCGTCTTTGTCGATGTGACCTGCGTGTAGATCTCCATCGTTACGGAGAAGCGGGCGTGCCTGAGCACCTGCATGGCGACTCTGGGATGGACGTCGAGGTCGGCCAGGAGTGTGGCGCAGGTGCGCCTGGCGTCGTGGACGGTGATCGCCTTGACGTTCGCCTTGTCGCACCGCGTCTGCCAGGAGCGCTGGAAGTTGCGCGGTTCGATTGGGGTGCCGTAGCGGATGGTGAAGACGAGTCCGCTTTCGTGCCACGCCTTGCCGGCGGCTGCTCTCGCCTCGTCGCGTTGCTCGCTCCGCAGTTTCAGGGCCGTGAGGCAGATGTCGGGCAGGGGGAGAGTGGCATCGGACGCCTGGGTCTTGGTGTCGCGGTGCAGGAGCTGTCCGCGTACGCGTTGGAGCTGGCGGCCAATGGTCAGCTCTCCGGCGTCGAGGTCGACGTCCTTCCAGGTGAGTCCCAGCGCTTCGCCCTTGCGGAGGCCGGTGACGAGGACCAGGGCGTAGGCGGCGTAGAGCGGGTCGTCGTCTGCTCTCGCGGATTCCAGGAACCTCCGTGCCTCGTCGCTCGACCAGGACTTGCCCCGCCGACGGCGGACGGTGGCGAGGGTGACCGCGACGGCAGGGTTCTTGGTGATGAGGTCTTCGGCCTGGGCGTGGGTGAGGGCGGCCCGCAGTGCGGCCCGGATGTCGCTGACCGTCCGCGTCGACGGGACGGCTTGGCAGCAGCGGCCGACCGCGCAGCAGCGGCTCTTGTGCTTCGGCCTGGCAGCGTCCTTGCCCTGGGCGCAGCACTGGCAGGTCCGGGCGACCTGGTTGATCCATGTCTGCACGTCGCGGGACTGGAGCCGGTCGAGCCGCTTCGCTCCGAGGCCGGGGGAGATGTAGAGGCGGACGAAGGTCTCGTAGGTGGCGTAGGTCAGAGGTGCCCGGTTCGGCTTGATGATCTCGGTCAGCCAGTAGGTGAGGAAGGTGCCGACCGTGGGGACGGTGGTCGCCACCGGACCTTGCTTCGCCTGCTGGTGCAGTTTGATCCACTTGTCGTGGACGGCGTCGCGGGTCTTGCCGTAGACGTACTTGCGGGTGCGCCGGCCGTCGGGCTTGGTGACCCAGACGTACGCGGCGAAGCCGTTGCGGTACGGGAAGATGGACCCTTCGCCGTTGGCGCGGGCGCGGGCGCGTCCGGGCATCAGGCGGCCTCCTGGCGTTCGACCTGCTCGCGGATGTAGTCGTCGGCCCATTCGGGGAGGATGCGGCGGTACTTGCCGTCCTTGATGGAGCGCAGCTCGCCGGTGGCGATCTTCATCTTGACCTTGGAGATGCCGAAGCCGAGCAGGACGGCGACCTCGGCGGGGGAGTACCAGCGGGGGGTGAGGTCACGGGTCATGCGGCCACCCAGGTTTCGTGAACGAGTTCTTCCCGGCCGATGCGTCTGCTCTCGCGTCGCTGCCGCGCGGCGGTGTTGGCGAGGAGAGCGTCACCTTCGGTGAGCCAGCCGGAGCCGAGGTAGGTGAGGGTGCTGACGCTGATCGTGTCGGCCGGTTCGTCGTCCTCTTCGCGGCGGTAGGTGGTGCGGGTGGCGCGGAGCTGGCCGAAGGTGACGGAGTAGCGGCGGGCTTTGGTGAGGAAGTGGCCGCCGAATCCGAGCATGTGGGCCCAGCGCCGCAGTCCGGTGTAAGCGTTCGGTTTGGTGTCAAGGCTGGCTTGACGGTCGTCGGCGGTTGCGGCGCCGCCGGTCACATCGGTGTGGGTCGGGCGGCCGAGGTGCCAGCAGGCGTCGATGAGGCGGGCGACGTGGTCGCCTCCGGGGTCGGCGTAGTCGTCGATCGTGGCGGGGGTGAGCCGGCTGGAGGAGTGGCCGGTGACTTCGGTGGCCTTGGTGGCGTACTTGGCGAGGTAGGCGGCGACCTTGCCGTCGGTCAGCTCGCCGTCGCTGCTGTTGATGCGTCGGACGTCGACCTGCTCGCCCCAGGCGATCAGCCACCCTTGCGGCTGGTCGGGGTGCGGGGGTGTGGTGACGGTGATCTGCCGGGCGGCGGCGTGGATCGCGTCTTCCAGGTCGTCGAGGGTGATGCCGGCCGGTGGCGGTACGAGGGCGTCCGGGTCGTCCGGGTCGTCGGGGTCGACGCCGTCGAGGCGCAGCAGGACGTGGAAGTGCACGGCTCCCCGGCGTTGCATCTCGGCAACCTTGCCGTGGGACACCCGCACGGGCGGCACCCAGCGGACCTTGCCGGAGGCGGTGACGACGCCGGCCTTCGGGATACCGCGTCGACGGCACGTTGCGGCGACGTGGCGTTCAGCGGCCTGCTTGGTGCGCCGCCACAGCTCGCCGGAGAAGTAGTTCCAGACGACCTGGTGGGCGTGGTCGTAGCAGTCGAGGCACAACGGCTGCCCGAGCCGCGGATCGTCGGCGTCGTGGCGGGCGAAGCACGACGTGAGCTGTCCATGCGGGCAGGTTCCGGCGTTGCTGCGGGCGCGGCAGGGCGCGGGTCGGCAGTCGCAGCGATGCCGGGTGCGGCAGGTGTGGTTTGGGACGTGGCGGTGGTGGACCGGGCCGAAGGACGGGGCGGTGAAGGTGACGAAGACGACCGGGTGCCGACCGACCGAGGCGGGGACGCCCTTGCCGCCGGTCAGACCGCGACAGACGACTTGATAGGCGTCGCCCTGGTAGACCCACGCGCAGTCCCGGCACACCGATTCGCGGCGGTTGCCGCACGCCTTGTACAGCGTCCGGTCGGGCAACTCGTCGGTGTGCTGCTCGCTCAGGATTCGGCCGGTGTCGCGGTCGACGGCGGCGATCGTGCCCGTGAGGCGGACCGGGCGAACACAGCCGCCGGCGGGGCGAGTGTGCTCCAGCCAGCCGGAGAACCCCGGCGAGGCGGCGCGGTGCAGGACCTGGGCGTCACGACCGGCGGCGAGGCCGGGGCGGTAGGCGGTGAGAATGGCGGTCTCCTCTTGCGGGGGTGGCAGGGACGGGAGACAAAGCACCACCAGCCGTGGACGCATGTCCGCTGGTGGTGTTCGTCGTGTCTCCTGGCACCGCCGAGAGGGCGGCTGACGCCGGAGGGCGGAATCGTGGTCGTGCCACTTCCCGCCGATCGGTCATGTCCTTTCACGCTCGTGGTTTGGCATTGAGCCGGCACGGGTGGGGAGCCTGGGATGTCGGCATCCGGCGGGCTGCCGCAGGCTGCCCCCACCCGTGGAGATGTGCGAATCCGGGCCATCGTGGACGGCAGGGAAGGCCGTGCTGGGCCGATCAACGGATTCAGAAACGGCACGGCGGCCGGTGCGATTGAGAGCAGGCGGGGAGGTGGCCCGCATCAGCGGCAGTAAGGCCGCTCGGCATCTCCGACGTCGAGTCCAGCGATCCGGCAGGAAGGCCGCGCTGGCGTGCTCGATGAGCGCCAGAATAGCACCGGGTACCGACACGTCAACTGGACGAAACCCCGGAGTCTGAGAGGCTGTGCGGCCACCCAATGACGCGCTCGGCGGTGACGCCTCGAAGGTCGGCCCCGTTCCACCGAGCCCCGGTAACGTCCGTGCGTCCGTACTCCGGATCGTGCGTCAGGACGTAGCTGAACCGCGCGTAGGACAGATCCGTGTCACGCAGGTCGGCATCCCGCAGATCGCAGCCAGCGAAGCTGACACCTCGGAGCGAGGCGCCCCTAAGGTCGACGCCACGGAAGTCACACAACTTGAACGAGTGCCCATCAAGGGTGCGATGCCGAAGATCGCCACCCGCGAACGATTTCCTCGTCGCGCCAGGCAGGATGCTCATCCGCGAACCGTAGCCCGACCGCCCGTTGCCGAAAAACCGGCTTTCTACGCGTTTACATGCGACCCATCAGCCGACGGAGGACACCGACTGTCGGCCGGGTGTGGGAGGACTTTCTGTACGTCTATCAAGGCGGCCCGACAAGCGGGCCGCACGCGCCGCCGCCTGGGCGCGCGCCGGCCGCTGCCGCTGTCGCTCTGCGGCCGTCACGCCTGATGCCCGGCGGCTGGCGCGGAAAGCGGGAAGCCCGGAGGGCCGCCGCAGAACAAGAGACCGTTGACGAGTGAGGGGGTGGGCCGGCAGCCGGCCGGGCCGCGCGGCCACGAGCCCGCGCGGCGTAGGGGAGGGCACGCCGGGCCGCGTCGGCGAGCTGGGGCGGTCGCGGGGTCGCGGCTACTGCGCCTCCGGCGGGGGCGCTCCGGCTCCAGGGTGGCCGGGCTCCGTCGGCGGGTCACGGTCCGTGGGTGGCTGCGGAAGGAGCCAGCCCGCCTGCCGTCGACCCGGGCAAGCCGAGCAGACCACCGCCCGACCCGCCAGCGCTCGTACGAGCCGTCAAGGTCCGATTGACGTGGCGGGCCGGGCGGTGGCCCGCTCCCCAGGAGGTCGGGTCGATGGCAGACGGGATGGCGGATGTGCTGGCAGCTAGCGCTTCAGCTTGTCCAAACGGTCGTCCAGGTAGAGCCGGCACTCCCCGGTGCTCTCGAAGAGGACCGTCGAGATTCTCTTACCCAGGTAGGGGCCGCTCTTGACCTGCTTGGTCTGAACGATGGTGCCGATCTCGTCCGTGCCCGGAACCCGGGTACGGACCCGATCTGGGGCACTGTCCCGAGTCTTTTCTCTTTGTACGGAAAGGTTCATGTGAGCAGTATGGCGGAAACGTACGACAGCACTGGATCACCAGTCTGCGAGCGTGCCCAGTGCAGGGGTGACACCGGCGGTTCACGGCACGCTGGCAGCGGTAAGTTGGACGCTGCTTGCTGGTCTGCTGAGCCGGATGTCTACCCCACGGTGTAGATCAACCCGGTTCCCAAGCTGACCGCTCAGTTCGCTTGAGGCCTAATGCATCTCGACCGGGTCGAGCCTAGAACGGCGGCTCGTCGAACGAAAACTTCCCCTGCGTCTCTGGCCATGCCCCACTCGGCAGCGGCAGGTTGGTTACGACGAACAAGTTCAGGATGTCCTCCCGGTCCATGAACATGATCTGACTGCGCTTTGAGGCGTCCAGCTTGTTGCCGATCCAGTTCCGCGCCTGTTTCGTTATCTCGCCGCCGGCAACGATAAACGCATGATCCACTAATACTCCAGCCGGGGATGTTGACCTTGGCTGAGCTGGGGCTTGGTGTGGTGTGTGAACGGGTGCAGCCACCGTCGATCATGGGCGGTTGTGT
>NZ_VISW01000047.1:0-11350 GCF_007827635.1 Micromonospora sp. CNZ296
CGGTTGGCTCGACACCACCGGACCTACCGAGGGCCTTCCCTCACCTCAACCCGACACGCCGCCACACCCCAAATCTCAAACACTCACTAAGAAGGAGGCTGGCGTGTGGCGTGACCAGGGTCTGAGAACCTCAGTGGCGATCGCCCTCATGATCGGTGGTGCCCTCGCGGTCGCACCGGCGACCGCCCATGCGCCCGTCTCCGCCGGTGCTGGGGATGTGTTCGCCGTGGATACCTGTGGTGCTTCCGGAATGACCGAGGTGCACGCGATGTCGCGGGCCGGCAACTTCCGCTCCTTCAGCCTGCATCCGGCTACCGACCTGGGCCCCGCCCGATCTGAACCGGTGGACGTTCGGCTTCGGTGAGTTCGACCCGGACAGGTTGAACGCGAACGTCTTCTCCAGCCCGACCAGCGTCGCCGGAGGGGAACTCCACGCGGATGATACTGGCAGTGGCACCGGTGTCGGGCAATACCACTTTGCTTGTCATGCATCGCCGGTACACCGACGGTCTTGACCGGTCACGACCACTGCGGTGAGTAGCAGCCCTCGGACGATCCGCCAACGGCCGGTCAACACGGACAGCGGGCCGACGGCGACGCTCTCCCCCGCTTGGTGCACGGTCGCGGTGAAGGTCTCGGCGACCGGGTCGAAGCGCAAACTGGCGTCCTCGAAGCCGATCCAGCGCCGCACCAGCGGATACCATGCCTTGTAGACGGACTCCTTGGCACTGAAGGTCAGCCGGTCCCAATGCACGTCGGGTCGGGCCGAGCGCAGGGCGGCGAGACCGGGCAGCTCGTCGGGACGGGCGATCAGGCGCAGGAGTCCGTCGGGAAGTGGCTCGTGCGGCTCGGCGTCGATGCCGATCGAGTCCAGCAGCGTGACCGGAGCCAGCGCCGCGCCCCGGTACCCTGTGCAATGCGTCATGCTGCCCGCGATGTCGGCCGGCCAGATCGGGGCCCGGTCGGGGCCGCTCGGCACGGCCACCGGCGGCAGTCCCAGTTGGGTGAGCGCAAGCCGGGCACAGTGCCGGACGGTGGCGTACTCCAGGCGACGCTCCGGCACCGCCCCTGCGACGGCTGCCGCCTCCTGCGGGTACGGACGCGCTTCGGGCGGGTCGCACAGGAACTCCGCGACAGCTACGCCCTCCGGCAGGATCTTCGCGAGCACAGCCGATTGTGGTTCACGCCCGGCCCAACCGTCGACCCGGATCCCCACGGGCTCCGCCGGGGCGCGTAAGGCGACGACTCGCTGGAGATCACGTCGGATGCGGAGACAGGTGCGGCCCACGAACTGCGCCGGGTCCCCGTTTTCCGCCAGCAGTCGGGCGCAACGTCGGAGAAGCCCAGCGGTGACGACCTGCGACAATGGCAAAAAGCGGAGAAGGCGTTGTTGTCGGGGTTGCCGGCGGCGACTCCGCACGTGGTGCCCGACCCGCGGCTGGTCACCGCGAACGCGGTTCGGCGCCTTTGGGCGTTGCTGGGTACTCTGTCCGCTGCCGCGAGGGCGCTGGCACCGGGCGGCTCGATGATCAGGACCGGCAGCGGCGATCAGTTGGGTGCAGGCAGATGACTCGCGCTCGGGGGCGTAACACCGCAAGCACGCATCGCGGCGGGCGTCTGCCCGGTGCGGCGCGTCCCGAGGTGCCCGAGTGCGTCGACACCCCGTCGGACCCCACCCGCCGACCCGGCAGCCACGTCGGCGGATAACCACGCCGCTGACGTTTCCCAACGCAACGACGCCGCCATCCATCGACGGCACGAAGCCGAGGCGGCCCTACGGAAGGGGTCGCCAGAAGCGAAAGCACGCACACAGGGGCCACAGCGCTTCTGCTGATCTTCAGCAAGCGACCACAGCTACGCCGCGCTGCGACCAGCACACCAAGAAAGAAAACGAAGAGCCGCAGATCATCGGCCTGCGGCCACAAGCGGAGCGTCGTTTTGGGAAACCGATGCTCTATCCCCTGAGCTACGAGGGCGCGAGGGCCTAGTCTAGCGACCTGGGGGTTCACCTGGGGTGGCAGGGAGTGGCCCACGTTCACCCACGTCACCCGGCCCCCTGTTCGCCCAGCCCAGGACCACACCCGGAGTCTCCATGTGACTCCGGTTGATCTTGGTGGGCAGGGTGGATCGGCCGGCGCGATGGGCTCGCGCCGGCGGGGAGCCGTCTGTTTCAAGCTGCCGCGCGGATCACCGGTGCCGGTCGAGCGAATGTCTTACGGTCGCGGATGAGTGCCCAGAGAACGTCAACGCGTCGTCGGGCGAGGGCGAGTATGGCTTGGCGGTGGTTCTTTCCTTCGGCGCGTTTCTTCTCGTAGTAGGCGCGTGAGGTGGGGCATTCGCGGGCGGCGGTGAAGGCGGCCATCCAGAGAATGTGTCGCAGCCTGCGGTGGTATCGGCGGGGCGGCCGATGGTTGCCGGAAATTGTTCCGGAGTCGCGGGAGACAGGTGCCAGGCCGGCGTGGGCGGCGAGTTTGGTAGGGCTGTCGTACTCGGTCATGCCGGCGGTGTGGACGAGCAGTTCGGCGGTGAGCAGGTTTCCCATTCCGGGCAGGCTCCCGATGATCGGCGTGAGGGGGTGCTGGTCGAGGTGTTCGGCGATGAGGTCGTCGACGGCGGCGATGCGTTGTTCGAGGGCGAGGATCTCGGTGGCCATCTGCCCGACGACCACGGCGGCGGCGCGTTGCCCTGGCAGGGTGACGGTTTGCTGGCGGGCGGCGGTGACCATCGCCTCGGCGACCTGGGTGGCGTTCTTGACGTGCCCGCGGCGGAGCAGGGCAGTGATGCGGTCGACGCCGGCGTGGCGGATCGCGGCCGGTGTCTGCCAACAGGCGAGGACCATCATCGGGGCCTTCCGGTTCAGGTCCACGGCCCGTTCGAGGGCGGGGCTGATGCCGGTGAGGAGTTCCTGCAGGCGGAACAGGGTGGCAACGCGCTGCCCGACGAGGTCCGAGCGGTAACCGGTCAGCACGGTCAGCTCGGCCAGGAGCCGGTCAGACGGTTCAAGGAGGGGGATGTCGGGGCGCATGCGGATGGTCTGAGCGACGACCACCGCGTCGCGGGCGTCGGTCTTGTTCTCCCCGGCGAACGCCGCGGCCATATGGAACGCGACCGTGCCAGAGACGTAGCGGACCTGGACCTGCCGGCGCCACAGCAGGGTCAGCAGCAGCGCCGACAGGCCAGTGGTGACGTCGACCGCCCAGCAGACCGGACGGCCGTGCGTCGACACCTCGGCCATGACCGTCAGGAGCGCGGTCTCGTCGTTGGCGACCCGGCGGGAGTAGACCAGCCGGCCGTCACCGTCGACGGCGGCGACATGGTGGTGCGTTTTGCCGATGTCCACGCCGATCCACAGCTTCGCCACCCTTGCGCTCCTTCGCTTGGTCGGGTTTCTCGGTCGGCCCGTCGTCTGTGGATTCGGAATTGCCGACACCTTCTCACGAGGCGAACGCAGGTCGCGGATCTCCATCAGCGGTCTACCGAATCTCGCAGACGACGAAGCGGCGGGTGGCATCTCCTACCGTGAGCCAAGCGATCTCGACGAAACACACGCAGCCATACCCACCGCTCCCGGGCATCAGGGTCTACGGCTGTCGGTGCCGCGCTCGTTCAACCCGGCCCGCCCGCGGAGCGAGAAGTGGGTGGCACCTCGAGGCTCAGCCACGATCACGGCGGAACACACTTCAGCCATACCCACCCCCGGCGCCGCGGGCGCGGCAACCCTGAGCCTGCCGCCGTCGCCGGCCGGCATCCCGGACACGATGTGCGGGACCTGCGCAGCATCAGCGCTCCACCGCGCGCAGGGCAGGCGTACGGCATCGTGGCCCACGACGGCTGGTTGCCGGCCGCCGCTCCGAGACCGGCCTGATTCCCACGCCAACCGCCGCCCCAGCGGCTTGAATAGCGGTGTGCAGGTCAGCAAGGACGGCCGGGACTGGCGCGTCGGCGCCACCGACGACGTGAGCTGGATCGCGGGTCACACCACTGCCGGCGTCTCGATCACCACCGCCATCCCGCCGGTCTTCGACGCCTACGCCACCACGTACCAGACCGACGACGTCACCGCCACCGCCTACGAGCACGCCCTCATCGCGCACCTCACCACGCACACGCCCGACCAGCCGTGGTGGCTGGCCTACCTCGACACCGGCGCCCACGACGTCGTCTTCCCCCACGCCCCGAGGGTGTTCCTCTACTGGAACTGGCCGTACGTGCTGGTCCAGGCCGGTCCCGAGCAAGCTCTCACCTGGCGGACCGGTGGTCACATGCGCCACGGCCGCGGAGCGCTACCCGACCTGTTCTTTCCCGCGGACCGGTCGTGGCTGGTCTCCGCGCTCTGGGACGACACCTGGACCTGCGTCGGCGGCCCGGCACCACTGATTCACACCCTGGAACGTGACCCGGTGGCCAACGCCCGCCAGGTCCGACCCGGCGAGGACGCGCTGCCGCCGGGGCTGACCCGTGAGTGACGACCCACGCCCCGGGGCAGCGGTCAGCCTCCGACGGCGGCTACCCTCGCCACTTCTCGGCGGGTCGGCAACCGCTGGTCGGTTTGCCGTAGATCGGCTTCCCGTCCGGACCCGCATAGCAGTGCGCCAGTTCGTCTTCGGCCTGGAACAGCGGGCGCCTGTCGATCTCCGTCCCGTGGGCGTCGTAGCTGACCAGTTCAGGGTCGTTGCCGGCCTTGAGTCGGGCATCGCTGGTCATCAGGCCGAACGCGCCTTCGGAAAGTCGTGCTGTGGTGGTGTGGCCGTCACCGTGGTCGAGCACGAGCCGGTGGACGCGGCTGCTGACCCGGCCGCTGACGCTGACGTCCCCGCCGTCGGCTTCGGTGGAGGTCAGCAGCAGCCGCTGCACCGGCCCGGGCAGCAGGTCACCGTGCGGCCACGGCTCAGTGGCGCCCCCGCCGGACTCCCGGGGTGTTCCCGCCCCTTCCACGTCGCAGGTGGCGTAGCCGACGTCGTTCATGAACAACACCAGCGCGCGGTCACCTCGCTCGGTAGCCACCGCCAGGTCGGCCAGGGACACCGGGACGGGTCGCTCACCCGGATTCTGCCGGGTCTGTCGTTGCGGGGAGTCCCACTGCAGGCACCGCTCCGCCGCTTCCTGCAGCGTCGGCGACAGCTCCCCGGGCCCCATGGCCAGCACCTGTACGGTCGAGCGGTCCGGCCGGTCCCACGCCACCGCCGCGGCCCCGGACGCCACGGCCAGCAGCGCCGCCACAGCCACGGCGATCCGCAGTCGTGGCGTACGCGCCGGAGGCGGGCTCACGAAGCCGAGAATCCGGGCCCGCATCGCGAGCGCCGCCTCCGGCGGCAGGTCCCGCTCCGCGGGCAGGTCGAGAATGTCGTTCACCGTTTCCCCTCCTGGATCTCCTGCGGCATCAAGCGGGCCAGGCGGCTGCGTGCACGACTCACCCTCGACCGCACCGCCACCTCGCTGATGCCCAACACGGCCGCCGCGTCCGGGTACGACACGCCGGACCACAGGCACAACGCCACCGCCTCCCGCTCGGCCGGCGGCAATCCGCGGACCACCGAGAGGACCTCAGCCATCCGCCGCTCGTCGTCCAGCCGCGCGGAAACCTCGTCCGCGAGGTCACCATCGGCGTACCGCTCCGCTGGTAGACGCCGTAGCAGCGCACGCCATCGGCGCCCCGATCGCCACTCGGAGCGGACCGCGTTCGTGGCGACGACCAGCAGCCACGGCAGCGCCGATCCGTCCACGAGTCGGGCGTCGTGCCGGCGGCGCCACGCGACGAGGAACGTCGCCTGAGTGACGTCCTCAGCCGTCGGCCACGACCCGGTCAGCCGGAACGCGTGGTTGTAGACCGGACGGGAGTATCGGTCAAAGGGCCGACCGAACGCCGCCTCGTCACCGGCGGTGATCGAGGACCACAGTTCCTCGTCCGACGGCCATACTTGATGCCTCACACCACACTATGGCCGCCCACGCCGTCCTTGTTGCAGGCCGACGGTCGACGTCTGAGGCCGTGGCGCCGGCGCGAGAACCGCAGCGCGTGCAGGCAATGATGGTCAGCTCACCCGGCGGCGAACCACGCCGTCAGGTGTCGAAGCCTGCGAGGTTGAGGCGTTCGAGCAGGCTGGGCTTGCGGGCGTGCGCCACCCGCAGCTCGGCCAGCCGGTGCTGGAACGACGAACTGTCCTCGTCGCGTTCGCCGAGGTCGCGCAGGTCGACGAGGAGTTGAACAGCGGTGTCGTACTCGCGGGCCTTCTTCGTGGCGATGAGTTCGTCGACTCGCTGCCAGGCGGCGGGTTGGTCGACTGCGAGGGTGTCGAGGTGCCGTTGCCGGGCGGCTGCTGCGGACCGTTCGCGGCGGATCCGGTCGCGTTCCCGCTGCTCGGCGTCCCGTCGTTCCCGCACGGCGCGCAGCTCCGCGGCGGTGGCGAGCAGTTGACCGGCAGTACGGGTGGCCGTCGGGGTGGACGCGTCGATGGGATGCGCGTCGCCGTAGCTGCGCAGTAGTCGGTTTCGTAGATGGCTGTCGCCGCCGGTGATCAGCTCGGCCAGGATGGCGTCCTTGTCCTGGGCGGGCAGCCCGACGACCCAGGTGCGTAGTTGCGCGGCGGTCGGTTCACCGCAGGCGTCCGGCGGCGATCCGGCCGCTGCGGCCGCGATCAGGTCGGGGTCGATGCGCAGGAACTCGGCGACGGCGGTGAGGGGCGCGTCGAGGGTGTCCAGCCCGGCGGGGACGGGCGGTTCGGGCTCGTCGTCGGTGATCTCCTCGGACTGTACGCAGCGCAGCCAGGCGAGGTAGAGCAGGCGCAGGTCGCCGGCGGCGAGGCTGGCCCGGACCGGGATGATCGAGGTGAGCAGGCCGTGGCCGTCGAGGTCCCACTCGTCCGCGCCGTCCTCGTCCTCGTCGTGGAGGTCGATGATGACATGCTTGCCGGCAGTCCACGCGGATGCGCTGTCGCCCTGGCAGTACCGGGCGACGGTGGCGGGGTCGAGCACTTGTTTCGGTAGCCGGAGCATGAGCTGGCGGGTGCCCCAGTTCGCCAGGTACAGGTGCGCGTCGAAGTACCGTTCCATCAGCTTGCGAGGGTCGCCCTTGAAGTCGCCCCACTCGTAGGTGTTGACGAAGCTGGTGGCAGTGATGTCGGCCCGTGTCGACAGCGACCGCAACTCGGCCCGCTCCCGGCCGGTGAGGGGACGGTCGACGGCGGTGAACTCGTAGTACTGGTACTCGCTCACCGTGGCCTACCTCCCGGCCCAGTGCCGGTAGGCATCGATCCACGCGGCACCGTCCGGCATAGGGGTGAGTAGCGGAAGGTCGAGAAGACCGACACGTTGCCGGTGGCGGCCTCGGGCGCAGACCGCGACGATGCTGTCCGCGGCCAGCTCGATCTTGCCTATGGTGACCTCGACGCCGAGGACGGTGGTGGTGAACGGCACCGCCAGATGCTCCTCGATCATGGCGAACAGGCCGGCACGCTCGTCCTCGTGACCGTCCGTGTCGACGGTGGCTTCCTCGATCATCGCCTCCAACGCGGCGGTCCCCTTCGATGCCATCGGCGGAGGATAGCGGACCGGTGTCGAGGTGTTCGGAGCCTGATACGCGAGGATGGTCGGCATGGGTTCGGTGGCCGAGTCCGTCGATCTTCGGCGGGAGGTGGAGCGGTTACGGGCGGAGAACGCCCGGCTGGCGCGTCTGCTGGAGCTGCGCGGCCAGGACACGACTGCGGCGCCGGAGCAGTTGTCCGCTCCGGTTGAGCCGCCAGGGCTGGTCACCATGGCTTCGCCGACTCGGGACAAGCTGGCGCTGTTCGCCGACCGGTTCCGGGCCCGGGCCGACGTGTACGCCGTGCGGTGGGACAACGCCCGTACCGGCGCTGCCGGGTGGATGCCCGCGGTCGCGGGCGGTTGGCGTAAGGGTATGGACCGGCGGGGTGCCACCTACCTGCCCCGCACGACGGAGGTCGTCGCGGCGCATCTGGTCGGCGACGTGTTCATGGGCCTGTACCCGCTGATGCCCGGCAACACCTGCCACTTCGTCGTGGCCGACTTCGACGGGCCGACGGCGATGCTCGACGCCCTCGCGTACGTGAAGGCGGCACGGGCCAGCGCGGTGCCCGCCGCGTTGGAGATCTCCCAGTCGGGCCGCGGCGCCCACGTGTGGGTCTTCTTCACCGGCGCTGTTCCCGCGGCCACCGCGCGGTCCCTCGGCACCGTCCTTCTCCGTGAGGCGATGGTGCTGCGCGGGTCGATGGACCTCCGCTCGTACGACCGGCTGTTCCCCAACCAGGACGTGCTGCCCGAGGGTGGCTTCGGCAACCTCATCGCCGCGCCGCTTCAGGGTCGCCGCCGCAAGGACGGACTGACCACCTTCCTCGACCTCGGCACCCTCGAGCCGTACGCCGACCAGTGGGCGTTCCTGTCGACGCTGGATCGGCTCAGCCCTGGCGACGCCGAACACGTCGCCCGGCAGGCCAAGCACGCCCTCACCGGCGCGGACGTCGCGACGATGAGCCGGTCCACCGCGACCCAGGTCCACCCTCCGCTCCCTGCGGTGGTCCACGCGGAGGCCGGTGCCGGGCTGAGCATCGACGCCAGGCAGCTCACGCCCGCCGCGCTGGCGACGTTCAAGCACGCCGCCGCCATGACCAACCCGAAGTTCTACGAGCTGCAGCGGCTACGTAAGTCCACCTGGGACACCCCACGCTTCATCCAGGGCTACGACCTCACCCTCGATGACCGCCTGGTCCTCCCCAGGGGCCTGCGGCACACCATCGCCACGATCGTCGAGCGCGCCGGGTCACGGCTGGCCGTCACGGACGTACGAAACTCCGGGACCGAGATCGACGCCGCGTTCACCGCCGAACTCACCAGCAGGCAAGCCAACGCGGTCGGCGCTCTGCTCGCCCACGACGACGGGATCCTGGTCGCTCCACCCGGCTCCGGCAAGACCGTCATGGCCTGCGCCGTGATCGCCGAACGCAGCACCTCCACCCTGGTTCTCGTCGACCGCAAAGCCCTAGCCGACCAGTGGCGCACCCGCGTCGAGCAGTTCCTCAGCATCAAGCCCGGTCAACTCGGTGGCGGCCGACGCAAGCTCACCGGCACCGTGGACATCGCGCTGCTGCCCTCCCTCGCCCGGCGCGACGACGTCGCCACCCTGACCCAGGGGTACGGGCACGTCATCGTCGACGAATGCCACCACCTCGGCGCCGCAGCCTACGAGCACTCGGTCAAACGAGTCGCTGCGCAGTTCTGGCTCGGCCTCACCGCCACCCCCACCCGACGCGACGGCCTCGGCCAACTCGTCACCTGGCAACTCGGACCCGTCCGCCACACCCTGACCGACGAGGAACAAGGCACCCTCGCGGCCGCGATGCACACCGACGCCGGACCCCGTCGAGCGCTGTTCATCCACGAGACCACATTCCAACCCGGCGACGTCGACCTGGACGCGCCCGGCGCGCTCGCCGAGGTGCACCGAAGGCTGGCCCTCGACGAGCCCCGCAACACCCAGATCGCCGACGATGTCGCCGCGGCCCTGACCCGCGGTCGCAACTGTCTCGTGCTGACCCGCCGGGTCGCCCAGGTCGAGGCACTCACCGCCCTACTCGCCGCACGCGGACATCAGGCGCTTGTGCTCCAAGGCGCGATGAGCACCCGCGAACGGCGGGCCATCGTTGACCGGCTCGACGGCGCCAAGGCCGGCGACGGCCTCCTTGTCGTCGGCACCACACCGTTCATCGGTGAAGGCTTCGACGCCCCCGCCCTCGACACCCTCTTCCTCGCCGGCCCGATCTCCTACGACGGCCTACTCGTCCAATGCGCCGGCCGCGTTATCCGCGCCGCGCCCGGCAAGGACCTCGCCGAGGTCCACGACTACCACGACCCGGCCACACCAATCCTCGCCGCCTCACTCCCACGCCGCATGCCCGGATACCGGGCCCTCGGCTTCACCAGAACATGAGCGCATCAATCGCGATCATCATGACTGGTCCGCCGGCTACAGAGCTACGACGTAAGCCAAGCGCGCTGGGCCTAGCCTGGTAGGCTTACGGGCCATGGGCCGGTTCTCCGAGGATGAGCTGCAGGCGGTCGTCTCCCGGTATGAGGCGACGCGGGCCGCCGCGCTGACCGAGCGGGACGAGCAGCTGCGGGCGTTCCACGCCGCCGGCTGGCGGCCGGTGGATCTGCAACGGGTCACCGGGTACAGCCGGGAGACGATCCGCCAGGCGCTACGACCGGAAGTCCGGCGGGCGACCAATCTCAGCCGACGCAGGACGTCACCCCAGCCGCCGGCGGACTACCGGCCCTACGGCGACCGGAAGCCCTACGTGGTGGCCGCGACTCTCGCCGATCTGCATGGCCCGACCGCGGGCACGGTGACGCTTCCGCGTCATCTCGACTGGTCCGGGCACGCCGAGTACGACCTCAACCGGCCCGCACGCCTGGCCAGCATGTACAAGGTGGTCCTCACCGAAGCCAGTACCGTCGAGGATCTGAACACCTGGCTCGACGCCGACCTCCTCCGGCAGCTCTGGCCCACCCTCTGGCTGCCGCCCCAGCTTCGCCAGCGCTGGGAGGACGCCTTCCCCGAACTCGCCGCGACCCGCAGCAACGCGGCATAGCGGTGGACCCGTTCCACGAACGCCTCGCCCGTACCGGGCTCGCGGCTGCCAATCGATACGGCTTCGCACTGGCCGGCGGTTACGCGGTGCAGGCGGCCGGGCTGCTGGAGCGGCCCAGTGAGGACGTCGACCTGTTCACCGCTTGGGACCGCCGCGACGAGTTCACCGCCGCGGTCACCGCCGTCGTGCACGCCTACCGGAACGACGGCCTCACCGTCGAGACCGAGCGGCAATACGACACGTTCGCCCGGCTGGCCGTCACCGACGGCACCCGGGTTTCCAAGGTCGAACTCGGCGTGGACTGGCGCGCCAACGAACCAATCCTCATGGCGATCGGACCCGTCCTCCACCCTGACGACGCGGTAGCGAACAAGATGAGCGCCCTCTACGGGCGAGCGTTCGCCCGGGACTTCATCGACATCGACGCCACCCTGCGGTCAGGCCGCTACACCCGCGAAGCCCTCCTCACCCTCGCGCAGCGCGCCGACCGCGGCTTCGACCCGCGCATCTTCGCCGACGCCCTCGGACAAGCCGCCCAGCTCGACTCCGACGACTTCACCCAGTACGGCATCACCGGCCCAGCGCTGGACGATCTCCGTAGCCGATTCGCGGAGTGGCGCCGCGACCTGCTCGACGGCGAGGAAGGGTGACTCGTGTCGACGACGGCTTGAGACTGACCCTCTGTCGGCGGATTGGGATTGACCCCCTTCCGTAAGTCTGGAGGGGTGATCAAGTTGGAGGAGTGGGCT
>NZ_VISW01000048.1:0-10801 GCF_007827635.1 Micromonospora sp. CNZ296
GCCCGCCACGAACGTACGGGCGGCCCGCATCGGCCCGACGGTGTGCGAGCTGGACGGCCCGATACCGACGCTGAAAAGATCGAAAACACTGATCACGGCGCAATGCTCCTGTCATCGCCACGCACGGTGGTCTTCGGTTCCGCGCGACCGCCCATGGCTGCCTGGTCCGCGACGAACGATGCCGGAAGCTCCGCGTCGCGATCAGTCGGCGGCGCCAGGCTTGAAGGATCGAGCCAGGAGGAGCAGGTTCGCGGGCTTCTCGGCAAGCCTGCGGGTGAAATATGCGTACCAGTCCTGTCCATACGGCAGATACACCCGCACGCGGTAGCCCTCCCCCGCAAGCCGCGTCTGCTCGTTCGCGCGGATGCCGTACAGCATCTGGACCTCGAAATCGGTGGTGCTCCGGCCACCGGCGCTCGCGAGCCCGATGGCGCTGTCGATCAGGCGGGGGTCGTGGGTCGCCACCATGGGATAGCCCTGGCCCTGCATCAGGATCCGCAGGCACCTGTCGAATGCCTCGTCGATCTGACGTCGTCGCGTATATGCCACTGACGCCGGCTCCGCGTAGGCTCCCTTGACCAGGCGGACCCGGCTCCCTGCGTACGCGAGGCGCTGGCAGTCCGCCGGGGTACGGTGCAAGCACGCCTGCAGCGCCACGCCCACCCAGGGAAATTCGGTACGCAGTTCGTCCAGCACGGCCAGCGTCAGGTCAACCGTGGTGTGATCCTCCATGTCGAGGGTTACCGTGGCGTCGGCGGCAGCCGCAGCGGCACAGATGTCGCGCGTCAGCCGATAGGCGTGTCGGCGACCGTTGTGGGGCAGCGCGCTACCGAGCGCCGACAGTTTCACCGACACCTCGGCCATACCGGGCATCCGCGTCGCGGAGAGTAGGCTGAGATACGCGTCGCGTACAGCGGCAGCCTGCTCGACTGTCGTTGTTCCTTCGCCGAGATGGTCGATCGTCACCCGCATCCCGGATTCGACGATGCGCCGCGCCACTGCGATCGCCTCGTCGTTCACCTCGCCGGCAACGAATCGTTGCACCACGCCCCGGGTCAGGGGGGATCCGGCGATGATTCTCCGGAGTCGGTGACTGCCGGCCGCCATCAGCAACAGCTTGTTCGGCAATTGGGGTCCTTTCTCGGGGCTGTTGTCGCCCTCAGGAAGCAAGGCGTGACGAAGCGATCTACCACCCGCGGGAAGCTCGGGTTCCCCGTACGGTCAGGAGGTGTGGCCGGGGTGGAGGGGGTGCCGATCGACGAGGCGAGCCACCCGCGTGCGTAGCGACGTGTCAGCCTCCTTGGCGGTCAGAGCATCGGCGATGATGTCGGCCACCTCCGTGAAGTCCGCTTCGGAGAACCCTCGGGTGGCGAGACCGGAGGTACCGATCCGTAGCCCGGAGGTGACCATCGGCGGGCGTGGGTCGAATGGCACGGCGTTACGGTTGACGGTGATGCCGACGCCTTGCAGCAGCCGCTCCGCCTGCGCGCCATCGAGATCCGCGTGGCTCAGGTCGACCAGCACCAGGTGCACGTCGGTGCCTCCGCTGACCACCCGGATGCCGGCCTTCGCGACCTCGGCGGCGCAGAGACGATCGGCAACGATCTTCGCTCCGGTCAGGGCGCGCCGCTGCTGATCCTGGAACTGCGGTTCTCCGGCGATCCGAAAGGCCACTGCCTTCGCAGCCACGACATGCGCCAGCGGACCACCTTGCTGGCCTGGGAAGACCGCCGAGTCCAGCCTCCGCGCGAGATCGGTGTAGGCGCTGAGGATGGTGCCGCCGCGGGGGCCGCCGAGGGTCTTGTGCGTGGTCAGGGTGACGACATGGGCGTGAGGGACCGGGTTGGGATGCAGACCGGCCGCGACCAACCCGGCGAAATGTGCCATGTCTACGAGCAGGTATGCGCCTAGCTTATCGGCGATCCGCCGGAACCGGGCGAAGTCGAGCGTTCGAGGGTAGGCCGACCAGCCGGCGATGAGCAGCTTCGGCCGATGCTCGCGCGCCAGCTCTTGGACCTCATCCATGTCGATCAGGTGGTTCTCGGCGCCTACGCGATAGCTCACGGCCCGGTACAGCCGCCCCGAGTAGTTGATGCGCATGCCATGGGTCAGATGACCGCCGTGAGCGAGGTCGAGCCCGAGGATGGTGTCACCCGGCTCGATCAGAGCAGCCATCACGGCGGCGTTCGCCTGCGATCCGGAATGCGGCTGCACGTTCGCGTAGGCGGCGCCGAACAGGCGCTTGGCCCGGTCGATCGCCAGGCGCTCGATGTCGTCGACATGCTCGCATCCGCTGTAGTAGCGCCGTCCCGGGTAGCCCTCCGCGTACTTGTTGGTGAGGGCCGATCCCTGCGCCTGAAGGACGGCTCGGGGCGCGAGATTCTCGGAGGCGATCATGCCCAGGGTCTCGTGTTGCCGGCGTAGCTCCCGGCCGATCGCCTCGGCGACGGCGGGGTCGAGGTCGGCCAGATCATCGTCGAAGGCTGCCATCGGGGCCTACCGCGACTCGTTGGAGAAGGCGCGGTACTCGTCCGGCGACATCAGGGAAGGCATCTGCGCCAGCCGGACCCGCAGGAGCCAGCCTTTGCCGTACGGATCGGCGCCGATCAGGCCCGGATTGGCGATGACCGCCTCGTTGACGGCGACGACCTCTCCGCTGACCGGGAGATACAGCTCCGCGACCGACTTCGTGGACTCGACCTCTCCACACACGTCACCGGCAGTCAGGTGGCTCCCCGGCTCGGGCAGTTGCACATAGATGACATCACCCAGCGCTTCGGCGGCGAACGCGGTGATGCCTACTTCGGCCGGCTGAACCGAGTCGTTGACCCACTCGTGGTTGAGGCTGTACTTCAGGTGTTCCGGTACGTTCATGACGCTGAACCCTCGCAAGGAATGGCCGCGGATCACCGCGGACGACGGTAGAACGGAAGAGGGACGATCTCGACCGGCTCGGTGGTCCCCCTGATCTGCACGGCCAGCCGGATGCTGTCGCTGGTGCCGGCACGGATGCTGGCCATCGCGATCGGCCGTTTGAATGTGGGTGAAGGGGTGCCGCTTGTGATGAGGCCGACCGGATCAGCACCATGGCCGTCGTCGGTCAGCGTCACCACCTGCTGGCCCGCTCGGGGAATTCTCTGCCCGGACGCGACGAGGCCGACGAGCCGACGGGTAACGCCGCTCTTGTGGGCCTCGGCCAGCGCGGCTCGTCCGACGAAGTCGCCTGGTTTGACGAAGGACACCACCCGCCCCAGCCCGGCATCGAACGGGGTGACGTCACGGCCGATCTCTGCGCCGTACAACGGCATTCCAGCCTCGATGCGGAGGGTGTCGCGGCACGCCAGCCCTGTGGGCGTCAAGCCGTGACGCCGACCGGCCACAAGCGCTGCTTCCCACGTGCGCACCGCGTCTTCGGCGTGTACGAGCAGTTCGAAGCCGTCTTCGCCGGTGTAGCCGGTACGAGCGACGACGGCTGGACGACCGTCGATGTCCAGTAGCGCTGCGGTGTAGTAGCGGAGCCGGGTGAGTCCCGTACCGGTCAGGGCTTCCACGATGGGGGCGGCGCGCGGCCCCTGCACCGCGATGATCGCCCGCTCGTTCGTGCGGTCGGCGGCCCAGGCCGCGTAGTCCGCACAACGGGTCCTGATGGCCGCATGTACGACGCGTGTGTTGATGGCGTTGACGACCAGCAGGTACCGGTTCGATGCGAGGCGATAGGCAACGAGGTCGTCCAGCACCCCGCCGGCGGCGTCGCAGAGCATGGTGTAGCGCGCGCCACCGATCGGTACGGCAGACAGGTGCCCGACCAGAGCGTAGTTCAGTGCTGTCGGGGCCTCCGGCCCCGATACCTCGAGCTGCCCCATGTGGCTGAGGTCGAAGAGGCCGGCCTGTTCGCGTACGGCGCGGTGCTCAGCGAGCTCGCTTCCGTAGCGAAGGGGCATCCGCCAGCCGCTGAAGTCGGTGAATCGAGCTCCGTGTCCTATATGTGATGCATGCAGAGGTGAGCGGAGCAGAGCCGCAGGGTCCTGGTGCACGGGGGCGCTCCTCGTCCCGACGCACGCGGCGTCGAACGGTCGGTTGCCTCCCGCTCTGTCATTGACCTGAGAGCTTCACCGCTGCGTCAGCGGCTTGCACCGTGGGTGAGACGACGGTCGTCTGCTTTCCAGAGTCACCTCGCCTGCACGGTAATGGGGCCTGAGAGTTTCTTGGGAGTTTGCTCCTTCGGCGCTCCGAATGAACGGAGTCTCTCCCGTGCAGGTTCGAATGGTGTCTATGTAGTTGTGGGCCATTCGCAGGTTAGGTGACGGCACATACCGCGTCAACATCATCCTGCCCATAGCTGATGCCTATATATCGCCGTCGGATCGCTACGACGCTGCGGGATGGGCGTGGGGATTGGCCCGCCACCATCGGGCGAAGGCAGCGTTGTCGTTGACGTGATCCAGGTAGGCCCGGGTGATGGCCTGGAACAAAGCGCTGCTCTGTGCAGAGGTCAGCGCATCGCGCCGCCAGACGACCATCAGCCTGGCCAGCAACTGCGGCTCCCCGCGCAGCGGCAGCACCCGAGTCCCGGCGGCCGGGGCCCAGGTCGGGTCGACCAGCCGGACACCGTCTCCGGCGGCCACCAGTGGGTGCGCGGCGCCACTCGGCGCTTCGTACCGGATCTTCGGCTCGAAACCTGCGGCGCGGCAGGCCCGTCGCAGCGAGGCGAGTGAGCCGTCGTCCGGCCCCGGCGGACACACCCACGATTCGTTTCTCAGGTCGGCCAGCCGCACCTGCTCGTGGTGGGACTGCGGGTGGGAGGCGGACATGGCGACGAAGATCGGGTAACGGGGGATCAGTGGCCGGCTGGTGAGCGTGGGACCGATCGGCAGCTCGAAGCCCTCAAGGATGCCCAGCAACGCGGCATCCAACTGGCCTCGGGTGAGCGCCTCCACCAACAGTCGCGAGGACGGCTCTATCTGCAGCGCGATCTCCGGATCCGGGAACGCTTCCGCGACGTGGCGTACGAGGCTGCCCGCGCAGGCGATGTGGACGGTGCCGAGTCGGAGCAAACCTGGAATGGGGTGCCGGTCGCCGAAGTCCTCGACGAGCGCGTCGACCTCGGCCAGCACGACGCGGGCGCGCTGGAGCACCTGCTTGCCGAGTTCGGTCGGTTGCATACCGGTACGGCTTCGGACGAACAGCGGCCCACCGACCGTCTTCTCGATCCGATGCACCTGGGCCGTCAGCGCGGGCTGTGACAGGCCCAGGCGGGCGGCGGCGCCGGTCACGCTTCCGGCCTCGGCGATGGCACTGATCGCCCGCAGGTGGCGCACATCGATGCCCATGACCGAGATTATGCACGCGGCCGCAGGCGGCGCGGCGGCCACAGGCCAGGCGGGCGCGCCGCCCGGCAACTCCCGCCGGGCGGCGAACTCATACCCATCACATGTGGTTCAGTAGCGCGTGCTCACCGTGGTGCCAGAGCAGGCGGTCTTCCCGTAGAGGCTGATGTAGTGGTAGCCGGCGGCCGGGCTGGGGATGGCCAGCGACTCGGTGTTGCCGGCCCCGGCGGAGGAGCGGGTGGCGTTGCTGGTGGTGGCCCAGCTCGACGGACTGTAGTAGAGATCGCAGTTGCCCGTGCCGCCGGCCACGGCAATGGTGAGGGTGCTGACGCCGGCGGGCAGGTAGATGTACAGGTAGTCGTAGTTGCCCGCGGTCGCGGAGCGTCCACTGCGCTGGCAGTTGCGGTCGAGGGTACGCGTGTCAGTGCCGCTGCATTCCGGCACGGTGGTGCCGCCACCCGTCGTGACCGAGATCGTCTGGGACGATCTCGCGGTCGCCCCCTGGTTGTCGGTGACCGTCAGCGAGACGGTGTAGGTGCCGGCCGCAGCGTAGGTCTTGCTGGGGTTGACGGCCGACGAGGTGCTCCCGTCCCCGAAGGCCCACTGCCGGGAGGCGATGCTGCCGTCGGCGTCCGAGGACCGGTCGGTGAAGGTGGCGGTGAGCCCACTGGTCGCCACGGTGAACGAGGCGGACGGCGGCTGGTTGGTCGGGGGCGGCGTGGTGCTCCCGCCGCAATCCCCTGCCGCGCAGCGCGTCAGCCAGGCGTCGAAGTCGGCGTCGTAGCGTGAGCCGATGGTGCTGGTGAGGTACGTGCGGGCGGCGTTGAATGCCCCCGATCGGTAGTATCCGAGCACTGTCGTCATGTCCGGCCGATGGGACTGCATCATGTACCGCACGGCCAGATAGCCCCAGTTGTAGATGCGCGTCTGGTCGTTGTTGTAGGTGGTGTCGAACAGCGTGCGCAGCGCATAGGTGTGGTTGCCCGCCTGGCTCTGGGCACTGGTGTAGGTGACGTTCCGGTAGGAGTAGGAGACGTACTCGGCGAAGCCTTCGATCCACCAGATGGTAGGTGTGGTGATGTTGGCGCTGAAGTCGCCGTACATGTTGAACCGGCCATCGAGGTAGTGGGTGTACTCGTGGTTGAGGTTCCAGATCTGGAAGGCCGGCCGGACCCACTCGGCTTCGTAGGCGATGAACCTTGCCTGGTTGTTGGGGTCCGACGGGTTGCCCTCCAGGTACATGCCACCGTTGTTCGTATCGATGCCGTAGATGGCGCCCGCGTAGGTCTGGTAGTCGGTGCTCGAGTTGAAGACGACAACCTCGATGTCGGTGTTGACATCGCCTGCCACCGGCCCGCTGTCTGCGACCAGGCTGTGGAAGTAGGCGTCCTGGCCCTTCAGGCTGGTGCAGGACTGGCTCAGTTCAGCCGAGGTCATGTCCTGCGCGACGATCTTGATCGACGGGCTGCATGTGTAGTTGATGGTCAGGACAGAGCTGGTCAGCTGGGCGGAGAGGTTGCAGGTGGTGTAGTAGGAGCAGTTGGCGACGTCGTATGCCTGGGTCATCTCCGCGACGCCGACCCAGAGCGGCGCGGTCGGGCCGGTCATGTTGCTTCGCGAGAGAAGCGCCGACGCCATCGGCCGCACGATGGGCTTGAGCGGGGCGTGCTGCAGGAATCGTCCGAGTTCCCGGCCCGCGTTCGACGTGAGGTAGCCGTTGTCGGTGCCGAGAAGACCAGCGTGGGTGTTCGCGAAGTTGTACAGGTTGTCGAGCACGGTGCGGTCGGCCTGCACGGCGGAGACGAACGCGGGCACCTGGTGGCCTCGGAACAGCACCGTGTAGACGTTGTTGACCGCGTTGAGCATGTACCAGGACGAGGTGTACGACGAGTTGAAGCCGGTCAGGAGCCGGTTCACCACGAACAGGTATCGGGCGTTCTCCTGTGCGCTGTCGATGAGCGTCACCGCCTCCGCCAGGGTCTCACCGTTGGCGTCGGTCACGTCCCAGGCGCGTGGGTTCGCGAAGAAGGCGTCGAGCGCTGAGCGGATCGCGGTCTGGAGTGCCGGCCCGTAGGTTCCGACGCTCGTGTCGTACCACTGCACGTAGTAGCCGGCCCGCAGGTAGAGAACGAGCTGGGGCATGCCGGTGGAGGGGTTACCCGGGTAGCCGGGCGAGCCGTCGCGCACCGCGTACGCGACGCTTGCCATCTGCGCCTCGCGGAAGGCGTTGTAGGCATCGCTGCCGGAGAGGCTGAACAGGCTGTTGATGCAGTCGACCGTGGATCCCTTGATCTGGCTGACCAGCGCCGACCCCGTTCGGCTGGTGAAGTCTGCGGTGCTGCAGGCGGCAGCGGCGGCGCGAGACCCGGCGTCCGACGGCCGAGCGCGTCGCTTCGGGGTTGCCGGGCGGTCGTAGTCGACACGGGCGGCGTCCTTCGCGGCCGGCTGCGGCGGGCGCTTGTGTACGGGGAGCGCCTGCTCGCTCACATGGTCTACCCGGTCCTTGCCCCGAACAGTCGCATCGCCCGCTGCCGGCGGTGCCGCATCGGCCTTCCTGGCCTGCTGCCCGGGTGGCACGGGCCGCGCCGAGTTCGCGGCGGCCGGCGGCGCGATGACGCCGCAGGCGAGCGTCAGCGCGGTGAGCACGCCGATCAGCTGACCTAGTCTTCGCCGCAATGGGTGTCCAGACATGCTCTCTCCTCATGGGCGAGGGTGTGATCCAGCAAAGGCGCTGACGCACTTCGATGGATGCTTGGGGGGTGGACGCTAGCCAGGCGGCTCCAGCGGCCACAACGAGTCCACAGCGGGTGGTCAGGGTGGCCCGCCTGGGCCTTACCGGAACCTGTGAGCGATGCGTCGAGGGTCGTCGGATCGATCAGGCGACGTGATGGACAGATGACATGAAAGCGGGCGGTCCGGTCGTGCGATCGTCCAGGTGTTCACGATTCAGACACCGGACGGCAACCATGGCGACCATCTTGCTCATCGACGAAGACCATCGCTATCGGCGGCTACTCGGCGATCAGTTGACGCGCTTCGGTCATCTGGTCACCGAGATCGCCCTCCATGAGAGCGGGCGGACGTTGTCCGACCTGACCTGCCACACCCACCGGAGGCCGGATGTCGTGATCGTGGACCCGGTCGTGCCGGCGGTGGACGGGCTGCTGCTGATGCGCCTGCTGTGTGTCGCGTCCCGCCGCCCGGTTCTGGCACACAGCATCAGGAGTATCGATGATGACGTCGTCCGCATGCTGCGCGCCGGCGCAGACGGATTCCTGCCGAAGCCGTGTCCACCCGCGGTGGTTGACGCCTCCGTCCGCGCTCTGCTGCGCCGGGTTCCGCCGGCACCGCCTCCGGCGCCGTCCGAGGTCGGCGCTCTTCGCATCGATGTGGCAGGTCGCAGCGTCTCAGTGGACGGACGACCCGTGGCGCTGACGCGTACCGAGTTCGAGCTTCTCGCCTATCTCGCGGAGCACCCCGGCCGGGTGGTGCCACGGTCGCAGCTCCGGACGAGGATCCGCGCGGAGGGCCTGCCGTCGGCGGCGTCCCTGGACGTCCTGCTGTCCCGTCTGCGGCGCAAGCTGGGCGAGCGCTCGACAGGCACGAAATACCTGCACACCGCTCGGGGGCGGGGAGTCTCGTTGCGACCGGTTCCGGCGCGGGAGCAGATCACGCAGACATCCGGGAGCGATGCGGCGCGTTGATCGCCGATCGTTCTGGGCCGCGCCGCGGCGCACTTCATGGAGGACCGCGATGCGTTGCGGCAAGGGACGTGGTCCGGCGGGCCGTTACCAGACGAAGCAGCATGACGAGGGACGAGTGTGATGTCATGGGGAAGATCGGTCATCGGCCCGCCGAGCGACAACTCGCTTACACGTTCGGGGGTCGGATACCAGTCGCGCATCTGCGCTCCGGTGACGTGCTGGAGGTGTACACCGAGGACTGCTTCGGTGGCCGGCTTCGCAGTGCGACCGACCTGTCGTCCTGGATGTTGGAGACGCCGCATCTGAATCCGGTCTCCGGACCCTTCCTGATCGAGGAGGCCGAGCCCGGTGACACACTCGCCATCCACATCGTCTCGGTCGTTCCCGCGCGAGACTGGGGGGTGTCGTCCACGCCTCCACACATCGGCGCGCTCGGAACCGGTGTGCGAGCGCTCGCGCTTGGCGCACCGGTCGAGGCGCGGGTCTGGTTCTACGAGATAGACCGTCGGGCTGGAACGGTCCGGTTCCAGTCGACGAGAACGGACCATGCAGTGGACCTGCCGCTGGAGCCGACTATCGGCACCATAGGCGTGTCTCCCGGGAGACTCGAGGCTCGGTCCACCATGGTGCCTGATTTCTACGGCGGGAAGCTCGACATCCCCGAGGCGCGTGCGGGCGCGACCCTGTACCTGGGTGTCAACGTTCACGGGGCGATGCTTGCGCTCGGTGACGGCCACGCTCGCCAGGGGCACGGCCAGGCCTGTCCGGCCGGTGTGGCGATCGCTACCGTCACCACTGTCGCCATTGAGGTGATCAAGGGATGGCAAACCAGCTGGCCACGGTTGGAGACCGACCTCGATCTCATGTCGATCGGCTGCGCCCGTCCTCTCGATGACGCCTATCGAATAGCTCACCAGGATCTGGTGAGCTGGGTCGGATCCTTGGCGGGGCTGGAGATGCTGGACGCTCATCAGCTCGTCTCGCAGGCAGGGCGGACGGCCCTCGGCAACGTGCGCGACGCGAACTACACGCTTCTCGCCGCGATCGGGAGACGGCTGGTCCCCCATCCTGCTGCCGCGTACGACGACGCACACGATCGGCTCAAGCGGACCGCCGCCTCGGCGGGATAGCGGTCGTCGATCCCTCCACGCACCGGGGCGTGCTTGCTGGTCGATGAGAGTGCTGTTCGTCGTCGCGAGGCGCCGTCAGACAAGCTGTTGGGTGCCTCGACCAGCGCGGCTGGAAAACGGGGCTCTCCATCGCGAACGTCGAGTAGGTGCCGAGGATAACCTCGAAGAGGCGGTCGGCCTGTTCGGCACTCATGCGACGGCGATGCCACCAGAGCGTGAGGTGCATGCGCAGCGGTTCCCCGGCGAGGGGAACGACTGCGACTCCCGGACCGCCATGGGAGGTCGGCTCCACCAGCTGAACGGCGCGTCCGGAGCCGACGAGCTGCCGCCCGCCGCCGCTAGGCACGTCGAACTGGATTCGCGGGGTGAAGCCTGCCTTGCGGGCCGCCTGCCAGAAGGCGGACAGGGAACCGTCCTCTCCGCCGGGCGGCCTGATCCATGCCTCTTCTTTGAGCCCTTCCAGGGGGATCTCCCGAAGACCCGCCGCCCGGTGGGCGCTGGAGACAGCGACGTACACCGGGATTGCCGACGCGAGCACCCGCTCACCTAAGGGACGTCTCGTAACCCCGGTGTCTGTCTAGTCAGGACGATCGGTCAGGATCCCTGGGTGCAGGTGATCACCGCAGCCAACCCTGACTGG
>NZ_VISW01000049.1:0-10155 GCF_007827635.1 Micromonospora sp. CNZ296
GGGCCATGATCCACGTCATGGTCACCCGCCTGGCCCGACACACGAAACCGGCCCAGGCAACCCACACCTGAGCCGGAATCTCAAACACTCACTAAAAGCTGGCCGGCCGACCGGTCATGGCAGACGGCGCCTACCGCGGCAATCCTGAGGTAATCATCCCGTACCGCAAGCCCGCTGACGGCAGTGATCTGCCCGAGTGGAAGGCGGACCTGAACAAGCAGGATCGCTCGGTCCGAGCGCAGGTCGAACACGCCCTGGCCCGCATGAAATGCTTCAAGATCCTGCGCGACTACCGCCGCGCCGCCCACACATTGGCCGACACCGCATCCGGCATCGCCCACCTCCACAACATCATCCTGGCCGGCTGATCCAGGAACCGTTGCGCGGCAACGCCATCACCGAGTTACGAGACATCCTTAGACGCACTCACATGTCGCAACGGGGCACCCTGCGATTAGCAGGTCGACTCGGGCAGCGGGCTTCGAGCGCCGGGTCACATCACGACGCGGACACCAGGCCAGCGTTCGGTGGGGCGGTGGCGGGCGAGTCGCCGCCGGGAGATCTCCGCGCTGGCCCTGGCCGGGTTGCGCCGCCACACCCCATCGAGCAGATCGTCGGGGCCGTGGGGCGCGCATACCGTGATCTGGTCATGCGCGTCGAGGCGTACGGCCACGGCGGTGGCGTACTCGGGCCAGGTGGCAATGGCATCGGCGACGGTCCGCAACGGCGCCACCGGACCTCCGCCGAACTTGGCCGGGTACCAGGTGTGCACCGCGGCCTGGTTTTTGCCTCCCACGGCGGATTCGGCTAGCGCGGATGATCACGGGCGACCTCCTCGCCACCCGAGCCCCGGGCGGCGGCGCCGCGTGCCGCGGCCGCCGGGGGACTTCGGCCGGTCGCGATGTACGCCCGGCGATCGGCCGTCTCGTGACACGCTGCCGTGGGGACGACCCGGACGGGAGCGGAAGTAATGACCATCGGTATCGCGGTGAACGGCAGCTGATGGGCCGAGCGGTGATCATGCTGGCCGCGGTGGCGGCGGCCGTGCTGGTGGACGTGCTCAGCGGCGTACTCGTCAACCGGATCGCCCATGGTCGCTACAAATGGCTGCTGGCGCCGCTGCGCCAGGCCTGCCGCCGCCCGACGACCGCCGTTCTGCTACTCGCTGGCCTCTACGCCGCGCTGCCGGGAGGGCCGGGCCGGTGGCTGCGCGAGGGCCGGCACGCCATCCTGTTGCTGCTGATCGGCAGCGTCGCCTTGCTGGTGGTCAGGGCGCTGCACGTCGCCGAGATCGTGGCGTTCAGCCGGCTGCCGGCCGGGGTGATGGCCGACCGTCGGATCCGCCGCACCCGCACCCAGATCCGGCCGGTGCGACGGTTGACCTCGACGGCGGTCACGATCGTCGCGATCGGTCTGATCATGACCACCTTCGAGCCGATACGCCTGTTCGGCATCTCGGTGCTCACCTCGGCCGGTGTGATCGGCGCCGTGATCGGCCTGTCCGCCCGGACCGCGCTGGGCAACGCCTTCGCCGGCATCCAGGTCGCCTTCGCGGACGGCCTCTACATCGGTGACGTGCTCGTCATCGACGGCGAGTGGGGTCGCGTCGAGGAGGTGAAACTGACTAACGTGGTGATCCGGCTCTGGGACGACCGCCGGCTCATCCTGCCCACGACCTACTTCACCGAGCGCCCGTTCCAGAACTGGACGCGACACGAGACCCGGGTGGTCGGCAAGGTCCAGATCCACGTCGACCACACCGCCAACCTGGACGACCTGCGCGTCGAGGCGCAGCGCCTGATCGAGGCGTCGCCGCTGTGGGACCGGCATCAGTGGGTGCTTCAGATGGTCGATGCCAACCCGCAGACCGTCGTCATCCAGATCCAGGCGTCCGCCGCCGACGGGCCGAGCGCCTGGGACCTCCGCTGCGACCTGCGCGAGGCGATGGTTCGCTACCTGCGGGAGAAGCACCCGCAGTGGCTGCCCCGCACCCGCAGCGAGTACAAGCCCTGATTCCGCGCCCGGGATGCGGCATTCGCGTTGCCGACCAGCAGCCGGGCCGTTAGACCACCATAGGGCTGACACGCAACGAAGGTGGGGAACCCGATGCTGGTTGACCTGCTCGCCCAGGACGCCGCCCCGGGAGACCTCATGGCGGCGCGGGTGCAGATGGCCCTGTCCCTGGGCTGGCACATCGTGATCGCCTCGTTCGGCGTCGGCATGCCGGCGGTCACCGTCTTCGCCGAGTGGCGCGGTCTGCGCACCGGGGACCCGACCTTCACCCGGCTGGCGCACCGCTGGGCCAAGGCGATGGGCGTGCTGTTCGCGGTCGGCGCGGTGTCGGGGACCATCCTGTCGTTCGAGATGGGGCTGCTCTGGCCCGGCCTGATGGGCCGCTTCGGCGACGTGATCGGCCTGCCGTTCGCGATGGAGGGCATCGCGTTCTTCGTCGAGGCCATCTTCGTCGGGATCTACCTGTACGCCTGGGACCGGGTGCCACCCCGGGTGCACCTGCTCTCCGGACTGCCGGTCTGTGTCGCGGGCGTGGCGTCCGCGTTCTTCGTGGTGTCGGCAAACGCCTGGATGAACCAGCCCCGCGGCTTCGACCTGGTCTCCGGCGAGGTCACCGACGTCAGGCCGTGGCAGGCGATGTTCAACCCGGCGACGCCGCCGCAGACCCTGCACATGATCGTCGCGGCGTTCATGGTGACCGGCTTCGGCATCGCCAGCGTCTACGCGGTGGCCCTGCTGCGCGGCCGCCGGGACCGCTACCACCGGCTCGGCTTCGCCATCCCGTTCACCGTCGCTGCAGTGCTCTCCCCGGTGCAGGTCGTGGTCGGCGACTGGGCGGCGCACTTCGTCGCGGAGTACCAGCCCACCAAGCTCGCCGCGATGGAGGGGCTGGCCCGCACCGAGGCCGGCGCGCCGCTCTCGCTCGGCGGCGTCTACGTCGACGGGGAACTGCGGTACGCAGTCGAGGTGCCCAACGCCCTGTCGCTGCTGGCCAGGTGGGATCCGGACGCCGTGGTCATGGGCCTGGACCAGGTGCCCGACGATCAGGAGCCACCGGTGACGGTGGTCAAGTGGGCGTTCCAGCTGATGGTGGCCATCGGCTTCGGGCTGGTAGCGCTTTCCGCCTGGTGGGCGCTTGCGTGGTGGCGGCGTCGGGGTCCGCCGCGCTCGCCGTGGTTCCTGCGGGCCGCCGCCCTGTCCGGGGTCGCCGCCGCCGTCGCGGTCGAGGCCGGCTGGGTCGTCACCGAGGTCGGGCGGCAACCCTGGATCGTGTACGGCGTGCTGCGCACCGCCGAGGCGGTAAATCCGGCGCCGGGCCTGGCCACCGGCCTGGCCCTGGTCGCCGCCGTCTACGCGGTGCTCACCGTCGCCACCGTCGCGGTTCTGTGGCGGATGGCCTGCCACCGCGACGAGCCGGTCGCTCCGCAGGAGGGCGTACCCGAACCGGTGGACAGCGGCCGATGACCGTCGTCGACGTCCTGCTCGGGGTGCTGCTGGCCGGTCTGACGCTCTACACCCTGCTCGCCGGCGCGGACTTCGGCGCCGGGATCTGGGACCTCCTCGCCGGCGGGGCGCGCCGCGGCGCAGCCCGCCGGGAACTGATCGCGCACTCGATCGGCCCGGTGTGGGAGGCCAACCACGTCTGGCTGATCCTGGTGATCACCCTGTTCTGGACCACCTTTCCGCCCGCGTTCGCCGCGTTCGCCTCCACCCTTTACATCCCGCTGACCCTGGCCGCCCTGGGCATCATCGGTCGTGGCGCGGCCTTCGCCTTCCGCAAGGCCAGTCACACCCTCACCGAGCAACGCCTCTACGGCGCCACCTTCGCGCTCTCCTCGGTGGCCACCCCGTTCTTCCTCGGCTCGATCGTCGGCGCAGTCGCCTCCGGTCGCGTCCCACCCGGCATCGCCGAGGGTGACATCTGGCGCAGCTGGCTCAATCCCACCTCCATCTACGGCGGACTGCTCGCGATCGGCGTGTGCGCGTACCTCGCCGCGGTCTACCTCATCCACGACGCGCGCCGCGCCGGTGCCGCCGACCTGGTGGCCCAGTTCCGCCGCCGCGCCCTGGTCACCGGCATAGTGGTGGGCGTCGGCGCGGCGGCCGGGCTGGCCGTCGTCGCCGCCGACGCGCCGGACCTTTTCGCCGATCTTCGGGGCCGGGCGCTCGCGTTGGTGCTGCTCTCGTTCGCCGCGGGGCTCGGGTCGCTGGTGCTGATCGCCACCGGCCGCTACCGGGCGGTGCGGGTGACCGCGGCCCTCGCGGTCGCGGCCGTCCTCTGGGCCTGGGGCGCCGCCCAGTACCCAGACCTGCTGCCGCCCGACCTGACCGTCACCGAGGCGGCCGGTGATCCCACCGTGCTCGCCACGGTGCTCGCCGTCCTCGCGGTCGGAGCGCTGCTGCTGGCGCCCTCCCTGCTCTGGCTGTTCGGCATCTTCCAGCGCTCCAAGCCGGCCGCCGGCAACCCACCGCCCCGGTGACGCTCACCCGGGCGGGCAGCCTGTGGGCGGCGCTGGCGGCGGCGGTGGCGCTGGGAGCCCTGCACCTTCTCGCGCCGGCCATCCGCCGGAGACTGCCGGTGCCCACCCACGCGGCGACGTCCCTCGGTGGCGGCATCGCCGCCGCGTACGTGTTCCTCTACCTGCTGCCGCGCCTCGCGGAGGGCAACCAGGCGGTGGCCCACGTCCTGGAGGAGGAGATCAGGCCCACCCCGGCCCGCGGATTCGTGCTGTTCCTCGTCGCGCTGGTCGGCTTCTTCACGTTCTACGCCCTGGAACGTGTCACCCACCGCTCGCAGCAGCGCCGGCAAGAGCCCACCCGGCTGGTCTTCGGGTTCCAGCTCGGCTTCTTCGCCCTGTACAGCGGCCTGATCACGTACACCCTGGCGACTAAGCTGGACGCGGGGCTCGGGCCGGCGGTGCTGTTCGCCGTCGCCATGGGGCTGCACGTGCTGGCCACCGACGGCGTCCTGGCCGAGCACTTCCCGGTCAGCCTCACCACCGGGTGGCGCCTCGTCCTGGTCGCCGGCGCCGCTGGCGGCTGGGTGACCGCGGTCGCCGTCCAGCCCACCGGCGTGCTGATGAACGTGCTCACCGCCTTCCTGGGTGGCGGGATCCTGCTCAACATTTTCGTCGACGAACTGGCCCCCGAAAGGCACTCCAGCTTCACCTGGTTCACCATCGGCCTGGCCGCCTACTCCGGCCTGCTCGCCTTCGCGACCTTCACCACCGACGTCGGCGCTGCCTGAGGACGATCACCGGCCGCCTCCAGACGGCCAGCCGGTGATGGCGGCCGGTTGTCAGCGACTGACCGTCACGTCGACCGGTCCGGCGCTCACGGTGCCGTCATTCAGTGGGGTGCAGCGGATGCCGCCCGTGCGGCGCAGCGCCTTCTACGCATTGGGGGCCGATGGCGACGTCCTTCAGGCACAGGGGGTTGGCCGGGCGGTTGTCCCGCAGGCTGACCGGCCTGCGCCGGCGTCGTCGTCAAGCCCTCCCAGCACGGCCGCGGTTTGGATGATCTGCTGCAACAACTCGCCGGGGTGGAGCCCCCGGGACACACCGCGACGGCTCGCCGAGCTGCTCGTCGGGTGTCACGTGCCAGCCGGTACGGCGGCGGGCCGGACCGAGAGGTCGAGCTCGCCGCCGACGACATTGACATCGATGGTGTCGCCCGGATTCGCCCCGTCCTCGAGCAGCAGGGTCGACAGCCGGTCTTCCAACTCGCGCTGGATGCTGCGCCGCAGTGGCCGCGCCCCGTACTCGGGCTGGTAGCCCCGGTTGGCCAGCCACTGCGTGGCGTCCGGGCTGATCTCGAGGTTGATGTTCTGTGCGTGCAACCGACGGCGGGTGCGGTCCAGCAGCAGGCCGGTGATCTCAAGGAGCTGGTCCCGGTCCAGGCCGGTGAAGACGATGATCTCGTCGATCCGGTTGAGGAATTCCGGCCGGAACCGCTGCCCCAGCAGCCCCATCAGTTCCTCGCGCTGGTCGTTGACCGGACGCCCTGCCGCCTGCGCGGCCAGAATGCGGTCCGCGCCGATGTTGCTCGTCATGATCAGGATGGTGTTGCTGAAATCGACCGTGCGACCCTGCGCGTCGGTGAGGCGACCGTCGTCGAGCACCTGCAGCAGCGCGTTGAACACATCCGCATGCGCCTTCTCCACCTCGTCGAAGAGCAGCACCGAGTATGGCCGGCGCCGGACCGCCTCGGTGAGCTGACCGGCCTCCTCGTACCCGACGTAGCCCGGGGGCGCTCCGACCAGCCGGCTGACCGTGTGCTGCTCCTGGAACTCGCTCATGTCGAAGCGGATCATGCTGGACTCGTCGCCGAAGAGCGCCGCGGCGAGGGCTCTGGCCAGTTCAGTCTTGCCGACGCCGGTGGGTCCGAGGAAGAGGAACGACCCGTCGGGTCGCTGGGGGTCACTCAGCCCGGAACGCGATCGGCGTACGGCGGCCGCCACAGCCCGTACGGCCTCGTGCTGGCCGACCACGCGCTCGTGCAGTTGCTCCTCGATGCGCCTCAGCCTCTGCTTCTCCACCTCCGTGAGCTGGGTGACGGGAACACCGGTACGGCGGCTGACCACCTCGGCGATGTCGCTCATATGCACCTCGGGCACCGGAGGCGTGCCCTCCTGCGCCGCCGCCAGATCCCGCTCTGCCGCACCGATCTCGGCTTTCAGCGCACCCGCGCGTTGATAATCCTCGTTCGCCACCGCGCTGTCCTTCTCCCGGCGCAGCTGGGACAGCCGCCTTTCGATCTCCTTCTTGTCCGGAGCCGGGGTGCGGGAACGAAGCCGGACCCGGGCCCCCGCCTGGTCGAGCAGGTCGATGGCCTTGTCCGGCAGAAACCGGTCGGTGATGTAACGGTGGGACAGTTCAGCCGCGGCGTCCAGCGCTTCGTCCGTGTAGCGCACCTGATGGTGCGCCTCGTACCGGTCACGTATGCCCTTGAGGATCGCGACGGTGTCCTCCACGCTCGGCTCCGACACCAGGATCGGCTGGAACCGGCGCTCCAGCGCAGGATCCTTCTCGATGTAGCGACGGTACTCGTTCAGTGTCGTCGCACCGACCACGTGCAGTTCGCCGCGGGCCAGGGCGGGCTTGAGCATGTTGCCGGCATCCATCGCCCCCTCGCCACCGCCGCCCGCGCCGACAACGGTGTGCAGTTCGTCGATGAAGAGGATCAGCCCGTCCTCGCCCGACGTCACCTCCTGGATCACGTTCTTCAGGCGCTCTTCGAACTCACCGCGGTACTTGGTGCCCGCCACCATCCCGGACAGGTCGAGTGCGACCACACGCCGGTTGGCCAGGGTTTCGGGCACCTCGTCGTTGACGATGCGCTGCGCGATGCCCTCGACGATCGCCGTCTTGCCGACGCCCGGCTCGCCGGTGAGCACCGGATTGTTCTTCGTACGCCGGGAGAGCACTTCGATCGTGTCGTCGATCTCGTCATCACGGCCGACGACCGGATCGAGCCGACCGGCCCGGGCGTCCTCGGTGAGGTCCCGCCCGTACTGGTCAAGGGTGGGGGTGCTGCTGGCTCCGCGCCCGTCGGCACCGCCCGCCGGCGGCGTGGGCCCGGTGACGGCCCCACCGAGCGCCCGCAACGCCCGGCCCGCGGTCGTCTCCGGGTTCGCGGCGATGCCGAGCAGGAGGTGTTCGGGGCCGATGTACGTCGCGCCGGACCGTCGCGACTCGCGGTGCGCGTCGAGCAGGGCGCGCTTCGCCGCCGGCGCGAGCGGAGGCGTGTCCTCGCGTGGCCTGCCCTTGGGGACGGCCGACTCTATCTGGCGGGCCAGGTCGTCGGGGTCGGCGCCGCTCGCGCCGAGCATCCGGCGGGTGGGGTCGGCCTGGGCTGCGGCCCACAGCAGGTGCTCGACATTGAGGTACGGGCTGCCCCACTCCGTAGCCTGCTCGGCTGCCCGTTGCAGCAGTTGCCGCGACTCGGTGGAGAGCAGCCGGGACAGGTCGACCCGCTCCACCGGACGTCCCGCGAACGGGTCTCCGCCGAAGAACCGACTGATCAAGTCGTCCAAGGAGCCGCCAGGGATGCGGAACGCGTCGAGCGACATCTCATACCCTTTCTGCCGGTGGGGTGGGTCCTCGGCACAGGCCCACCTGAACGCTACGCACCTTTCGCCCACAGAGTTGGCCTTTATGGGTTTCTGGGGAGGCCAGGGTTTGTACTCGCTGCGGGTGCAGGGCAGCCACTGAGGGTGGTTGTCGCGGAGGTCGCACCGGAGCGTCCCAGGCGCTGGGCCCCGTCGGCGCCTGCGGCCTGCCCACCATCGGATCGGCGCCTTGACCGGCAGGCCGGGAGGCGCGGGACCCCGGTACCCGCGGACCCTGCGGTCTGCCCTCACGAGCGCTGCGTTGTTACCGGTGGACTTGACCCAGGCGTCCGGCAGGCGTCCGAGTTTGGCCATCGGCGGGGGACCGAATTGCGCTCAGTGTTCCGACAGCACCACGCTCTCCGCCGTCTTGCGCCCCAGACATCTCCGCCGAGTTCGGGCGGCGAAGGCGTGATCGAAAGGCGGCGGTGTACTTGCGGTCGCGGATGAGGAACCCTCCCCGCAGCACACCGGCCACCCCGCCCCACCCTCGATGCGGCCCGATCCGGTGATGGCTCCGGGTTTCCGCTGGCCGGCCCGGTTGATCCGGAACGCTGAACGGGTGGAGCAGCGATCGGGACGTGCGCCGGGACGCCTGCTGTCCGTCAGGCGTGCGCTGTGGTCGTTGGCCGCCGGTGTCGTCGCCGGCACGGCCACCGCGCTCGTCGGGGCGCCGGAGCTGACGCCGCTGGTGGTCTGGACGATCGCGGCGGGCACGATCCTCGTTTGGGTGTGGCGGGCCTGCTGGTCGGCGAGCCCGAAGCGTACCGAGCAGCTTGCCGAGGCGGAGCAGCACTCCCGTTCCACCGACTCGGCGATCCTGATCGCGTCCGTTGCCAGTCTCGCCGCCGTGGCCGAGGCGCTCGTGCGCGCCTCGAACCAGCATGACGCAGTGGCAGTCACGCTGGTGATCCTCAGCGTCATCGCGGTGGTCCTGGCGTGGGCGCTGGTGAACACGGTCTTCGCGTTGAAGTACGCCCGGCTGTGCTACCGCGACGACGGCGGTGGCATCGACTTCAAGCGGGAAGATCCACCGGCGTACGCCGACTTCGCGTACATCGCCTTCACGGTCGGCATGTCCTATGCCCCGGGCGAGAACGAACCGACGAGTAACCACATGCGCCGGATCGCGCTCGGGCACGCACTGCTCTCGTACACCTTCGGAACCGGCATCCTGGCCGTCGCCGTCAACCTGGTCACCAACCTTGGTCAGTCATGACCCACCCCGCAGCACATGAAAGAACTTCCAGGCATACCCGTATGGGTCCTCGACCTCGACGTACCGCTCGCCCCACGCAGCATCCAGTGGGCCAGCCCCGATCACGCAGCCCGCGATGCGGCAACTCCGGGCCATCTCATCAACGTCTTCTACCTCGATGCCGATGACCATGCCCAGACCGCGCGGCCCTGCCAACGTCTGACGCTCCCGCGCACTGTCGGGAAACGGCATGCCCACTAACGCATCGACCAGCAGCTGCAATGGACCCCGGCGCAGGATAGCCATCAGCACCTTGCCATCCCGACCCGGCACGGTTCCGACCGGTACGAAACCGAAGCCTTCGTAAAACGACGCAGCCGCGCCCACGTCCTCGACCCGCAACCCGACCCGCACCGGAGGCTCACCACTCACAGTAGCGACCCTACCGAACGCCCCGACCGCGCGGAATCCAACCTGACCTTTCAAGATCTGTAACGGCACCTCTCTGCATCAAGGCGTTGGCAACAGAGGTCTCCGTGTCACGGATCATGGTGCGGCAGACGACGTCCGCGAGGCGGCGTTTCAGGCAGCGCGTCGCTTTGTGGGTTTGCCAGCGCCCGTTCAACCACCCCGCAAGGCGGGAGTGGGTGGCACCTCGAAGCTCAGCCACGATCACGGCGGAACACAGGCGGGTAACGGGCGTTGAGCGTCATCGAAAAGCACCAAGGCTAGTACGGCAGGCCGTTCGGGATCATGGCTGGAGTTCGAGGTTGAGGCGTCGGGTGTAGTGGGCTTGGCGGGCTCGGGCTTGATGCTGGCGCCGCCAGTCTGACCA
>NZ_VISW01000050.1:0-8934 GCF_007827635.1 Micromonospora sp. CNZ296
TGATGTGTCCACAACGCACAGACGATCACGCGGTGGCCGTCTCGCGCCCACCCCGGCTTACCAGCAAGATCTCAAACGGCGGCTGCCGTACTAGGCGTGACGTTGGAGCCCGCCCAAGAGGATTTCGTCCGCTCCATCGGTGACTACGGCACGGGCGTCTTCTACGAGTCGTTTACCACGACCGCCGAACTGCAGACCAAGGTAGCGACGAAGCTGAGGGAACTGGAGTCCGCAGGGAATCCGCTGGCCTTCATGCCGCTGCCACGCCCGATGACGGTGACCTGGCGCTCGGACTTCGAGAATCGGCGTGGCAACACGCTTAGCCTTCCGCCGGCCGTCGAGGTTCATGTTCTTCCGGCCACCGGGACGAACCGGCCAGCCCGGGTGATGGCCGAGCTCGAACAGCTCCTGCCGGCGCGACTGCGCGCCAGCGGTCAGGTCGACGCGGCCGACCCACTAACCTCCACTCGCCAGGGCGGCGCCGTGGTCGTCACCATTCCGGATAGGAACAGCCGGTGGAACGAGGTCCGCGCGCCGCAGCTGCTCGGCATACGCACGGCCGCCGATGGGCAGACCTCGGCGTGGGCGTCACTGCCAGGCGACGGGATGGGTGCCATTCTCGACCCGGACGCCCTGCCTGATCAGATCGCCGGATTGCTGCGTCTCATCGGCGGTCTGGGAATCCTCGACGGCGACCAGGTGGCCATCGGTGTCGGCGTCAGTACCGAGGGGTTGATGTCGGTCGGCCGGGTCAGCGGGCAGCCCCGTCAGCAGGCCACCAGCCTGATGCTGTCGGACGATCCGATCCAGGTGCCACCTGACGAGCTCGTGACCCTAGCGGCGCTCGGGCAGGGGGCTGCCGAGGTCGGCCGTACCCTGAGTCGAACTCTTATCGACGCTGTCTCGGCCCGCCGGTAGCCGAGCAGACGTTCGTCCCACCGGGCTTGTCCGGTTACTGGCCGCACCGGGCGGCGGCAGCGGGTTGCATTCGTCGCGGCCACCGCGGAGAGGACAATCGTCGGATGGCTGCTCTGCGTTCTCGCCGTCTCGACGTCGTACTCGGCGCTCCGGTCGATCAGCTGACCGTCCATCACATCGACGCTCTGATCGACAACGGGGTGCATGAGGACTTCGACCTGGACTTCAAGAGGGAGACCTACGGCAACGGCGAAAGCGCGAAACGGGAGCTGGCCGCTGACGTCGCCGCCTTGGCCAACAGTGCCGGAGGCGTCATCATCGTGGGCTTGGACGAGGACAAGCAGGGTGTCGCGAAGCGGGCCGACGAGCCGGTCGACTTCTCGGATAAGGAGATCAACCGGCTGTTCCAAACGGTCGCGAGCAACTGCGCACCGCTGCTGCCATTGGATATCCGGGCCATCAAACCGGACCCGACAGCCACCGCCGGTACCGATGCACAAGAGCGCGGCTACATCCTGATCGCCGTAGCCCGCAGCGCTTCCGCGCCCCACGCCGTGATAGTCAACAACGCCCTGCGATTCCCACGCCGGCACGGACGGACCACCCACTATCTCTCGGAAGCCGAGGTCGCGACTGCCTACCGCGCCCGCTTCGAGAGCCGTTCAGACCGGGCACGTCACGCGACCGACATCCAGGAAGAGTTGGCCGGCCGACTGTCTCCGACGGCCGGACCGTGGCTGTTGGTGTCGCTCGTACCAGACCTCCCGGGTGACCTTCAGATCGACTTCGCGACGTTCCGCCGCTTCGAAGCCGAGTTCTTGAATCGCCCAGTCACACAGCCCGACTTCTACGCTCGGACATTCCAACGGACGCGCGTGGGACGCCGCCGGCTCTGCGCCGACGCCTCGTTGCGGGATGGACCTGAACTGCATCGAGCGGTGGTTGAACTCCACTCCGACGGTAGTGGTGCCTACGCATTCGAGCTGTACGACGAGTCGCAGCGATCCAGCGAGTGGCAACGGGTGGGCGCCGGCGGCCCATCGGCGGACGACGGGATCACTCCGACACACTCAATCGCCGACGTACAGCTCGCGCTCACCGTATTTTCCGCTGTGGCCATGCTCGCGGAGCACGCGGCAACGCGCAGCTACGCCGGCGGCAACGCCACCTTCCATGCGCGGCTCGTCACCGCATCGCCCGAGCGTCCCATCGCGATCTGCCGGCAGGCAGACTGGGGAACCGAGTCCCTAAGCCGGATGCCTGCCACCGCATCCTCAGTGCCGGCCGAGGCAGTCTTGGACCTCGGCGCGCTCGATCGGCTCGGGCCGGGCACCGTGCAAGCATCCTCGATGCTGCTCAACGAGATCGCCAACACCTACGCGGTGGAACAGCTCGGCCAGTTCAGCGACACCGGTGCGGTCCGCCGCCGGTACTGGCCGGCGAGCATGTGGCAGCAGATCGGCGGGTGGTTCGCCGCCAATGGAATCCCCGTCAGCGAAGACAGGATCTCCGATTGAACCGGACCAGGAAGGATTCGGACCGGACTCCCAAGGCGCGGCATCCAGGGGCGAATGGTGATGTGTTCGGTGCGAGGAGAGGCCTTCGAGCCGACGATGCCGGCAGCACGTTTAGGTGATGCCGTCAGCTCGAACGGTGACGGCGGGCCCGGCGACGGTTTGGTCCGCGGCGATCGTGGCTGCTCGGTGGCTGCTCCGCCGACGGGGGACTGACGCGGATTTAGCGCTACGCAACCGGACCCACCAGGAAGCGCGGCACCCGTTCATCTATCGGCAACTGTAGATGGGCTGCTTGTGCAGGGCGTGGACCTGGGAGGACGCACTTGGACTTGAACGGACCGAAAGGCTTGCGGCCGGACGAGTTTTAGGTAGAGTGCTAGTTGTAGGAGTATGTGGTCGGAGCTTCGGACTACGGATCAGAAGGTTAGGGGTTCGAGTCCCTTCGGGCGCACAGTACAGGGAGAAGCCCCCGACCAGCCGAAATGGCGAGGTCGGGGGCTTTCTCGTATCCGTCCTCGGCGGGTTCGGCGCGGCTGTGGGAGCCACGGTGGGATCCACTGGCCCCTCACTGATGCGCGACGGTGAACAGCCGGGCACGGGCCTCGTCGAGGGATTCCGGCACGTCGTCCAGGTACGTATTTCCGGAAAACTTCCGGAAAATCATTGACGTGTTCGAAACGCCGCTGCAATACTCCGAGCGCCGGCAACATCAATCTCTGTCGATTAAAGCCATGCGTCGTCAGGTGTCACCCGTCCCGAGGAGGACCTGCGCATGTACGCCAGCATCGGCGGCTCCCGCCGCCCGTCCACCCCCCGAACATCGCGTCTCACCGTCCGGTTGGCAGTGCTCGCCTCCACCGTGGCGCTGAGTGCCGCCGGTCTCGCGGTCGCCGCCACTCCGTCCAGCGCCGCCGTCTGCAACGGGTACGTCGGCCTCACCTTCGATGACGGGCCGACCGGCAGCACCAGCGCACTGCTGTCCGTGCTGCGCGCGAACGGCGTACGGGCGACCATGTTCAACGTCGGGCAGAACGTGCAGAGCAACCCGTCCGCCGCGCGGGCCCAGGTCGACGCGGGCATGTGGGTGGCCAACCACAGTTGGAACCACGCGCACATGACCTCGATGAGCCAGAGCCAGATGCAGTCGGACCTCTCCCAGACCAACTCGGCGATCCAGTCGGCGACGGGCGTCCGGCCGCAGTTGTTCCGCCCGCCCTACGGGGAGACCAACTCGACCCTCCAGTCGGTCGCCTCGTCGCTCGGCCTGCGCCAGGTGATCTGGGACGTCGACTCCCAGGACTGGAACGGCGCCAGCGTCGGCCAGATCGTTTCCAACGCCGGCCGCCTCCAGGCCGGCCAGGTGATCCTGATGCACGACGGCATTCAGAACACCCGCGACGCGATTCCGCAGATCATGGCCAACCTGAGCAGCCGCAACCTCTGTCCGGGCATGATTTCACCGAGCACCGGCCGAGCGGTGGCCCCGGACGGCACTCCGCCGCCGACCACTCCGCCGCCGACCGGCACGCCGACCACTCCACCTCCCACCACTCCGCCTCCCAGCGGCGGGTGCACAGCGACGGCGACGACCCCCAACGTCTGGGGTGACCGGTACAACACCTCGGTGACGGTTCAGGGGGCCGGCAACTGGACCGTGGTCGTGGCTCTGACCCCGCCGCAGCGGGTCTCCACCACCTGGAACGGCTCCCCCAGTTGGGACAGCACCGGTTACGTGATGACGATGCGGTCCAACGGCAGCGGCAACACCTTCGGCTTCACCACGATGATGAACGGCAACAGCGGCGCCAGACCCCAGATCCGATCCTGCACCACGGGCTGATCCCGGTGGCCTGCCCAGGCCACCGAAAACGGCTCAGGTGGGTGTGGCCGACCAGGTGCCCCTACGGTGAACTCCAGCTGACCCTGGACCGTAGGGGCACCCCGGCGCTCACTGCGCGATCGCTGTCGCCTCCAACTCCACCAGCACGTCGGGCTCGAACAGGTGGTCGACGCCGATCAGCGACGCCGGCGGAAGCGGCTGCGGGAGCCCGAGCTCCTCGGCGACCGACTCGACCCCGGCCATGAACGGCCCGATCTTCTCGGGCGTCCAGTCGGTGACGTAGAAGGTCAACCGGACCACGTCCTCGAACGACGAGTCTGCGCCGGCGAGGGCGCGGCCGGTGTTGCGCAGTACCTGCGCGACCTGACCGGCCAGGTCTCCGGTGGCGACGGGTGAGCCGTCGTCCAGTCGTGCCACCTGGCCGCTGACGTGGATGTGGCGCGACCCGGTGGCGACTGCCACGTGGTGGTACGGCGTGTGCGGCTGAAGACCGGCAGGGCTGAGACGGGTGACTGACATGTGGGCTCCTCCACTGGGCAACTGAGGTTTACCATTGATACCTAGTTGACGGAGGACACTTCAAGGAGACCTGGTTTCATGAGCGATACCGCCACCCCCGGTGCCGCCGAGCTGCGCATCGACGCACCGCACCGCGAGCTGCTCGATCAGGTGCTGGACAAGTGGTCGCTGAGCGTCCTGAACGAGCTGTGCGAGCGTCCGTGCCGCTTCAACGAGCTGCGCCGCGCGATCCCGGCGGTGACGCAGAAGTCTCTGACGGCGACCCTGCGACGACTGGAACGCAACGGCATCGTGGAACGGCACGTCGTGGCGACGCGCCCGGTCGCTGTCGAGTATCGGATCACCCCGCTGGGCAAGACGCTGCGTGCGCCGGTCGACGTGCTGCTCGAATGGGCCGACGCCCACATGGCGCAGATCGAGCACGCCCGACGGGCGTTCGACGACGAGGTGGAGTGACCACCGGGGCGGCACCGCACGGTCCGCCCCGGCGTCGCGTGTCACTCGCAGACAGTGCCGTCGTTGTCCCGGTCGATGTACCAGTAGTACTCGGGATCCTTGCCCTGCCTGTACGGGCCGTACCCGTTCGCGTTCGCCTCCTTGCAGGTGCCGAAGCGCGGGTCGTTGCCGCCGCCGCCCGAACTGCCGCCGCCGGTGCTTCCGCCGCCGGAGTCACCGTTGCCGCCATCCGGCTCACAGGCCTCGCCGTCGAGGTCACGATCCAGCCCGGTCCGGTACCCCGGCTGGCCGCGCAGCAGCGGCGCCTTGCCGGCTGCGCGTACGGCATCGCAGTTCTTGTAGTAGACGGCGGGCTTCGTGGTCTTGCGCGGGGTCGGCTTCGACGCGGGCTTCGCGGTGGTCGGCGCGGCCGTGGTGGGTGACGGCGACGGCTCGGGCGACACGGTGCTGACCTCGGGCGCGGGGACCGTGGTGGTGGGCGCCGCCACGGTCGGCACCTCCTGGGCGACAGCCTTCTCCGGTGCCTTGTCCGGTTCGGTGGCGGGGCCGGCGGCGATGCCGATGCCGAGCAGCCCGCCGCAGCAGGTGAGGACCGCGACGCCGCTGACGAGGAGCAGCTTGATCGCCGCGGGCTGGCGGCTCCACCACGACGGCCGTGGCGGTGGCGCGAACGGCATGCCGGGCTGATGGGGCGGTGGAGGCGGCGGGCCCTGCCCGTGCCACGGGTTCGGGGGAGGGATTTCGGTCACAGCGGGCAGTGTGGAGCGATGTGTCCGCACGGGAGTGTCGCTGAGCCGACAGACCGGCCCTTACCGGCGCGATAAGCGACGAAGTGGTGGGCAGCTGCCGGAATACCGGCATCGATGCGGCGGATGATCGGACTCGGCCCCTCGCCGAACGGCCGACGGCGAGGGGCGCAGTGGATCAGGCGTACGGCCGGGCCGTGAGCCGTCCCGCCGCCGCCAGCCGCTCGACGGCGGCCCGGTGGGGAACCGCGTGACTCGTACGACCGCCCACACCGGTGGTGGTGACGGCGGTGAACAGCGAGTTGAGCAGCGCCTCCTCCACCGCGTCCAGCACGGCGGCGAAGACCGGATCGATCGCGCCGTCCGGGATCGGCGGCTGGTCCGACGTGGTGAACGCGATCGCGTAGTCGCCGCTCGTGGTGCTGAAGGACGCACCCACCCGGGCCATCGCGAACACCGCCCGGCGGGCGAGCCGCCGGAGCTGGCGCGCGTCCAGCGGTACGTCGGTCGCCACCACGATCATGCACGAGTTGCCGGGTGGTTCGGTCCGGTCGGCGGCCGGGACCAGCTCGTCGACCGGTAGCGGCACGCCGAGTGCGGTGAGGACGCCGCCGAAGTTGGACTGGACCAGCGCGCCGACCGTCCGCGTGCCGCCGTCGGTCCAGACCGTGCGGGACGAGGTGCCGATGCCTGCCTTGTAGCCCAGGGCGGTGGTGCCCGCGCCGGCCCCGACACAGCCCTCGGCGGGAAGCCCGTCGGTCGCCCCCGCGACGGCCGCCAGGACGTGTTCCTCGGTGATCGGGCGGCGGCGGATGTCCGACAGGTGCCCGTCGTTGGTCTCACCGACCAGCGGGTTGAACGACAGCCCGTCCGGCCGGCGCTCCATCAGGTGCCCGAGCAGCGCGTCCGCCGCCCGGAACACCGACAGCGTGGCGGTCAGCACGACCGGAGACTCCAGTACGCCGAGCTCGTCCACCTGGGTCGAGCCGACGAGCTTTCCGTGGCCGTTGCCGGTGTACACCGCCGCGGGCAGCGTCCACCGTCCGGGGCCGAGCCCGCTCGGCACGATCGCTGTGACGCCGGTGTGCAGGTCGGCGCCGTCGTCGACGGTGGTGTGACCCACCAGGACGCCGGGGACGTCGGTGATCGCGTTGTGCGGCCCGGTGGGCAGCGACCCGACGACGATCCCCAGGTCGCGGGCGCGCCGGCCAGGCCGGCTCAGGAGGCCGCCGCCCGGATGGCCTGCACGATGCCGGTCGGGGAGTAGTCGTCGGGGACGCCCTCGACCAGGATGATGTCGCCCTCGATGTGCCGCGAGCGCAGCGGCGCGATCTCCTGGTAGGCGGGCGAGTCCCACCAGGCCCGCGCCTCTGCGATGCCCGGGAAGCCGAGCATCACGACGGCGCCGGGCCAGTTGCCCTCCTTCACCTCGTGCGGCGTCGCGTGCACGAGAAAACGGCCGCCGTACGGGGCGAGGGTGCCGGGGAGGCGCTCGATGTATTCGGCGATGTCCGGGTGAGGGGCGGCGTCCTGGAGGTGGGCGATGGCGTACGCGGGCATGGTGTCCTTCCGGCCGTCGAACTCCGAACGCCGATCCTGACACAGCGGTCAGCACGCTTTCTCGCCCATTTCGGTGAACTCGTCGAGCGGGACCGTTCGCAGCACCTCCCCGCTGTCGTCGAAGTCGGTGACCAGGACCGAACCCGGCCGCAGCTCGGCCAGTTCGGCGATCCGGAAGTCCACGCCCTCGGTGCGGAAGCTGTTGTCGTGGGTGGCGCCGGAGACCCGGAACGCCGCCTGCCCGTCGGCCACCGGCCCGGGCGGGAAACCCTCAAGGGGTACGAGGGCAGGCGCTGCGGCGTCGCGAGGCACGTCGTACTTCCGCCTCGGCCAGTACGGCCGCTCCGGTGTGGGCGCACCGGGCGAGGCGGACTCCGCCACGGAGGTGAGCACCACGAGGTCGGGCGGCCGGTCCGCGCACCAGGCGAGCGCCGCGTGCGGCCGGCCGTGGGCGTCCACTGTGAGGCCGGTGACGCCCTTCACCTCCGGCGTACAGGAGGTCAGTCCGGCCAGCACGATCAGGGCGGCGGCCGGTGCCGCGACGGCCCGGCGTGTCCTCGTACCCCTTCGTGCGGCCATGCTCCGACGGTGACAGTGCCGTGTCACCCCGCGATCCGCGTTCGGTTGCGGCCTAATGACGATGGTGCGCGCTCAGGCCCCGGAAGCCACGGCCGCGACGGCGGCGTGCGGGCGGTGGGCGTCGTCCAGGCGCGTCAGACGCTCGACCTCCGCGAACCCCGCCTGCCGCAGCCGCGCGGAGAACTCGTCCACCGGCCAGCGGTACGCGGTGGCGACCTTGTGCTCGAAGGCACCCACCTCGTCACCGACGAAGATGCCGGCCACGAGCGGTCCACCCGGCACGATCGCGCGGCGGAACTCCGCCAGCACGCCGTCGAGGTCCGGTGGCGGGAGGTGGATCAGTGAGTACCAGGCGAGGATGCCGGCGACGGAGTGGTCGGGGACGGCGAGGTCGTCCAGTGACCCGAGCCGGTATGCGCAGTCCGGATGCGTCGCCCGCGCGTGCGCGACGAACTCGGGAACCATGTCGATCCCGGTGGCGTCGACGCCCAGCGAACGGAGGTGGTCGGTGAGGTGGCCCGGTCCGCATCCGAGGTCGAGCACCGGGCCGGTCCGGACGGTCAGGTGGCGGCCGATGAGGGCGAGGTCGTCCGCGTGGACGTGGCCGGTGGTGCCGAACAGTTCGATGTAGAGCGGCGCGATCGCGCCGTACGCCTGCCGTACCCGTGTGTGGTCCACCCGTCGATCATAGAGCCATTTTCATGGTGACGGCGCAGGTCACGGGCGGTGTGGGAGGCCGGTGTCCAGGTAGGACGAGGCTCCCGGTAAGACAGCAATCGACCAAGATCAGATGCCCCAA
>NZ_VISW01000051.1:0-7697 GCF_007827635.1 Micromonospora sp. CNZ296
CCAACGGCGACGGCAAAGACGACCTCATCGTCTTCACCAAAAACACCACCAACGACATCTACGTCGCACTCTCCACCGGCACCACATTCGCCCCCTCCACCAAATGGCACGACTACTTCGGCCTCACCAGCGAAACCACACTCTGAGCCCCAGGAGGAACCATGCCGCACGACCGGAACATCTCCCCCACCGTGAGCCGCCGGCGGCTGCTCACCGGCGCCGCCGCGGTCGCGGCGACCGGCGCCCTCGCCGGCGCCTTCACCGCGCCGTCCGCGGCCAGTGCAGCCGTCAACGGGTACGGCCTGCGCATCGTCGACCGCAACGAGAACGGCGGCCGGTTGCAGTACTACCGTTTCGCCACCGACGCGATCGAGTGGGATCCGGCGGTGAACGTGCTGCTGCCCGACGGCTACCACACCAGCCGCAAGCGTTACCCGGTGTTGTATCTGCTGCACGGCGGCAACGCGGACTTCCGCACGTTCCACCTCCAGGACAACATCATCAACCTCACCGCGGGCCGCGAGATCATCGTCGTCATGCCGGACGCCTCCACTGGCTGGTACAGCAACCCGGTCAGCACCAATGTCGGGCCGCGCAACTGGGAGACGTTCCACATCGCCCAGTTGCTCCCCTGGATCGAGGCCAACTTCCGCACATTCCCCGAGTACAACGGCCGCGCCGTGGCCGGCTTCTCGATGGGCGGCTTCGGGGCCCTCAAGTACACGGCGAAGTACTACGGCCACTTCTGCTCGGTCAGCTCCCACTCCGGGCCAGCCAGCCTGCGCCGCGACTTCGGCCTGGTCGTGCACTGGGCGAACATCACCTCGGCCGCGCTCGACCTCGGCGGCGGCACCGTGTACGGCGCGCCCCTGTGGGACGAGGCACGGGTCAGCGCGGACAACCCGATGGAGCGCATCGAGAGCTACCGCAACAAGCGGATCTTCCTGGCGGCCGGCACGTCACCCGACCCGGTCAACTGGTTCGACTCGGTCAACGAGGGCCAGGTACTGGCGGGCCAGCGCGAGTTCCGGGGAGCGCTCAGCCGGGCTGGCATCCCGCACGAGTGGCGCGAGGTGCCGGGCGGCCACTACTTCCGCCACGAACTGTTCGTCCAGGACCTCGCCGGCATGCTCGGCCGGCTGCGCCGCGCCGGCTGACCCACCGGACCTGCGGCGCGTGGCAGGCCGCCACCAATCCGGCGACGGCCTGCCACGCCCGGTCGGCGGACCGCACGCCGCGCGTCCAAGGGGGCTCAGCCCGATCATGAAGTCATCCTCCGCCACCGCGCCGAGGCTACCGACCGCTCAACACGCCTTCTCGACACGGCGGGCCGGGTCGAGAAGTTCCGCGCCAAGTACGCCCGTCGCGAGCCCCGGGAGCCGCGCTGACCGAGGCGCGCATGCTGCTGCGCGCCGGGTACGCGATGCGCGGCGTCCGTCCGTCCACGACGAGGTTGCTGGTCGAGATCGTGGAGAGGTATCCCCGCCCCTGGTACGTGGTCGCGGCTGACGCGACGCCGGCTGGATACTGCCCAGGTGCGGGCTCAGCGGCCGGGACCACCCAGGTCGAGCCGGTCCTCGCGCACCCGGTCGGCCAACTCCAACTTCGTCCGGGTCGGGCGGCCCACCTCGGCATACTTGCGTTTGACCCGTTCCAGATACTCGCGCGCGGTCCCGTAGGCCACGCCCGCGCGGCGCGCGGCGGCCGCCAGGGTGGCCCCGGAGGCGTACGCGGTGAGCACCGCGCGCTCCTGCGGGGACAGCCGCGGCCGGTCGGCGCGGGCGTCGCGGCTGAGTACGAACGCGAGTTCCGGACTGATCGCCGACCCGCCGGACGCCACCTCGCGGATCGCCTCCACCAGCACGTCCAGGGGATGGCTCTTGGTGAGGTAGCCGGCCGCCCCGGCACCGATCGTGGCCAGCACGCCGTCGGCGTCGGGGACCGCCGAGACGACCAGCACCCGCCCGCCGCCGGCCCGGACACGCGCCACGTTGTCCGCCGGGTCGGATCCGTCGCGCAGGTTGAGATCGAGCAGGACCACCCGGGGCGCGTCCGCACCGCCGAGTCCGTCGAGATAGCCGTCGACCGTGGCGGCGACCTGCACCAGGCGAACGTCCTCGACCGGTGCCAGCCAGGTACGCAGCCCGTCGAGCAGCATCCGGTCGTCGTCGATCGCGGCGACAGTGATCATCCGGCCCTCTCACCCAGCCGCCGACGTCCACGCGCCGGGCGGCCAGCTCATCTCGACGGTGGTGCCCTGACCTGCTCCGCTGTCCACCAGCACCTCGCCGCCGGCCTCACCGATCCGCGCGCGCACCGACCGGGACAACCCTAGCCCTGGCCGGATCCGGTCCGGGTCGAAGCCGCGCCCGCGGTCCGCCACCGTGACCCGCAGCCTCGCCGGGTCCGGGTCGTCCGTCCCCGCCGCCGGGCCGGCCACCGTCACCAAGGCGGTCGAGGTGCCGCTGTGCCGGATCACGTTGTTGAGCGCCTCCCGGACCGCGCCGGTGAGCGCTCGCACCACGGCCGGCGGCACGTCCGGCGGGACGTCGGTGACCCGCAGGTGCACCCGCAGGCCGGTCGGCGCCAACTCCCGGATGACCGTGGTGAGCTCGCCGACCAGCCGCATTCCGACCGCGGAACCGGCGGACGCGATCAGGCCACGCAGATGGTCGGCGTCAGCGGCGAGTCGACGCCGCACCACCGGATCACCGGTGTCGACCGCGCCACGGGCGACCGCGTCCAGCGTGGACAGCACGGTGTCGTGCAACATGCGGTGCTGCTGTGCCACCTCCGAGGCGTAGGCGGCGTGCGCCGCGATCCGCTGCCCCGCCTCGGCCAACGCCGCCTCCGCCTTCACCGCCCGTACGGTCGCCCGGTCGGCGCGCAGTGCGGCCTGCCGCAGGGCACCGACCACCAGGCCGGCGGCCGCCGGCACACCCACCAGTGCCAGCAGGTTCCCCGCCGCCCCGGACAGCGCCGCCGGACCCAGGGAGACCGTGGCGTGCACCCCGAGCAGGTAGCCGACCGCCAGCGCGGCGTACCAGGCGAGGGCCTGACGACGCGACAGTGCCAGCGCGACGGTCAGGCCCGCGCCGATCGCGGCCGGCAGGGCCGGATGGCTGAACCCGGTGCCGTGGCCCGGCCGGGTGAGCAGGCCGCCGGCCACGAGGGCGACCAGCGCCACCGTCGCGTCCAGCCCGGCGACCCCCCGGCCCACCGCGCCCTGTCCGTGGACCCACACCAGCACGCCGACCACCGCGAGAGTCTGGACCGCGTACACCGTCACCGCCGCCGGCACCGACCGCAGTCCGGCCGTGCCGCCGGTGAGGACCGCGACCGGCCAGGCGGCGACCTGGCAGATCCGCACCACGACGAACAGCCCGATCAGGCCGGTGGTCAGCGGAATCGCCGGGGAAGGGCCGGGACCGGAGCGGGAAGCGGGCGGAGCGACGGCGGCCGTGGCAGTCATGGCACTCAGCATGCCGGACCGGGCCGGACCGCTGTCGGCAGGACTGCCGACAGCAGTTCGTCCGTCGTGCGGGGGTGCGACCGCACCAGGCATGATCGGGACGGCTCCACCGAATCCTGGTACGACCGGAAGGACAGGCAGATGAGATGTCTCCAGCGGAAGCTACCCGCGCTGGCCGGGATCGCGCTGCTGATCGCGGCGCCCGGTTGCGGCAACCCGGCCGTGCCGGTGAGCGGACCGGACAGCGCCACCCCCACGAGCACGGCTGCCCCGGCGAGCCTGCCGGGCAGCGACCAGGGCGACCGGGTCGAGGTGGACGGCCGGACTGTCGCCGGGGTGGCACCGGGGCTCGGGTTCCCCGCCGGCAGCAAGGTCGACACCGCGTTCGGCGACCCTGGCTCGGCCACGGTGATCCTCACCGCTCCTCCGCCCGAGCAGGTGCTCGCCCACTACCGCCAGGCGGGCCCGCCGGCCGGATACCCGGTGGGCACCGACACCGGTCAGACTCTGCACCTCGACGGACGCGGGTGGACCGTCGAGGTCATCGCCACCTCGCGCGACACCACAGTCACGTTCGCCCGCAACCGGCCGGCCGAGCAGTCGACCGCGCCGCCACAGGCGGAGGAGCCGGCGCTGACCGGCCGGGATCTGGGCGTGACGAACCTGCCGTTCAACTTCCGGTTCCCGCCGGGCAGCCAGGTGCGCGACCTCTCCGACACCGCCGCCGGCGCCCGGCTCACCCTGGTCGAGCCCGACCCTCAGCGGGTACTCGCGTTCTACCGCACCGCCCTGCCCCAGGGATTCTTCGACGTCACGGGCGACCGCACGACCGGCGGGACCACCATCATCACGTTCGAGAAGGACGACGGTGAGTGGACCGGCACCATCGAGGCTACGGACGACCGGGTCACCGTCAGCACGGTCCATCGTCGATAGGACGACCCTTCCGGCGGCCGGCACGTTCCCGTCCGACGGGCTTCGACGACGAACCGGGGCGGTGAAGGGCAACCGTCGGTGGCGTCAGCTGCGGGGGCCCGGACCGGCCACCTGCGTACCCTGGTCGCGCCGTACCCATCTGGCATCCTTCCGGGACACCCTGCGATCGACGAGCGCCAGCACCGTTGCGGGCCGGGCGAGGGCGAGGGCGGTTGGTCGAGCCGATGCTCATGCTCTGGCCTGCGAACGATGGCGTCGCCAGACGGCAACAACCCCCCGATGTGAGCCCGATCATCGATGCACGAGCACCCTATCCGACTGGGGAGTCGAGGAGAACTGGAGCGCTCCGGGTACGCGCTGCCCTCGAACCGGCGGCGTTCGCCACCGGTCTGGGTGTCGTGACCGCACCGCACGGCCGGCGCGTCCCGGCCGGACGGGGCAGGTCCGGCCGGGGGTCACCACGGGTTCGCCGGCGCCACCAGCAGCAGGCCGGTCGCGGGCAGCCCGGTGGTACCGCCCGTGGTACGGCCCGCCGTTGTCGCGCCGGCCTGCCGGGGCCGGTTGGCCTCACCCGGCTCGACGGCGTGCCCACGCTCGTGGTCTTCTGATCGTCCGCGGCCGTGGGCCGCTCTGCCTGCTCGGCTCCCCGCTCGCGCCTGTCCAACGTGTGTCATGCCGACTCGACTGTGAGGATGATCGGGTGCTGCCCGGTGCTCGGGTCTGACTCGCGTTACGGCCGGCCTTCAGTGCCTTGAGTTTGATCTGTCGGCTCGAGTCCCGGGGGGTGTCCCTATGGGTTCGTCAAGCGGCGATCGGCGTCGTGGGGCGGGGTTGGTAGGGGATCTTGTCGCGGAGCATGGCGTATAGGACGTCGCAGCGACGGCGGGCGAGGCAGATGAGGGCGGCGTTGTGGCGTTTGCCTTCGGCGCGTTTGCGGTCGTAGTAGGCCCTGCTCACGGGGTCGGCCAGGGCTGCGAACGCAGCGAGGAAGAACGCGCGTTTGAGGTTCTTGTTGCCGCCGCGGGGTGGGTGTTCGCCACGGATGCTGCTGCCGGATCGTCGGGTGACGGGGGCGAGGCCGGCGTAGGCGGCGAGGTGGCCGGGGGTGGCGAAGCTGCTGCCGTCGCCGACTTCGAGCAGGATCCGGGCTGCGGTCCTGACGCCGATGCCGGGCATCGAGGTCAGGACCGGGGCAAGAGGGTGCGCATCAAGCATCCTTTCGACCTGGGCGGCGGCCTGGTCGCGTTGCCGCAGGATGTCGCGGAGGCTGTCGGCCAGGCGGGGCAGGATCGTCTCCGCGGCCTGGGTGCCGGGGACGGTGACGGTCTGCTCGTCGAGAGCGGCCATGATCTGCTCAACGAGCCGGTCACCCATGCGAGGTGCGTGGACGGCGGCGATCGAGAGCAGTTTGCGGCGGCCGGCCTTGCGCAGGCCGACCGGGCCGCCGCAGCGGGACAGCAGTTCCAGGACCGCCTTGTGGTGGACCTTGGGGCCGAGGACTCGTTCCAGGGCGGGGTGGATCTGGGTGAGCAGTCCTCGGATGCGGTTGGACACGCGGGTGGCTTCGCCGGCGAGGTCGTCGTCGAAGCCGACCAGGATCTCCAGTTCGGCCAGAGTTTCGTCGCCGGTGTCGACCCGCCGCAGCGTGTGCGGCAGGGTGCGGGCCGCGTCAGCGATGACGTAGGCGTCGCGGGCGTCGGTCTTCGCGCTGCCGGGGTGCAGATCGGCGATCCGCCGCATCGCCAGGCCAGGCAGGTAGGCCACCTGATGCCCGGCCGCCCGAGCCACCGCGACCGGCAGGGCGCCGATCGAGGCCGGCTGGTCGACCACCACCAGGACACGGCCATGGCGGGCGAGTTTGTCGAACAGCTGCCGCAGCCGAGCCTCGGTGTTCGGCAACGCCGCGTCATGCAGCCGCTTGCCGTCCGGAGCCAGCCCGACTGCGTGGTGGTCACCCTTACCGACGTCCAAGCCGAGGTAGACGCCGTATTCGTCGTTCACCAGACCCGCCTCCACGCATCGTCCGTGGCCTCGGCCGCTGGTCCAGGCGTCGGACTGCCGGCAGCCACGTTACGAAGAGACCTACCCCCACACGGGTGGCCGTGTCCCTATCAGCGGTCCACCGACGCCACCCGACCCGGCGACAACACCCCCCGGATCATCCGTACGACAGGGGCAGGAAGTCATACCGGGCCGGGCGACCGAGGGGCCCCGGCTGGGGACGATCAAAAAGGTAACCGGGGGGGTGCTTGCTGCCGCCGGACCGGCGCGACGTGTCCCGATAGGGGCTCCCGCCAACAAGGCGCCGTCACAGCCTGACCATCCTTGCCGGCCCGGCGACGGCCATCCGCTCCCGAGCCGTCAGGAGCCGAACAACCCCGCCCAGCTCGTCGCACCTGCGCGACCTCCGGCACCACCAGTTGTTCTTCGCCGACATGGACCGGCGGACGGCCAGGCCCCGGGCTGCGCCGCGACCCTACGGAGCCAAGGGCCGGCCTCTCAAACCACCACCACCGCCGGCCGCCCGGCCGGTCACTGGATGGATCCAGCCGCCGCTGCTCGACGCCGAAGTGCGCAATTACCGCTACGCCGCAATCGATCTGCGGCACGGCCCCGCGCCGGACAACCCCTGGCTGGCCTGGGTACTGCACCTGGCCCACACCAACGCGGAAGCCCGTGGCTGGACCCCGGTCACACGCCGGGGAATGCAACGGGTACTGGTAATGCTGCTCGCCGACTACCAGGAAGGCGATCTGATCCGGGTCAGCGGCTTCGCGGACATCGTCGTGCGCCGCTGCACCAACCTCGACTGCGTCATCGAGATCCTCGCCACCTTGGCCGTCGTTGACGATGACCGACCGGCCGCCCTCGAACCATGGCTGCACGCCAAACTCGCCCACCCTCGCCCCGCCCATTCGGCGCGATGTGCTGCGGTGGGCCCGGTCCTGCGCGATGGCGGACCACACGTCCGCGCCCGGCGCGTCGAGACCGTTCGCGGCTATGTTGCCGCTACCGTGCCCGCGCTGACCGACTGGGCGTGGCATCGCGAGCACCTGCGGGAGGTCACCCGCCGCGACGTCAGCACGTATCTGGACAGGCTGCACGGCAACCCACGCCAGACCGCGACCACGCCCTGCGGTCGCTTTTCGGCTGGGCCAAGCACAGCAACCTGATCTTTCGTAATCCGACCGCCCGGGATGCTCCTATAGAAGTCAAGCGGTGTTGAGGGTGGTGAAGTCGGCGAGGAGGGCGGTGTGGATCTCGCGGACGATGTAGCGCTTGAGGCAGC
>NZ_VISW01000052.1:0-7367 GCF_007827635.1 Micromonospora sp. CNZ296
TCCGGCGCCCAAGTCTGGATCATGTCCCCGACAACATCCGCCACAAATAGAAGATCATGCCCGAGGCCACAACCTCACCAACTGAGACACCCCCTAAATGACACCCGCACACCAAGAGTCTGGTGGAGCCCCTCATGATCGAGGGTATGCGTAGGGCTTACCCAGACTCAGGTGAGCGGTCCGCATCTGGTCCGCAAGAGGTCGACGGACGACGGGGGAGCGGTGTCAGATGCCGAGAGGTGTTTCCGCTGCTAGAAGCGCATCCGCGCTGCTCGGCGAGGCGCCCGTCTTGATCTCGTAATGCACATGTCGTCGGGACGGGTCAGGCGGTAGCTTGCCCCCATGCGTGCGGAAGTGCGGCAGGTCCGGTTCCCGGACCTCGAAACTGGCCAGCCCTTCGATCGCGTCAACACCGTGCAGCTCGCCGAGGTGTATGTCGGTGTCGTCGGCGAGCCAGGCGAGGAGCATTACCAGGTCACTGCGTGCACGCCTGCCGCCCTGGTCGACCTGTTGGCCAAGCAATCCTTCCTGCTGGGGCGGCACTGGCTGTTCGTGGCAGAGTTCTCGCCGGCGACGGTCGAGGCAGCCTTGCGCAAGCTGATCGGGAACATCGAGGCGTCCCGCCGCGTCGAGCTCGCTCAGAAGGTCGGTCGGATTGGCCTGTGGGAGTTCGAGGACTACTGCGGCTGATGGCCTGCCGCGCGTCATGGGGGAGGCTCCGCATCCCGTGTCCGGCGCCCACGCGGGCGCGGGTCCTGCGCGACGAATCCAGAGAAGACCGAAGTAGTCAGGGTTCGCTTCTCCCCGCCTGGCTGGTGCCGGCTGTCGGACTGGGGCCGGCCAACGTCGATCACGAGGCCGTGGCGCATCGATGTGCGGCTCTGGGTGCTGTCGTGGCGGCGTCGGTATCCCGCGAGTTGAAACCTGGATCCCACCGGCAGATTTCTGAGCAGGGCTTCCTGTTCGGTGACCTCTTCGGCACGCCCGAAGTTGTCGCCATTCAGGTCGACAAGGAGTTGAGGCATCTGACGCGTCGTCATATCGCTAAGCGGGCAGGTTGCGCCGATCGTTGGGTTCGTCGTTCCGCTGTTCGACGGAGCGTGCCGGGTCGGGTCGACGGCGACAATTGCAGTACGCCCACCTGATGGGAGGTGCTGTGTCACAGTTGCCGGATCAACCTGGGCCCTCAGGCGGGCAGCCGTCTCAACGCGACGGGTTTCCGCCCGTGTGGCGGCCGCCGGTACCGTCGGCATCTCCTGCCGCCGCTTCCCGGAAGGGTCTCAGGCCGTGGGTGATCCTGCTCCTGGTGGCGGTGGGTGTGCTGTTCCTGTGCTGCGCGGGCACAACAACTCTGGCCACGATCGGGCTGGTCATTGGTGACACCTCAACGCCGCAATCCGCTTCGGTTAGTCCGGGCACCCAGCCAGCCGCGTCGTCACGCCGTCCTGATCCCGGTAGCACCGCCGTTGCGCCCACAGCCCCGGCCTCGACGGCTGGTACGCCCTCGACGGCGGGAACCAGTGAGGTGGCGCCTGGACCAAGCTTGCCTGCCTACGAGATCTTCGAGCGACGGGACGTCAGCGCCGGCTCCGGTGCTCGGCGCCTGGCGCTGCGGGCCGAGCTGCGCACCTTCCCGGTCAGTGAGCAGCAGGTTACAGCTGTGGCATCGCAAGTTGTGGAGCGCCATCGGGGGCAAGGTTGGCAAGCACTGTCGATCGTGGTCACCTACGACCGGCGTGAAGTCTTGCCAAGCTACGCGGTGTTCGAGTGGGCACCCGGCGGCCGCTGGTCGGAGGCCGCCACAGGGGATGCGGCGACCTGGCGGGGCTACCAACTCAATGCGGCCACGCTTCGCGAGAAGCTGGCGCAGCCAAACAAGTGCAGGCTTCCGACGGAGCAGGCTTACGTGCTGAATGCCGAGTTCAACCAGGCAACCGAGGACAACGTCGAAGTCAGTGAGGAGGCGGTGTTGTCGGAGATTGCCAAGCGACACAAGATTTCGACTGCTCGGGCAGAGGAACTGGTTGTTGCCGTCGAAGACTGGACGATGTGCTGAGCTGGCAAGACCGACCGGATCAGAACCGATCCCGCGGTGGACGCTGACAGCGCACCCGACCATGTCCAACATCTGGCTAACCGTGACGTGTAGTAGCTGCGAGTTGGCGGCGTCGGAGGTCGCACGTGCATCGTGCTGACGGCGCGATCAGCAGGCGGGTTGGAGGCTGCAACGTCTGCCGCCAGCGTGTCATCCGATGATTGGCGCACCACGACGGGTAGGAGTTCCTCAGGGCGGCGGTCCATGAGGCCCGTTGGCCATTAACTTGCCTTACATTGCCACACGCTACGGGAGTGCCGACCAGTTGCGCGTCGGCCACCTCGAAACGACAGAGGAGCGCCGTGAACGAGGATGCTGTCTACGCCGCCGCCCGCAGGGTGATTGACGCCGGTCTCGCCGGTGACGGGTCGGCCTTCACGCCTGGCCGGGCTGTGTGGACAGCCGAGGCAGCGGATCAGCTGTACACCGGGTTTGTCCGGCAGCCTGACGCGGGCAGGGGCAGCTTCGTCAGGAAGCTACAGGGGCAGCTTGCCGCAGCACCGCCCACGGCGGTACAGCTCATGGGCGAGCTGATCTACCTGCATCTGCTGCTGCCACGCGACATCGGCGGCGCGGCGAAACGTGCCGTGATCCATGGGGCGCTGTCGTTGCTGCCCGAGCCGGTCGAGGTCCCCGCAGACCTTGACGCGGTTCTCGATGCCGGCGTCGTGCGGGCCGGCGCGGCATACATGACGCAGCGGGACCGGCAGATCGCGTGGCTCGTGCGGCTCGTGCAGGCGTGGAAGCAGCTGCCGGCCGACCGTCAGCAGGCGGCCCTACGCGACCCGTGGGCCTTCAAGGACGTCTTGGACAGCATTCCAATCAACAGCGCCTACAGCCAACGCAACGTCCTGCTGAACCTCGCGTTTCCCGACACCTTCCCGCCGGTCGCCTCCCGGCGGCACAAGAAGCTCATCGTGGCCGCGTTCGCTGACGAGCTGTCCCACCCGAGCGGCGACATCGATCGAGACCTGGCGGAGCTGCGGACGGTGCTGTCGGAGAAGGCTGGCACGCTGGTCCACTTCTACCAGCCGCCCTGGGTTGACCGGTGGCGGCAGCAGACCGCGCCGGCTGGCGACGGCAAGGGACCGCGGGGATGGCTGGTACGAGGCGCGAAGGTGCACGGACACAACCTGATCGGCCAATGGCTCACCGAAGGGTTCTGCTCCATCGCGTATCCCGGGCTGCCAGAACTGACGCCCGGCCTGTCGAAGGCGGAACTGGACCAGCAGCTACGCGAGTCGCTGCCGGACTTCTCACCGTCCCAGCGGGGTCTGCACGTGGGGGTGCTCGATCGGTTCCTCAACCGGATGAGCGAGGGCGACATCGTCGTCACCGTCGACGGGCCCAAGGTGTATGTCGGCACCATCACCGGCCCCGCCACCTGGGTGAACACGCGCGACGACCTGTCGAACCGTCGACGAAAGGTTGCCTGGGCGAATCCCGACGCGCCATTCACCCGAAACGAGCTGTCCGCCGAGGCGCGGAGCAAACTGTCCGGTCAGCTCACCGTGACGGACCTCGGCGCCTACGTCGCCGAGTTCGCGGCCCTCGCCGAAGTGGACGACCAGCCGAGGGAGGAGGATGCCGACGATCAGCTCGAGGTGGCCGAGGTGGAGTTGCCCGAGCCGACCGCCGACCTGGCCGACGAGCTGCTGATTGATCGGGAGTGGCTCAGCGAGACGGTCGACCTGCTGCGGGAGAAGAAGCAGATCGTGCTGTACGGCCCGCCCGGCACCGGCAAAACCTATCTGGCCCAGGCGCTGGCCCAGTTCCTCACCGGGCAGGCCGACAACGCCTACCGGCTCGTCCAGTTCCACCCCTCGTACTCATACGAGGACTTCTTCGAAGGCTTCCGCCCCCGGGCCGCCGCCGACGGCGGGGTTGGCTTCGCACTCGAGCCCGGGCCCTTCAAACAACTCGTTGCGGACGCGAAGGACGACCCGTCCCAGGCCTACATCCTCATCATCGACGAGATCAACCGGGCCAACCTCGCCAAGGTCTTCGGGGAGCTCTACTTCCTGCTCGAGTACCGCAACCGCAACATCCAACTGCAGTACTCACCCACCGAAGACTTCGAACTCCCACCGAATGTCTACCTGATCGGCACCATGAACACTGCCGACCGGTCCATCGCCCTCGTGGACGCCGCCATGCGCCGCCGGTTCTACTTCCAGCCGCTGTTCCCCGGCAAGCCACCCCTCGACGGGCTGCTCCGCAAGTGGCTGAAGAAGCACAACCTCCCCGCCGACCGCGCGGACCTACTCGACGAGCTCAACCGCGCCATCGGGGACCGTGACGCCGCCGTCGGCCCGTCCTACCTGATGACAACCCAGGCCGCCAGCGAGAAAGGGCTGGCGAGGATCTGGAAGAACGCCATCATGCCCCTGCTCGAGGAACGCCACCTCGGCGACGGAACCGACATCAACCTCCGCTACGGCCTGGACGCACTCCGCAAACGCCTCAAGCAGGCCGCCGTTCCCACCCCCGTGCATCTGCCCCGCCAACACGCCGGAGACACAGCACAGTGAGGCTCGTCAGCCTACGCGAGCACCAGACGTACGAGTGCGAGCCGACGACTCCTGCCGTCGCCCGGGCGATGGAAGCCACCAAGCTCGTTGACACCTCACTCACCCTCGACGGGCGGCTGTTGCTGCGCTCCGGCTCCATGGTCGGCGCGGCCCGCATCATCGGCGGCGATGAACACGTCGATTTGCACGTACGGCCGAAGATCGGAATCGCTCGGCTGCTGTGGCTGCTCGGCTACGCCCGCGACCCTCGAGGCTGGCGCACCGAGCCCGTCGGCCTGACCCCCGAACACGACCTCGTGCCAGCGATGGCAGTCGCCTTCGCCACCGCCACCTACCAGGCACTAGCCCCAGGCCTGTTGCAGGGATACCGGACCGTCGAGGAGGCCTTGCCGCTGGTGCGCGGCCGACTCCGCGAGGCAGACCAACTGAGAACTCGGCCGGGACTGGCCCTACCCGTCGAGGTGCGCTACGACGACTACGACACGGACATACCAGAAAACCAGATCCTGCTGTCGGCCGTACGCCGCCTGCACCGCCTACCCGGCGTTCCCCCGGCCACCTGCAACGCCCTGCACCGCATCGCGGCCGCACTCGCCGACGTCACCCCCCTCACGGCGGGCGCCCCCATACCCGAAGCCTCGTCCAACCGGTTCAACAACCGCTACCAACCGGCGCTGCGGCTCGCCCGGCTGATCCTTGCTGGCGAAAGCATCGAACACTCCCACGGCTCAACCCTCGCCGCCGGCTTCGTTTTCGACCTCAACACCGTCTTCGAAGACTGGTTGACCACAGCCCTACGACATGCCGTCGAGACACGCTACGGCGGAACCGTCACCGGCCAACACCAGATGCACCTCGACCGTGACCGCCGGCTGCCCCTGGTGCGGCCAGACATCACCTGGTGGCATGGGCGCCAGTGCCTGGCCGTCATCGACGCCAAATACAAGGCACCCGGCAACACCCCACCCCGCGACGACATCTACCAATTGCTCGCCTACTGCACCACGCTCAACCTGCCCCGCGGCCACCTCGTCTACGCATCGGCAGGAGCCGAATCGGTGACCTACCAGCTCACGGGAAGCGGCGTGCACATCGTCGTGCACAGGGTCGACCTGGCGGCCCCTGTCACGCACCTGCACGAGCAGATCGAGAAGGTTGCCGAAGCAATCACAAGCGTCGAGGTCGCAAGCGGCGTCTCAGCGACCCCAACGGCAGGTCCGGATGCGGCAGTCAAGGACGGCGGATACCCATCATGATCCAGCTGGTAGCGGACAGAACCTGGCACGGACTGCCGGCACTCCTCTGCTACCAAGCCTTCCCGCAGATCGGGGGCACGTCGAGGTCGCGCTCGCCGCCCCGGTGCTCGGCGAGTAGCTGCCGACGGATCGAACGCCAGGCGACGCGCTCCTGCCGGCGGGCGAGCTTGCGGTGCGACTGAAAGGTGCAGAGCTGACAGCCGCAAAGGTTCGGAGCCTGAGCCGACGGCTGCCGATAGCAACGAGTGCGGTTCCAATCGGGCGAGGCGAGGAACTCGTCAAGGTCGCAGGAGCCGGAGCCGTGTCGGTGGATGTCGGTAAACCAGCGACGCAACGGCGGATCTCGCTGCTGCACTCGCTCCGGTCGGTGAACGTCGGTACGGGCCATGTGACGAGCGCCTTCGGCCGCCCGCGCACCGTGACCTCTTCGGCGGATCCGGATAGCTCACTTTGCTGGTGCGTCATTGGCGGTTCTGCGTTCGCTGGAGGGCGAGCGGATGGGGTCATGCGACTGCCTTGGTAGTGATCCCCTCTGGTGTGAGGGTGGCGTCGACGGAGAACAGCTTGCCTAGAGAGCTGTAGTGGTTGAGGGTAGTTGCCGCAGCGGGTCGGTAGGACTGCAGGCCTGCGGTGATGCGTTCGAGGGTGTCGTCGTGGCGTTGGACCGGTTCGCCTCCGCAGTGGTCGCAGATGTTGGGGCGTGTGGGGGCGGCGCTCTCGGTGTGCCAGGTTCGGCCGCAGTCGCGGCAGGTGCGGCGGCCGGCCAGGCGGTGCAGAACCTCGGCGTCGGGCAGGACGAGGTCGATCGCTCGGTCGATCGGTGCGCCGAGGTCTGACAACAGGGTGTCGAGCGCCACTGCGGTGATGGCTTGGTTGGGGGTGCCGTCGAGGACGAAGCCAGCAGCGACGTCGGGTTGGGTGAGGCGGTTGCGGATCATCGAGAGGAGTACCGGTTCCGGCACGAGTTCACCGGCGTTCATGTGCCGCAGGGCCTGGAGCGCGGCCGGGGTACTCGCCCGAATCTCGGCTTGGACAATGTCCGCCAGGCTGATGCAGGGAACGCCGAGACGCGCGGCGATGGTGCTGGCGATGGTCTTCCGGTCGGAGCCGGGTGGTCCGAGAACGGCCAGGCGCATCGGTGCAGCTTATCGCTGTAGCGGCGGATGATGAGGGTGTCGAATCGACAGCCGTCGTTGCAGCTTTGATCGGCCCATGCTCCGTGACCGCTTCGGCGGCTCCGACGGTATCGACTCGTGGACTCACTCGGTCGGCCTCGGCGCACTGTCATAGCCGATGAGCGGGTGCTGATGACTCCGATTCGGAAATTCTTGAGGCTCGAACAGTAAGGTTGAAGCGGGTGACGGGATCAGGTCCCGTGAGCCGGGCTAACTAGGTCGTGTTTCGTAGGGCGCGGAGCCATTGGTTGATGGCGGCGATGGTGAGGGTGGCTTCATAGCGCACGGCGAGTTTGTCGTAGCGGGTGGC
>NZ_VISW01000053.1:0-6291 GCF_007827635.1 Micromonospora sp. CNZ296
CCAGCATCAAGCCCGAGCTCGACGATCGCACTACACACGCCGCCTCAGCCTCGAACTTCAGCCATGATCCCCAAACGGCGGCTGCCGTACTAGCTTGCGGTACACCAACCGGGGCATCCCGGCGGCCTTCGCTGCGATCCACTCGTCATGGGTCGGCGACTGCCCGGTGTCGGGCATTGGGTCGCCATAGCGGGGCCCCAGGATCAGCACGTACACCTCGGCCGAGGCGACACCCTTCAGACACGCCTCACGGCTGGGCGACGTCTGGGCGGTGAAGTCCTCGAAGCGCACCGGCGTGTGCCCGAGCGCCGAGATCAAGCCCGGAAGCGCATCGCGCTCCTCTTCGAGCTCCCGACGAACACTGCTGATGAAGACCCTCATGTCCACATTCTCCCCTGCGCCCGCCGTCCCACGCCGACCGCGTCGCTGCACAGCTCGATGGCCGATGCGATCACGGCCGCAACGTTTTGGGCTGCAGGCCTCCTGACCTACGACATCGACGAGCCCAGCTTGACCGTCCGGCGCTTGAAAGGGATGGGGCCACCTTCCAGGTGGTACAGCGCCAGGGTGTTGAGATCGTGACGCTCGAGGGATCCGGTTGCCTCGACGACACCGTTGCTCGCGTCGGAGGTGAGGGTAATGATCATTTCGGCGTCAGCGGAGACGACGAGGCCAGGGCTGCGGGTGGCGAAGATGTACTGCCGGCTCCCTCGCAGGTCGCGAAGCTTCGCCACGAGGTATTCCTCGATCCACGGTGCGTGAAGGGCGTCCTCGGGCTGATCGATGATCAGGGGGTCGTTGCCGTCGGCGAGGGCGATGATGAGGATGGCGGTGCACTTCTGGCCATGCGCGAGCCGCTCGATCGCCACATACCCGTCGTTGGCGTGTTTGCGGAACTCGACGGAGAGGCCGTCGTGCAGGTCGAGGGTCTGCATCCGCAGGAAGTCCTCGATGGCGCCCTTCTCCCGCACGTACTCGAACAACGTCTCGACGTGCCTGCGCTCCGCGCCCGTGGCGTCACACACACCGTTGACGTCGTCATCGAGGAACGAGCGGACCAGCTTGACCGGGATCGACCCTTCGCAGATCAATTGGAGGACCTGAGCCCGCAGCCGCGATCCTTTGGCGATAGCCGTCAGCTCGGCCAGGTAGGCCGAGTCGTCGTTCTCGGACAGCATCTTGATCCGGACGATGCCGCCCATGAGCCTGTTGAGCGCCTTGATCCGGTCCTCACGCCGCCGGCGCCGCGCCTTGCGCGCCTCAATGAGCTCGGCGATCAACTCTTCCCGGTAGGACGTGGCCGTGGCCAGGTTCGGCACGAGTTCGTCGTCGAGCTGGGTCTGCTGCGCGTCGAGTTTCGCCTTCTCCGTTTGAAGTTCGACGAGCCGGGTGCGCAGGGCGGCGAGACCCTTGTTATCGACATCGATACGGCTGACCGCCTCGGCGAGTTCGTGGTCGAACTGCCGGTACCGATCGTGCCACTCCTGCCGGACGTCGACGAGTTCCTTGTTCACCACCAGCAGGACCTGCGCCAACTGCGCGTTCGCCGCCTCGATCGCCTCACGCAACTGTGCGTATGCCGTCTGCACTCGCTGGTAGAGGTCCTGGTTGTCGGCGATGGCGGCCGAGACCCGGAACTTCTCTCCGCTTTCCGTTCGGGCGGTGACCTTCAGTTCGGGGATGCCGACCACGGGCTCGAAGAGGGCCTTCTCCGCACTCCACTTCGCCTGCATCTTGATGGTCTCGCCGTCGAACAAGCCGGAAAGCTCTTCCAGGCGCTTCTCGACCTCCGGAAGGGTCTCTAACCTCGCGCGGGCCTGCGCGATCTTCGTTTCGAGCGATCCGATGAGTCGACCGTTGTCGTTGAGCTGGCTGACCGCCTCCGTCTCGCGGATCTCGAACTCGGTCAGGTCGAGCGCGGCGTCGATGAGCGCCATCCGGCCGACCGGAGTCCGGGCGTACTCGATCACCTCGCCCTGCGAGAAGCCGGTGATCGCGATCCGGCCGGACAGGCCGGTCATCTGCTCGGCGTCGCCGATGAACTCAGGCTGGGTGGAGCTGTCCTCGAAGTACGCACGGCGTACGAGGCACCGCGCGTGGCCGCGGGTGAGCACGACCTCGACGGTTGAGCCCGAGGTGAGCGCGTACTTCAGCCGGGAGTCGACTTCCTTGCGAACTTGTGGGAAGTCGGTGGCGTCGGTCTGCTGGTCGAGAGTGAACCGGACCAGCTCGATGAGCAGCGATTTGCCCGCTCCGGTCCCGCCAAGCAGGCAGTTGAGATCGCACGAAAACTCGAATTGCTGACCGTCGAGAAACCCACCGGTCACGGTCACAGACTCGATCACCGTGTGCTCCGACGCCATGGGTTCTTCCAGGCGGACACGCAGAGCCGGATCCGCCAGCGCATGCCGCAGGCCACACAAGTCCGGCCGCGACGCCTTGATCCAGGTCCGGCGGTGGCCGATGCCACTCAGGACGTGGGTGCTGGCACCGGGTGCGGTGGTGTCGGAACTGCGGACGACCGCGAGCTCGCGCCGGCCGTCGAGCCGCGTCTTGATCCGCTCGACCTCAACTAGGTCGACGATCTCGACCGCGCCGATGGCCTCGTCGAGCAGCGTCTGGTTGATGCGGTCGGCCACGGCGAGGCGGAGCAGGCCCTTCTCCCGCTCGGCGTGCGCCGGGATTGCCAAGCCGCCCCGGGCGGTGATGACCTTCGCGGTGTCGATGAACCCCTTGTCCAGGGCCTTGTGCAGGTCGCCGTGATCGGAGCGGAGCACCCCGAGTTCAACGAGCACGTCCTCGATCTGCTGCGCCGAGGTTCCCTCCTCCCAGATGGCGAGGAGATGCCCTTCGGCCGTGCTGAGCTCCAGGCCGGGCAGCACCACGAGCGTCGTATCGCGGGCAGCCTCAGCCATTCTGTCGCACCAGCCGGCGGTGTTGTGGTCGGTGACGGCGATGGCGTGCAGCCCGGCATCGATCGCCGCGTCGACGATCTGACGGGGCTCGCTCGCGCCGTAGGTGTGCGTGTCGACATCGCGTGAGGCCGGGGTGTGCACGTGGAGGTCGACGGCCCAGAACCGTGCGGGTCCGCGCTTCGTGCCCGCCGGCGATACCGCCCGACTACTCACCGTTGAAGCCGTTGCTGACGTCAAAACACTCGCTCCGTGTGATCGTTCGCCGATGGTCTGAGCGCCCGGCTCGACACTGTAACGCTCAGTGAGCCCATGAAGAGGCGCGACACTCGCCCATACGTACGAATAGGGTGCCATCGGTTGAAGCCGTTCCAGACCATTCGCCTCGGTCAGCCGTCCGACCCGCCGAGGCGTTCCGACTTAGCGGAGTAGCTGGCTTCGTCCAAGGACAAGGCCAACTACCCGGACGTTCGTTAGCGCAGCTTGCTGAAGCCCGCCGGTCTGTTGCCCCTGCGGAAGACTGGAAGCCGTATCGTGTCCACCGGCTGCAACACCCCGCCGACGCGTCCTTCGATCCGGCGCACGAGACTCGCTTCGGTGTCCGGGATCAGGGGGCACTACCACCAGCCGGGTCCAGCGTGCGGCCCGGCCGGTCCTTGACCGTTTCTGGATACGGTCATCCACTCCGCACAGCCCTGACCGCACCGCGCTCCCGACGTATCGGACGGCGCTGTTTGAGTCGGCCGTGATGTAGACGGCCGTCGGGAACTCCGACCACAGCCACTCCTCGACGACCTGCAGCAGCGTCGCGGCTGCCGAAACCCGTCGCAGACGGGCCGCTCCGGCGACGGCACTGGCTGCAGCGAGGAACAGCGGGGCGATTCGTGGGTCGCCGGGCACCAGCAAGTGTGATCAGTTGCTTTTGCGTCCGGGCGCGGCCTGTTGCCGGGTGGACGCGGTGCGGGCAGGCTTACGGCCATGGCCTTCGCGGAGATCAGCCTCGCCGATATGGGGCTGCGGTGGGCGCCCGCCACGCTAGCGGCTGCGATCGATGAGATCGCGACCCGGGTCGGCCAGCGAGGCAAGGACTGGCGCGACTTCGCTGAACTGGTACTGCTCGACTCTTTCACTTCCAATGACGTGGCCGAGATGTTCAAGAACCCAGCTTCTTCGGCCTTCGAAGCCAGGCCCTCTACAGAGCTGGACTCCCTACGGCAACTGCCGCGTCAGGTGCTGATGTCCCCTCGTCGGTGGCCGGTGGACCTCGGGCTCGGGCAGTTGCCGCCTCGACGCCTCGATGACAAGGCCACCCGTGCGCTGCTGGCGCAGGTCCTGAGCTGGCTTGAAGAGCGGTGTTACTTCGGTCGGGAACTCGGGACCGCTTGCGTTGACGTTGACGACGACGAGGCTCGGAGTCTCGTCGAGGTCATCACCAGCCGCTTAGACCTGCCGGAGGCCGGCTCGATACATGAGCTTTGCGCAGCGGCAGAAGCCGGACGGTTGTCCGACGTCGTTGCCGTGGCCCGCGAATACATCGCCGTGCCGCCAGGGCGCTTCTACCACCCGTGGAACGACTGCGGCTTTCACCCGACCTCAGGACGTTGGTCAGCAGAACTTGGACGACGGGTCCTAGACGACCTCCTGTCGACGATCGCCGGCAGCAGCGATCTCGGCGGTCTTCTGACAGCGTCCCGGCAGCTGGGGTCGACTGTCGTGGCGCCTGTTCCGGTAGACCCTCTTCGACGCACCAGTCCGGCGGCCTATGCGCCGCCCGAAGCGTTCCTTCCGCATGGGTCGGTCCTCACCATCACCCGCCTCGTTACCCGTCTTGCCGCAAGCCGCCAGCTTGACGCACTCGCCGCCTTGCTGCGCGCCCATCGAATTCACGTTGAGTCGGCAGGGTCGACCACGATGCCGGAATTCCTGATGGTGCTCGAGGTACTAGCCGACGACCAGTCTCGCATTCAGCGCCATGCTGAGGTCTACGCCCGGGTGCTCAGCGAGCTTTCTGGCTACGGGTCGTGGACCGTGCGGTATACCCGGCCGCCTGAGTATCGCCACTCGTCGGACATCGCGACCCTCGAGCCGGCGGCTATCGCAGCACGTCTCGAACGAGCAGGCGCCCCGCAGGAGGGGGGCACTGCACTTCGGTCGAGCTTCCGTTTTCGGCCTAGGCCTGGGAGCGACGGTGGGGTGCAGATGGTGACCGTCGTTGACGATCTCGATGCCGCCGCTGGTCAGGTGCTCGAAGATGCCGTGTGGCGGGTACACGACGGTTTAAAGACCACGCGAGCCGCTGGCGGCTTGGAGACACAACTCATCGAGGCTTTGCAACCGCCAGGGCTCCGGGCGATGACCGAGCGGCGACCGCGGGTTGCGGTGGTCACCTCCAGGGGGCATGTCGGCAGCGACATCACCCCGAAACTCGATGTCGAGGCCTTGGACGTCGACTACCGCACGTTCGCCGCGAACGCCCAGGATGCCGCTGCACGCCTCGCGGCCCTGTTGCGAACGCTCGCCAGTGACCCGGGCCTGGACGGTGTGCTGATCGCCCGCGGCGGCGGTGATCAGTCCGACCTCTCCCGACTGGTCACACTGGAAGTGCAAACGGCTATCAACTCGGTTCGCCAGTCGGGGAAGATCGTTGTCCTCGCCATCGGTCATGGAACTTTCACGGCTGCGCTTGAAGTGGACTTCGAAGCACTGACGCCCGGTGACGCCGCCCATGCTTTCCGAGCCATCCTCGTGGACAACCCCAAACGCCGGCGAATGGCCATTGCTGAGGCGCAGGAACGACTCGCCGCAGCCCAGCCCGACGAGGGGTGGCTAGCGACCGCGGAACGAGAGCACGAGTCCCTGCGCAAGCGGCTGTCCGCCATTGAGATGGAGCACGAGGCCGCGTTGGCACGGATGCGACAGGGCGTCCAGCCCGCCTCAGTGCGTCACGTTCGGCCAGGGGGCTTGCCCTAACCGCTCGGGGTCCCCACCTTCGCGATGCTGTTGGTGGCGTGGGCTTCTACGCATGGTGACGGCTCGTGTCAGGCTGGAGCTCATGGACGGTGCGAAGAGCCACCTCGACGAAGCACCCAGCGAGCGGGAGTTGCAGGTCCTGCAGTTGTTCGCGACGAAGAGGCGCAGGCTTCAGTTCCTGGCGGCATCTCGCTGTCCTTATGACGGGCGACTCCTGGCTGGTGTCTGCCGGCTTGCTGATGGCTTGTGGGCGTGGCACGCGGGTAGCCGGCTGTCGCCGGGGGCAGGTCGGGTAGAGATCGAGTCCTGGCACTTAGTACGGCAGCCGCCGTTTGAGATGTCGCTGGTGGGGCCGGGTAGACGAGGTGCGGCCACCGCGTGATCGTCTGTCTGCTGTGGACATGACTTC
>NZ_VISW01000054.1:0-3950 GCF_007827635.1 Micromonospora sp. CNZ296
CGCCGACGACGCCACCAAGCCCAAGCCATGACCAGCCACTACACCCGACAAGCCCTCACCGAGCCGTGATCACAATCCCCGGCTGGAGTACTAAGACGCGCTTGCTGGTCTCCGGGTCGAAGATCTCGTGTCCGAGCATCATCAACGCCTGATTGTGGATCTCAGCGACGTTGAGATTCCCGGTCTTGGTAACCCCGGAAGCATCCAGCTTTCCCTTCTTTGCTTGTATGCCGAAGTAGAGAACGTGCGTGGTTGGAAGGGTGAACTTCATCCACACGTCCTTGCCGTACTCCAACGCCTTGTCTTTGTGCCCGGCTGCTGTGACCCGGTGGAAGCCGAGCTGACGGAAGAGCGGAAGCAAGACCTCCTCGATCAGTTCGTCTTCAGATGCCTTGTCGAGGTAGGCGACGAGATGCTCCCGCCGCTTGACCTCTGTGGGTGTGAAGGGTCGGTGTGGGTTGGGTGCCGGCACCGCTACGGTGTTGGTGGAGAGGTGCCTCAGGTAGCACTGCTTGTCCTCGGCGTAGAATGCCTCGAAGCCTTCACGGGTGAGCGCCGCGTTCAGGAGCGCAAGAGCCCCTGGCCGCTGAGGTCCCTCGTTCATCGCCTCGCCCTGATCCATAAGCCTGCGGATGACGCGAGCGAAGGTGGCGGGCGGTGTGTTGGGAGCCGGCTGTGGTTCGGCCAAGATGGCAGCGAGGGTATCGGCGACCCAATAGACCCGCGTGGAGCCGTCATGCGCGTAGTCGGTCTCTATGTCCTCGAAGAACTCGGTCAGGTAGCTACTGCTTCGGTAGGGAAAGAAGCTTTCCTCGGCCGGAAAGTTGCCACAGATCAGGTCCCCGATTTGTTTGAGCGTTCGCTTCTTGAACTCCATCTTGCCCTCCAAGTCACGGAGTCCGATGGGAATCACCTCACGGACTTAATCGAGCCGTCAGCCTTGGGGCGAGACCCAGCCTGCGGGCGGAGGCGGGCATCCCGGTGGAACCGGCGACAGCTCATCGCCCCGTTCTGACCTCGGGCCCTCGGCAGTTCCCTGTGCCCCGGCCACTCGAGTTCTTGCCGGGGCACAGGGTGGACTGTTAGCCCTTCACCAGCTGGTTGATCCTGATGAACAGACGCTCGGCGCGGCCCAGGGTGGTGGAACCGAGAGTCGGCACGAGGGTCGTCTGCTCGCGGAGGAGCGCGGCGGCAGGCTTGTAGTGGTTCAATTTGCCGCCAGCGATGTTGTGCTGGCGGAAGTACGCCTCGACCTGCCGCACGATCCGGGGGTCGTTTGTATTGAGGTCCGTGGGCGTCAACGGAGCCGGAAGCTGGTTGACATAGGCCTTGTTCACTAGGTCCAGGTAGAACTCGATCTCGAACAGGTCCTCGATGTCTGCGTCGCCATTGCCGGTGAACTCGCTGATCTCGATTAGGCCGTTCTTGGCGAGCTGCCCGTTGTCGCGCAGCCGCTTGATCGCCTGGGCGTCCTTGGTGCTGGAGTCGACGATCACCGCCACGTTGAGCTGGTTCGCGCCGAGGAGCGTCACGAAAGTCGACAGTTTGCCCGCGCCCCCGATCGGGGTCTTGACCCACTGCGGGTCCAGCCCCGTCCCGCCCTTGGCTTCGACCGCGTCGCTGAGTACATCCAGATAGATGAGGTCGCTTGGCCCTTCGACGAGAAGAGTGTCCTCGGCGACGAAAAGCGTCTGCGTCATCTCGATGCCCATGGCGGTGAGGAGTGGGAACGCCGTGTCGTTGTCGGCCTTGAAGATCTCGGACGAGATTTTTGTACCGACCCGGTCCTGGTCGATCACAGTGCGGACCCGCTGGAGGTGCTTCGGCGGAACCATGAACGGCGAGTGAGTGGTGTACAGCACCTGGTGCTTCGGGGCCAGCCGTTTGTCGATCAGGTCGAGCAGGTCTGCCTGGGCGCGCCCGTGCAACGACAGGCCGGGTTCGTCGAGCAGCAGGATGAGCTCCCGGTCTTCGGACATCTCCACGTTGGTGAAGTAGGCCAGGAAGCTGAAGAACCAGACGAAGCCGCGCGAGCGGTCGTCGAATGGCACCGAGACCTTGTGGCGCTGGTTACGAACCCGGATTTGCAGGATGGGACCCTGGTTGAGAGGAGCTGGTGCACCTGCCTCAGGCTGTAGCACTCTCAGCTCGACCGCGAGCTCGGTGTTCTGCGACCAGTAGTCGAACACCTCCTCGGAGATCACGTTGCTGGCGTTCTCCAGCTCGCGGATGAGCCGCTCGTGGTTGTCTGCCTCGTGGAAGTCCTCAAGCTCGACGTCGGCCATCTTGAGCAGGCTTAGCAGGGCCTGCTCGCCCCGGTCGAGATCGTCGGAATCTCGACGTCGGATGAGGTCAGGAATCGAGACCTTGCCAGGCATCGTGTCGTAGTCGCCGAAGTAGACAAACTTCGGCATCTTCCGCCAGGAGTAGGTATCAATCAGGTACAGAGCGAGGTCTTCCCCGCGCCAGCCTCGGATTCGCTCGGCGAGGGCTGTGGCCTTGGACGGCGGCTCCTCCAGTGCATCTAGCGCCTTCAGTAGGCCGTCAGTGGTGGTAGCAGCGTTGACGCCACCCGCGACGCTGGCAGGTAGATCGAGTTGTGACCGCAAGTGCTTGACAACCGCGGACTCCCTGTAGTTCTGGGAGAACGTGCGGTTGTTCGTGCGGTAGCCAAAGTTGACGGTGAACTCCGGCTGCCGCAGCGCACCCGCGCCCAAGTCCGCCTCGACCTCGGCGACCTCGTGGTCATCGAAGCGGAAGGTGGCCTGGATGACCGGGATGCGCTGGTCGGAGCCCCACTCCTTGCGCTTACGGGTCAGCTTGGAGGGGAAGTCGACGACCTCGTCAAGCTTCGCGGAAGTCTCGACCGGGTTGAGCCGGTAGAGCGCCTGTAGCGCCGTGGTCTTCCCGGACTCGTTCTTACCCACCAAGCAGGTGACGTCGGGCTCGACGTTGAACTCGCCGGAGTCTTCGATGGAGCGGTAGTAGGTAACCTTCGCCTTGACTAGCTTCAATGGGACCCTCCTGAGGTCGAGAGGTCCCGGACGGGCGTGAGCTGGGCGGCGAAAGATCACACTTCGGTGGCATGCCTGCCGTGGAAGTGCGAACTCGGGGTATGGTCCTGACGCCACATCAAGGAAGTAGCCCCGGTGCCGTCGCCCGCTGCGCGGCGCGCCCGGGGTGCTTCTGCACTAGCGTCCGACAGCGTAACCGACCGGACGGCCATCCTGCTTTACCTATCACAACTCTTTGGTACAAGTGTTCCCTCAACATAAATCCTCTTCGGATTCGCTGTGGTGACGAGTCCCGTGACGGGCGTGCCCACCCGTCCCGGCGGCGGAGCGTAGCGGAGGTCCGTCCGTAGTCCCACGAAGGGATGGTCGGCAAGAATCGACTACAGTCCACCCGTCTGAGGCAGCCAGGAGTCAGCAAGAGCAACAGCAGCGACCGGTAGCAGCTGACATAGGACAGCAGAGAAGCTTGGCTGTGCGAGGCAGAACGGCATCCGAGGGCATCCGTACGTGCCCTGGGACCGCGTTCACACCGAAGAGGTCACGTGCTGAAGGTGCCGTCCGGGCTCATGATCTCGTCTCTCAGTAGCGGCACCAACGCCGACGGGCCGCCATCGTCACGGTGACTGACATGCGGACCCGACCGTCGCCGTCATCAATGGCGTAGCTGACCACGGTGTACCGCTTGCCGTCCTCGCCCAGGACTAGGCGCATGTCCTTGTCGTCGAGCATCGCGCGCCACTCGTCATAGTCGTTGCGTCGCTATTCCGCCAGGCGTGCCTCGGCGAGCTGCGCTGCGATCTCCTTGTTCAGCCCCACGCGCTCACTCTTCCAACCGGGCTGGCTAAGGGACGTCTCGTAACCCCGGTGTCTGTCTAGTCAGGACGATCGGTCAGGATCCCTGGGTGCAGGTGATCACCGCAGCCAACCCTGACTGGA
>NZ_VISW01000055.1:0-3915 GCF_007827635.1 Micromonospora sp. CNZ296
GTCAGGGTTGGCTGCGGTGATCACCTGCACCCAGGGATCCTGACCGATCGTCCTGACTAGACAGACACCGGGGTTACGAGACGTCCCTTAGGGTGGAACAGATGATGGGCACTGCTTGGTGGTAGCGAACCTTGCGGCGGTGAGAGTCTTGTTCGATGATTGGCAACGCGGCTGGGCCTCTTGGAGTGGCCAGCGCCGTAAAGTCAGGAACCGTAACTCCTACCGCTTACTCGTGCTTTCCTGGCGGAGCAACTTGCTCGCGCTTGCTCTTGGCGCACTGATTCAGTTTCTGTCAATCAAGAACATCGTTGGTAACACCACGGGACTGGTTCTAGCTCTTCCGTGTGTTGTGGTATTTCTCGTGTCTGCACTCGTGGCTGTCGTGGCGCTAGCAATTGAGGCCGCCCATTTCTCGCAGACCCCACTTGGGCGAGGGCCAATCCAGCGTCAAGCTCGGTTTGGCACCATGTTTTTTGTGGATCTAGTAACGCTTCGTGTGCTTCCACGTAGAAGTTCAGGCGCTGGGTGACTTACTGAGTGACGACCGTGCCGTGCATACTCGGACGTTGTCGGATCGTTCGTGCAGGTGATCGCTCCCGCAGCCGCAGGCCACCGCATTGTGGTTTTCCTTCGGAGCGAAGAGATCAGCGCAGCTCAAACGTGAACCGCTTCTCGTGGCCAGCCTCTTGGTCGTCGGCCTCCACGGCTCGCAGGAGGCCACAGATCCTCTCGAATCGCTCCGCTCCGAGAGTCTTCTCGCTGGCCTGCCAGTCAGTCCAGACCACGGCGACCGGGCGGGGAACATCCATGCTCAGTCGGTCCCACAGAGCATCCAGGTTCGCACCGTAGTACGGCCCGAAGTCGAGAGCACGGGCCAGGAACTGGTGAAGGTCGGCTTCGGTTCGCACCTTGCGGCCGTCGATTTCCAAGAGCACATGTCCTCACCCGTCCCTGCTGGCAGCTACGCCACCGACGCGCGTCTCGTCTGGGCCAGGCCCGTGCCCGATCCATGCCCGACACAGCGGTCAACACGGGGCGACAGGGCCACGTGAGCTGCCCGACGATCAACGTTCGGTAGCGATCTCCCTGATGCTGCAACTAGCCACCGTATAGATCAACCCGATTCCCAGGCTGACCGTGCGACATGCGGCCGATGACCGCTCGCCGCTCCGTGCCGTCGCTGGGTGCGACCTGTACGCCGGATTACGGTGACTGCTCTACTAGTGGGGTGCGTGGCCGCCTTTTCTACCTGACGATGGTGGCTGGGGGCGTGGTGGCGGCCGCGGTCGGACTCATGGTCGCTCTGGGTTACGTAGAGCAGCCAGGACCCTTCAACGAGGCGTTGTTGGGGGCGATCGGCGGCGGGATGACGGGGGCGGGTTTCCGGCGCTGGAGGAAGTACCGCTCGCCGGGCCTGGGGCACACCCGGGGCACAAGACGGCGTGAAGCCTTGGCGACCAGCGACCAATGATGTGAGGCCGCGACGTGGCGCGGCCAGCGCGTCGAGCAAGCCAGCGCAGGTGAAGTGGACGCACGTCTAGGTTGGAGCCAACACGAGGGCTCCAGGCAGCGTGCCGGTGTGTTCGGGGTTATGCGTACGCACGTAGGTCGGTAGCGTTGGTGCCACGGCGGCCCCGCGGCCGGTGGCGCATCCCGCGCTATGAGGAGGTTCGGGATGGAATCCTTGCCGGAGTTGACCTTTGGGCAGCGGCTGAAGGTCTACCGGGAGCGGTCCGGAAAGACTCGCGCGGTGCTCGGTGGACTGGTCGGGCGCAGCGCCGAGTGGGTCAAGGCGGTGGAGACCGATCGGATCCTGCCTCCGCGCATTCACATGCTGGACCGCATCGCTCGTGCGCTCAAGGTCGACGTGTCCGCCCTGGCCGGCGAGCTGAGCGACAGGTCCGCTGTCGTAAACGGTCCGGAGCACCCGGCGCTGGCGTCGGTGCGGGACGCCGTGAACCGTGTCGTGCTCGCCGACGAGGCTGCGGTGGAGTCGTTGGCTGGTTTGCGTGAGCGGCTTGCGGTGGCGTGGCGGGCGCGCCACCAGGCGTCCGATCACCGGACGGTGCTGGGTGGGCTGCTGCCGAGACTTCTGCACGACGTGCAGCGCGCCGCGCTGGTGTACGAGGGCGTCGAGCGTCGGCAGGCGCAGTCGCTGTTGGCGGAGACGTTCGGTCTGACGCAGATGTTCCTTGCGTACCAGCCGGCTGCCGAGTTGTTGTGGCGGGTTGCGGACCGGGCGATGGTGGCGGCGCAGGATTCCGGTGACCCGGAGGCGTTGGCCCTCGCGGCATGGTTCCTGTGCCAGGTGCATCGTGACGCCGGGGACTGGGATACCGCCATGGCGGTAACGCACGACGTCCTGTCGGCTCTGGAGCCGAGGGCGGCCGACGCGGGCACGAATCTGCTGGCGTTGTGGGGTGCGCTCAACTTCGAGGCCGCCTACACCGCCGCGCGTGCCGGCGAGGAAGGCCGGGCCTGGCGGTACTGGGATCGGGCGGACCGGGTGGCGCAGCGTCTGCCGGAGGATTTCTATCAGCCGCAGACGTCGTTCTCCCGGGTCATCATGGGCGCCCACGCGGTGACGGTGGCGGTGGAGTTGCAGAAGTCCGGTGAGGCGGTACGGCAGGCGCGCCGCCACGACTCGGCGGCCATCCCGTCGAGGCCGCGCCGGGCACGCCATCTCATCGAGGTGGCGCGGGCGCACTACGGCAAGGACGACAAGGAAGCGGCCGTGACGACGCTGCGGAAGGCGTACGAGTCGGCCCCCGAGACGATCCGCTTCAACGGGTACGCCCGCCAGGTCACGTTGGACCTGCTCGACGGCCCACGCTCCACCCGTGACGACGCCCGTGACCTCGCGGTCAAGGTCGGGCTCCTCTCCTGATCCAGGGGTAGGAACCTTACCCATTCCGCTCTGCAACCGACCGTAGCGTCCTGCTCACGGGATGCGGCGGGCGGTGCGGGTATCGCCTGGTCGCCGCGTCCCCCTCAGAACCGAGGGAGGGTCCGTGCGGCGCGTCTCGTATGACGACTACCTTTCTGCCACCGCGCTGACTCTTGCTCGCAGGCATCGGCCGGTGTGGTCGTGGCGGCTCTGGCGGCGCATCTGCCGCTGTGGGTCCGAACTGCCCTGCCGCGTCCGGCACCGGATACCGATCAATCGGGGCCACTGGCCGTCGGAGGGTGAGCAGTGACCAGCGAGCAGGAACAGGTGATCGTCGCGGTTCACGTACGAGGGCTCGACGGCATGTGTGTCGGCTGCCGACTGTGGTGGGCGCGGCTGACTCCGTACCCGTGCTGGCAGGTGGAGTGGGCGACGAGCCGGCAGGCGCGGGCGATCACCGCGCGGTTCCTGGAGGGTGTGCGGTGACCACCCACGGCCCGGTCATGCCGCTCTGGAGCTGCGGTGGCTGCGACCTGCCCTGGCCCTGCCCGACCCGGAAGCGGGAGTTGCGGGCAGAGTACGAGGATGCTCCGGTGTCGCTGGCTCTCTACCTTGGTGCCTACCTCGTCCAGGCCACCGAGGACATGCCCTGGACGCCGGCCGGCGTGCTGCACCGTCGCTTCCTCGGCTGGACCAGGGAAACCGGCCACCTCATGCCGGTAGTACAGCAGCGATGTACAGCAACCGGGCCAGCCGAACCGAGCCGGGCAGCGCGTGATCAGCCCGTCTGACCTCATATCAAGCCTGATCCGATCGGCTCGCTGAGAGTGCACACCGAAGCGGTCGGCGCGACTTCCGCTGTCGGCCTCAGTGCTGCCCGAGAGCTCGAAGGACATAGCCTGGCTCTACGTCAGACGCTGCCACGTCAGGCAGTGTCAACGGCGGATTAGAACTGACCCCTCCTGGACGGTTTGGGATTGACCCCCCGTCAGGTCAGCTTGGTCTATTTGTCCCGGTTCTTGGCGAGG
>NZ_VISW01000056.1:0-3887 GCF_007827635.1 Micromonospora sp. CNZ296
CGCACCAACCGCCGCACAAACACACCCGACGACCGCAACGCCACCTGATCCTCAACCCCCGACGACAACACCCCACACAACCGACCCCACACACCCCCACCCAACACACCCGGCAAATCCACCAAACCACCCCACCGCAACGGCACCTCCAAACCCACCACCCGACCCAAACCCCACACCGCAGAACCCGCGACATCCGCCAGCTCGTCCGAGCCGCCGACCGACACCGCCCCGCGCGTCAGCCACCACAACCGGCCCGACCCACCGACGTCGGTCAGCGCCTGCACCACGGCCAGCGCCGTCGACACCTCGGCGGCGGCCGGAACCGGGGACGCCTCCCGCGGCTCGGCCAGCGACAGCAGGGACACCACGTGGGCGTCCCGGGCGTCTGAGCTCATCGCCTCCAGCAGGAGCCGCGCCACCCGGTCGCGGTCGGCGCCGGCCGGGACCAGCACCGGGACCGCCCGGTCGGCCCGGGCAGCCAGCGCCGCGGCCACCGGGTGGTCCTCCTGCCCGGGCGCCATCAGCAGCAGCCAGGTTCCCGCCAACGTCGCGGAGTCCGGCACGGCGGCCGTACGCCACGTCGCCCGGTACCGCCAGGAGTCGACGACCGCCCGCTGCTGCGTCGCCCGCCGCCACCGGGCGAGTTTGGGCAGCAGCGCCGTGGACGGCTCGTCCGCGCCCACGGCGAGATCCTCGTCCAGCACGCCGAGGTCCCCGGACTCGACCGCCGCCCAGAACTGCTCGTCGGACGGGGCGTCGGCCCGCTCCGGAGCCGAGCCGGGCTGGGGGTCCTCCAGCCAGTAGCGCTGCCGGTCGAAGGCGTAGGTGGGCAGTTCCACCGCGCGCGGCCGGGTGCCGGTCTGGCCGAGGTACGCCGCCCAGTCGACGGCCACGCCGGCGGCCCAGAGCTGCCCCGCGGCACTGGTGAGGGTGGTGACGTCGGGCTGGCTGCGGCGCAGCGTGGCGACGTACCGCACGTCGTCGGCCGTGTCCGCCTCGGCGGCCATGGCGGTGAGGACCGCGTCCGGGCCGATCTCCAGGAAGGTGTCCACCCCCTGTGCCCGCAACGCCGCCACACCGTCGGCGAAGCGCACCGGCTGCCGCACGTGCCGCACCCAGTAGCCGGGCTCGGTGATCTCTGCGGCGTCCGCGACCGCGCCGGTCACGTTCGACACGATCGGGATCCTCGGCGACCGCCAGTCGAGCCCCGCCACCACCGACGCGAACTCCTCCAGCATCGGCTCCATCAACCGCGAGTGGAACGCGTGACTGACCGAGAGTTCCTTGACCCGCCAACCCCGCTCACGACAGGCCGCCACCACCGAGGCCACCTCGCCGACGGCACCCGACACCACCACCGACTCCGGACCGTTCACCGCCGCGACGTCCACCGCCGCGCCGGTCACGCCGATCAGCTCGGCGACAGCCTCCTCCGACGCGCCGACCGCCGCCATCACCCCACCGCTGGGCAGGGCCTGCATCAACCGACCCCGCGCCGCCACCAGGGTGCACGCATCCGCCAGGGACAACACCCCGGACACGTACGCGGCCGTCACCTCACCGATCGAGTGACCCGCCAGGTAGTCCGCCCGCACACCCCACGACGACAGCAACTCCCACAACGCCACCTCGACCGCGAACAACCCCGCCTGCGCGAACACGGTCTGATCCAACAGAGCCGCAGTCTCCGAACCCGGCTCGGCGAACACCACCTCGCGCAACGCACGCGGCAGGCGCGGATCGATCTCCGCGCACACCTCGTCGAACGACGCCGCGAACACCGGGAACGTCTCGTACAGCTCCCGGCCCATGCCCACGCGCTGCGAACCCTGACCCGTGAACAACACCGCCCGACGACCCGCCGACACCACACCCGCAGACCGGCCCTCGGCCACCGCCAACAGACCCGCCGCCAGCTCGTCCACGTCCGAGCCCCACACCACCGCGCGATGCTCCAACGCGGCACGGGTCGTCGCCAACGACCACGACACGTCCACCGGCGACAGGCCACGATCGCGCACGAACGACGCCAACCGCGCCGCCTGACCCGACAGACCCCGCTCCGAACGACCCGACACCACCCACGGCACCGGCACCCCGACCGGTGCGACGGGCGCGACCGGTGCCGGGGCGGCCTCGGGCTGCTCGATGATCACGTGCGCGTTCGTGCCCGAGATACCGAACGACGACACACCCGCCCGCCGGGGACGCCCAACGCCCGGCCACTCACGCGAGGCCGTCACCAACTCCACCGCACCCGACGACCAGTCCACATGCGACGACGGCGCATCCACGTGCAAAGACGCCGGCACCATCCCATGCCGCATCGCCAAAATCATCTTGATGATGCCTGCCACCCCGGCGGCGGCCTGCGTGTGACCGATGTTCGACTTCACCGATCCCAGCAACAACGGCACATCCCGACCCTGCCCGTACGTCGCCAGCAACGCCTGCGCCTCGATCGGATCACCCAACGTCGTACCCGTACCGTGCGCCTCCACCACATCCACATCAGCCGCCGACAAACCCGCAAACGCCAGAGCCTGCCGGATCACCCGCTGCTGCGACGGACCATTCGGCGCCGTCAAACCATTCGACGCACCATCCTGATTCACCGCCGAACCCCGCACCACCGCAAGGACCCGACGCCCGTCACGCCGCGCGTCCGACAGCCGCTGAACCAGCAGCACGCCGACGCCCTCGGACCAGCCCGTGCCGTCCGCGGCATCCGAGAACGACTTGCAGCGGCCGTCGGCGGACAGGCCGCCCTGGATCGAGAACTCGGCGAACGTGCCCGGTGAGGCCATCACGGTGACGCCGCCGGCCAGGGCGAGGTCGCACTCGCCGGACCGCAGCGCCTGCGCCGCCAGGTGCAACGCCACCAGCGACGACGAACACGCCGTGTCCACAGTCACCGCCGGACCCTCGAAACCGAACGAGTACGCCACCCGACCCGACAACACGCTTGTCGCGTTGCCGGTGAGCAGGTGGCCGCCGACCTCCTGGGCCCGACCGACCGACCCGCTGGCGTACCCCTGGAAGCTGGCCCCGGCGAAGACGCCGACCGCGCCGCCCCGCAGGGTGGTCGGGTCGATTCCCGCCGACTCGACGGCCTCCCACGAGGTCTCCAGCAGCAGCCGCTGCTGCGGGTCCATGGCGAGGGCCTCCCGCGGCGAGATGCCGAAGAACTCGGCGTCGAACTCGCCGGCGTCGTAGACGAAGCCGCCCCTGCGGGCGAAGGACGTGTCGGACAGGCCGCTGCTGAGGAAGCTGTCCCAGCCCCGGTCGAGGGGGAACTCGGAGATGCCGTCGCGTCCCGTGGCGAGCAGTTGCCACAGTTCTTCCGGGGACGCGACGCCACCCGGGAGGCGGCAGCCCATGCCGACGATCACGATCGGGTCGTCGTCGACGGTGGCGACCCTGCGGTCGGCCGGCGCGTCGCCCGATGCTCCGAGCACGGTCTCCCGGATGAAGGCGACCAGGGCGGCCGGCGTCGGGTGGTCGAAGACGAGGGTGGAGGGCAACGCGAGGCCCGTCTCGGCGGTCAGCCGGTTGCGCAGCTCGACGGCGGTGAGCGAGTCGAAGCCGAGACGCTGGAACGCCCGGTCCGGCCGCACCGCCTCCACGGTGGCGTGGCCGAGCACCGTGGCGACCTGGGAGCGTACGAGGTCCAGGAGGGACGCCTCGACCTCCGGCGGCGTCAGGGCCGCGAGCCGCTCGCGCAGTGCGGAGGCCCGGTCGGTGGGGCCGGTCTCGGCTCGGGACGCCGCCTCGATCGCCGCCTGTGCCTCGGGGATGTCGGTGAACAGACGCGACGGACGCAACGCCGTGAACGACGGCACAAACCGATCCCACCGCACATCCGCCACCACCACCTGCCCCTC
>NZ_VISW01000057.1:0-3644 GCF_007827635.1 Micromonospora sp. CNZ296
GCGCTGCTGCCCACGCCGAGCGACCGCGATCGTGCAGGCCATCCTCGTCCTGCACCGCGTCGAAGCCGACCGCTACGCAGGATGAAAATGGCTCAATCTGCTCGACCTGGCTGTCTACAAGATCAGCGTGTCCCGGGTGCTTGGTGACTACGGCACCGCTGTCGACTACGCTCGGCAGGTCGACCCGGCCCGGATCGTCATGCCGGAGCGCCGAGCTCGCTACTGGGAAGACACAGCGCTGGCACTACACGGCCGCGGGCGCCCACAGGCGACATTCCAGGCGCTGCTTGCTGCCGAGCGAGACACCCCGCAGGAGGTTCGCTACCGGCCATGGGCGCAGCAACTCACAACCGAACTACTCAACCGCGACAGCCGCAACCTGCTAGGTGTACGTGAGTTCGCCAGCCGAATCGGGTTGATCTAGCCCTCTGCTTCCTATCGCGGCTGCTACTCCTGAGTTTCCCCTGCTTTGTTGGAGCGGTGGTTACCTGCTGCCGGCTGGTGCAGGGGTGGTGATAGGTGGTTCGGCTGGTTCGGTCTGGTGGTTGTGCCAGGCGGCCTCGTACTCGTTCGGGCTGAGGTAGCCCAGTTCCTTCTGGATGCGGCGGGTGTTGTACCAACCGTCGATGTAGGCGAAGATCGCGTTCTCGGCCTCGTCGCGGGTCCGCCACGAGGTGCGGTAGACGAGTTCGATCTTCAACGTTGACCAGAAGTTCTCCATGAGCGCGTTGTCGGAGCTGTCGCCGACGGAACCCATCGAGGGCAGGATCCCGTTGTCCTGCAAGCGTTCCGCGAAGCGGAAAGACGTGTAGTTCGATCCCCTGTCCGAGTGGTGGATCAATTGGCCGTCGCGGACGTCGCGCGACCAGATGCCGTATTCGAGGGCGGCGAGGATCAAGTCGGTGTCGCAGCGGTCAGACGTCTTCCAGCCGACGATCCGGCGGGAGAACGCATCGCGGATTGCGGCGAGCCAGAACGCGCCCTCGCCGCAGGGATGCGAGTGGCGTCGGCGACCCACAGGCGGTTCGGGCCGGTCGCGGTGAACTGTCGGTTGACCAGATCCGGTGCCGGCGTGTGCCGGGGATCCTGTCGGGTGGAGCCGCCGCGCCAGCCTCGACGCAGGAACGCCCCCTGCCAGCCCTGCTGCGCCATCAACCGCTCCACCCGCTTGCGGCCCACGCGGATGCCGTCACGGCGTAGCTGCCGGTGGACCCGGTCCGCGCCGTAGGTGCGCCCGGACGTCTCCCAGATCTCGTAGATGTTGGAGATCAGCCCCAGGTCGACCACGTCCCGATCACAGGGCTGCTCGGCCTGCTTGACCCACGCGTAGTAGGTCGAGGCGCCGATGTTCAGGACCCGTAGCAGGAGCGCGACCGCGAACTGGTCACGATGTTCACCGATGAACCTCATGACCGTCGCCGGGTCGGGTCGAGCTCCGCCGCGAAATACGCGCTCGCAGCCTTCCGGATCTCGTTCGCCCGCCGCAGCTCGCTAACTTCCCTGCGCAGCCGGCGGTTCTCCTCGACCATCTCGCTGCTCGACCGATCGTGACGCTCACCCTCATCCGCCTCGGCCTGCCGGATCCAGTTCCTGAGCGCCTCGTGATGCACACCAAGCTGCTCGGCCAGACGCCGGATCACCGGCTTCGGGTCCGACTCGCGGTACAGGCGCACAGCGCGCTGACGAAGCTCATCGGGGTACTTCTTCGGTGCTGCCACGGACGACTTCCTCCCCCACGGCCATCAGACCGTGGTCAAGAAGCTCCACGAAAGCGGGGGTGGCTCAGCGCTTGGGGCGGAGGATTTCTCAGGCCGTGCTGGAATCGGGAGGCAGGCTTGCGGTGCGGCCGTAGAAGCGGTGGATCTGCCCAACGACGCGCTCGAAGTCGTCCAGGCCGATGGGCTTGGTGACGTAGGCGCTAGCGTGCGCTGTGTAGCTGGCCAGCACGTCGGCGTCGACCACGGAAGTGGTGAACACGACGACCGGAATCGTCTTGAGCCACTGGTCGGCCTTGATCGCGGCGAGGACCTCCTGGCCGTTCATGCGGGGCATGTTCAGGTCGAGCAGGATCAACTCCGGGCGCGGAGCGTCGGCGTACTGGCCTTGACGGCGCACGAACGCCATGGCCTCTACCCCGTCGGGAACGTGGTGCAACTCAGCGGCCAGGGCGTGAGTGGCGAAGGTGTCCTCGATGAGAGCGACGTCGGCAGGATCGTCCTCGACCAGCAGCACCCGCAGCGGACCCAGTCGACCGCGGGCGGTTTCTCGGGCAACGTTCACAGCGGAAGAGTACTTCCCAGGCCTGACGCAGGTCACGAGGGCGATTCCGCAAGCGTTCGGAAGATCACTTCCAGTCAGTTCGGAGCCCTATGCCCCAAGGTGTAGGGCTGGGCGAATGAGCGAGGGAAAGCTGGTGGACCTGCGCCCGGCGCGGTGGCCGTCCTCCTTCGAAGGGCTTCGGCGGGCCGTTGCGGGGTGTCAGCGCCGTCAGCGGGGCCGGTCAAAAGGATCGCCAGGTGCGGGAAAGTGAGATCAGGCGCTCCTCAGCCCGCGAGCGCTCCTCGGCTACGCCCAATAGCCGCGTCCGTGGGCGATCGGCGAAGTCGGCCGCCGACACGTCCTCGAGGCGGGTGGCGCCAATCAGGTCGGCCTCGGCGGTGGTGATGAGCCCGGCGGCGACCGTGCGGGCGAGCACGACGTCGGGGTGTCCGCCGTCCGACGGCGGCACCGGCGGCTCCACGGGCGTACGCGGCTCACCGGCGCGCAGCGGCGTCCGAGCGGCGGGTGAGCGTAGTCTGAGTAGCCGCTGCGCCACCTTGGGCCCCCGCGTGGTTGAGCGCAATGCGGTCATCACCTCGGCCTGCACGTCCCCGGAGAAGCCGCGCAGCCGGTAAGCCGCTGGTGCAGTCCCGGGCAGGAGCACCCCGACCGCTCCGACTACCCAGGCGGACCGCCACCTCGGGCACTGTCGGTGAGCTGCCGCCACCCGGTCACTCACGGCGTAGCCGCAGGAAAGATGCATCAGGATCGCGGTCAACTCTGACAGCGCGATCCGCCGACGCGGCGGACCACCGCCGAGCGCCGGCCCGTCGACCGGCAGCGGCTCCGGGACGGTGGTCAGCAGCCGTAACGAGTTCGCGGAGACGTCGAAGGGTCGCTCGCCGTAGACCAGATGCGGCGAGGCCAGACCGGAGGCGGGCAGCGTGAAACGCAGGTGTGGCTGACCCGCCGTGCCACAGTGCGCTTTCGGTACTGACGAGCAGGTGCAGGTTGGCGGTGTTCGGCCAATGACGGCGCCCGTAGTCGAGTCAGTCGAGCAGTGCGTGGTGGGTCAGCTCGTCGAGCGGGCGGTCGTGACCGGCGATGGTGATGCGCCGGCCAGGCAGGTCGACGTCGTCGAGGTGCATCGCGCGGATCTGGCCGGGGCGCGCCGCGTGGACCGCGGCCAGTACGAGGAAGAGCCGGGCCTGCGGGGTTGTCGCGGCTGTAACGGCCTGGTTCAGCTCGTCGGGACGCAGGGGCTGCCAGATGGCGTCATCGACGCGTGGCCCTCTGACAGTGATGATGTGGGAGCGGGTCACCCGGCCGGTCTGACTCACCCTCTGACTGACCTTGGGTGTCTTCTAGGGGATTCGTCGGCTTGT
>NZ_VISW01000058.1:0-3451 GCF_007827635.1 Micromonospora sp. CNZ296
CGGCATCGCCAACCTCCACAACATCATCCTCGCCGGCTGACCACCGGCCCCATCCCACGCAACGCCTTCACCCAGTTACGAGACGTCCCTTAGTCGACAGCAATGGTGACAGCAACGAGCCGCGACACGGACAGCCGCCGGCCGCCGTACGCGGACAGTCGCCCGAGGTCGCGGACGCGGACGCGGATGGACCCAGCCGGACGGAGCGCCCAGAACTTACAAGCGAGGGGTCGAACGCCGGGGTGGTGCGACCAGCAGACGCCGCCTATCGCGCAAGTGATGGGGGCGGCGCGGATACTGGCGAGGTGGTGGAGAAGCAGGCGACGGAGTTGACCCGGTGGACCATCCACGGCGAGCGGGTCGTGGACGACACCCGGCGGGCGCAATTGAGTATCGCCGAGGTGGAGTTGCCGGACGGGGTTCGCTTCGAGCAGTACGTGATCCGGGCTCCCCGGTCGGCCATGGTCGCCGTACTGGACGACCGGGAGCGCTTGCTGTTGATGCGGCGGCACCGCTTCGTGTTCGACCGGTGGGTGTGGGAGTTGCCCGGCGGCTATGTCGATGACGAGGAGCACCCGGCGCAGTGCGCGGTGCGGGAGGTCGAGGAGGAGACCGGCTGGCGGCCCCAGGCGGTGGAGCCGTTGCTGTCCTTCCAACCGTGGGTCGGCACTGCGGATGCCGAGAATCTGCTGTTCCTGGCCCGGCAGGCCGAGCACATCGGCGCCCCCGTGGACGTGAACGAGGCTGAGCAGGTCGCGTGGATTCCGCTCGACGAGGTGTACGGGCTGGTGTCCCGGGGTGAGATCGTTGGTGCCGGCACGGTGATTGCAGTGCTGGAGCTGGTCGCGCGCAAGGCCCGCGGGGAGCTGTAGGGGTCAGCGTCGGGGGCCGAGGGTGGCGTCGACGCGGCCGGTGAAGTGCCGGACGGCGGGTAGCCGTCGGTGCGGGGCGAGTTGGGTTTGCAGGTCGCGGAGGTAGCGGACTGCTCTGGCGGACCGTAGCTGGCTGGTCAGGGTCAGGGCTTCCGCGCCGATGGCGCAGGCCCGGTCGGGTTGTCCCTGGTGGGCATGGACGCTGGCGAGTAGGGCGAGGTTGAAGGCTCTGCCGCGTACGTAGCGGTTGTCCATGCGCAGGGATCGGGCGGCGAAGCGTTCGGCGTGGGTGTTGCGGCCGAGGGCGTGGAAGCAGTGACCGAACTTGGCTGACAGGTACGCCTCGTCGAAGTAGCTGAGCCATTGCGGGTCGCTGCTGCGGTCGGCGCGGTCGAGCGCCTGTTCCGCCTGGTGCAGGGCGGCGGCGCAGGCCCGTTCGTCGTTGGCCTTGGCCAGGGCGTGGGCTTCCATGACGTGGGCTTCGGCGGTCAGGACGGGCACTCCGGCGCGGCGGGCGGTCCGGCCAGCGGCGCGGGCGAGGTCGAGGCCGGTGGCGGTGTGGCCGAGGTAGGTGGCCTGGTGGCTCATCGCGGCGAGGATCTCCGCGCCGAGGCCGTCGTCTCCGGCGGCGTGGGCGAAGTCCAGGGCTAGGGTGAGGTACCGCTGGGCGATACCGTGTTCGGCGGTGTCGTATGCCTGCCAGCCGGCGAGTTGGGCCAGTTCGGCGGCGGCACTGAGCAGCCGTTGACCGGTGCCATGGTCGTACCGGCCGTTGGTGAGCAGCGGAGTCACCTCCTGGTGGAGGTAGCGGGCCACGGTATCGCGGGCGTGCCCGCCGCCGTACTGGTTGTCCAACTGGCGGTAGGTCGCGGTCATCGCGCGGATGGTGTCAATCTCCGGTTGACCGACCGCGCTGCGTCCGAGTTGGGTGACCGGGGCCGGGTCCGGGGCGGTGAACCAGCGCAGCGCCGGCAGGGTGTAGCCGGCGGAGCTGAAAGCAACCTGCCGGAGTACGTCTCGACGGTTCACGTCACCTCGCCAAAGCTCTGCAGCACTGCGTACGTCGTCTTGCCAGGTCCGGTTGGCCGGCGGTTCGCTGGGCCGGCCGGGGGTGGGCTGGCCGAGGTCGGCCGGGGGTGCGGCCTGGCGGGGTGCCAGGCCCATCGTGATCCGCGCCTGGTCGGGCATCCCGCAGCCGTCGGCGATCCGCTCCAGGACATCGATCGAGGTGACCTTGCGTCCGGCCATGATCCTGCTGACGTAGCCCTGTTCCAGCCCGACTGCGGCCCCGATCCGACTCTGACTCGCCCCGGTGAGGCTGGTGATCCAGCGGAACAGCCTGCCGATGTCGCGGTCGGCCAGGGCGGTCAGCACCTCGCCGTGCGACCACGCGTCCTCCGGTATTCGCAGCGGATCGAGCAGCACGGCAGCTCCCAGCGTCGCGTTCCGACTACTCAAGGTGTGCAGAGCGACAGCCTATGGTGGCCGTTCGTGCTGGTCGAGCCGTCCCATGTCACCGTGACATGACCGCTGGCCATGGAGCGGCCCGCAGTCGGGCGGGATGGTCGGCATATGTCCTTCGATGTCGAGAACCCGCCCGTGGAGCCGCCCGCCGGGTGTCAGCACCGTCTGCTGTGGCGATTGGCCCGCGCACTGTGGGAGGCACACCGACCCGACAGCGCCGGCTTCTGCGTGGCCACCGGCTGCTGGCACACCAACCAACGCGACCCCTGCCGGCTGGCCCAGCTCGCCCAGGAGGGGATGCGAACCGCCTGCGGCGAAGCCACCCCCACCTCACCGCCCTGGATCGCCGTCACCCGAGAGCGCCTAGCGGCCGGGGACATCGACCCCGTGGACGCCGTCGCCGAAGCCCTCTGGCACCACCGCCACACCCGCAGGCCGGGGCGGTGACCGATGGGAGCCATCTACACCTCGACAGCCTTCCGCGAGTACGCCAGGGCACAGGTGGCCTATGCGGACATCCTGTTGACCAAGCACTCCGAATCGGCCCTGAGCCTGTGCCGCTGCGGTCGACTCCATCCCTGCGACGACCGCCAACACTGGCTACGGATTCGCGCCCACTTCGGGCGGTTCCTCGTTGACGAGCGGTACAGCAGCGAAGTACAGCAACCCCACCCACCGAACCCGCCCACGTACGGCCCCAGCATGCCGGTTGGCCTCGCATGACACCCGATCCGACCGGCTCGCCGAGAGTTCACACCGAAGAGGTCACTCGGGAGGCGGCCTTTCTGCTTGCTGCCTTCGGCGGGGCCAGATGGCTCCAAATGGAGTTGCCGCACGGTTCCGCGTCATGGGTGGTTGAGGTGGGATGCCATCCCGCCAGCCACCGACCCAGGCAAGCCGAGCAGACCATGGCCCAGGTGTGGGCCGGCGGCAGACAGGGACACGTAGCGACGCGTGATTGCGGAGCACGGGACACGGTCAGGCGGCGGACGCGGCCGGAACTGTCCATGATCCCGGCGTCTAAGGGACGTCTCGTAACTGGGTGAAGGCGTTGCGTGGGATGGGGCCGGTGGTCAGCCGGCGAGGATGATGTTGTGGAGGTTGGCGATGCCGGA
>NZ_VISW01000059.1:0-2967 GCF_007827635.1 Micromonospora sp. CNZ296
TTCGAGGTAGGTCGACCGCATGTGCCCGAAGACGTCGAGACCGAACAGCAGCCGCGCATGGGCGGCGCCGCTGGCGATCGCCGCGACCGAACCGGCGAAGGTCACCGGGTCGCGGACGACGAGATCCGGACGCCAGTCCTGGGTGAACGCAACCAGATCATCGATCATCCCGGCGGAGCAGGACAGTTGGTGGTCCAGCGACGTCCAGGCGGTCAGCACGGACTGGACGTAGTCGTACGTGAGCCGCTGCCGGCGCAGCTCGCACAGGTCGAACAGCTCCCAGCGCATCCGGCCGCCCGGGCCCCACAGCTCGTCGCCGGTGAACTCCCACCGCTCGGCCACCTCTTCCACGACGTCCTGTGACCACCGGTCCGCGCCGAGCGGCGGCCCGACCGCGACGGCTGTGAGCCCGGCGCCGGTGATCGCCTCCGTGAGATCCGGCTGGCTCGCCACCCGCACGTCGTGGCCGGCCGCCCGCAACGCCCACGCCAGGGGCACCTGCGCGTGCAGGTGCGTCGGCGCGGCGATGGTCGTGAAGAGCACCCGCATGCCGGACACCTTGGACGTCACGGCTCGTGCCGGCCCTGAGCCCCGATGGAGCAGCGGGTTCAGCGCCGGTCCACCGATCGTCGACCGCCCCGACAGCGGCGATCGCCACGATGTGGCTCGGCACGAAGGACGGGAGAGAACATTGACGCAGGACAGCCTCGCTGTCGTTACCGGCGCGACGAGCGGCATCGGACACGCGGTCGCGACGTTGCTCGCCGAACGCGGATCGACGGTCTACATCTGCGCCCGCGACGGCCACGCCGTCGACCTGACCGTCAAGGAGCTGCGCGCGAAGGGTCACGACGTTGACGGCCAGGCGTGCGACGTCCGCGACGCCGGCCAGGTGCGGGCGTTCGTCACCGCGGCCGTCGAACGGTTCGGACCAGTCGGCGTACTCGTCAACAACGCCGGCCGCAACGGCGGCGGGGTGACCGCCCAGATCACCGACGAACTGTGGCTCGACGTGCTGGAGACCAACCTCACCAGCGTGTTCCGGATGACCCGCGAGGTGCTCACCACCGGCGGCATGCTGGAGCGCGGGTGGGGACGTGTCATCAACATCGCGTCGACCGGCGGCAAGCAGGGTGTCGTGCTCGGAGCGCCGTACTCGGCGTCGAAGCACGGCGTCGTCGGCTTCACCAAGGCCCTCGGGTTGGAGCTGGCCAAGACCGGCGTGACGGTCAACGCCGTCTGCCCCGGGTACGTGGAGACGCCGATGGCCGAGCGGGTCCGACGGGGATACGCCGAGGTCTGGGACAGCACCGAGGACGAGGTGCTCGCCAGGTTCCAGGCGAAGATCCCGCTCGGCCGCTACAGCACTCCGCAAGAGGTCGCCGGCCTCGTCGGCTACCTCGTCACCGACACTGCCGCCCCGATCACCGCGCAGGCGCTCAACGTCTGCGGCGGACTCGGCAACTACTGACCCGAGGGGAACGACGACATGTCGGAACAGCACACCGATCACCGGGTGACCGTGGCCGCACCCGTAGCGGTGATCTACGACCTCGTCGCCGACGTGAGCTGCTGGCCGGTGGTGTTCCCACCGACCGTGCACGCCGAACAGATCGAGCGCAGCGGCGACGGGGAGCGGATCCGAATCTGGGCCACCGCGAACGACGAGGTCAAGAACTGGACCTCGCGGCGGATCCTGGACCGGGCGGCACGCTCGATCACGTTCCGGCAGGACCGGCCGGCTCATCCGGTGGCGGCCATGAGCGGCGAGTGGCGGTTCGAACCGGCCGGACCCGACAAGACGGTCGTGCGGCTGCTGCACACCTACCGGGCGGTCGACGACGATCCAGGTCACCTCGACTGGATTCGGCGCGCCGTCGACCGCAACAGCGAGGCCGAACTGAGCGCGCTGGCCGCTGCGGCGGGGCGCGACGACGAGCTGCTGCTGTCCTTCGAGGACGCGGTGTCGATCAACGGAAGGGCCGCGGACGCGTACACCGTCATCGACGAGGCCGGGCTGTGGCCGCAGCGGTTGCCGCACGTCGCCCGGGTCGTCCTCGACGAGCGCGTACGCGGTGTCCAGAGCCTCGCCATGGACACCCGCACCGCGGACGGATCGGTGCACACGACCGTGTCGATCCGCATCTGCCTGCCGCCGGACCGCATCGTGTACAAGCAGCTGCAGACGCCGAAGCTGATGAGCGCGCATACCGGGTTCTGGTCGTTCCGCGAGCACAACGGCGACACCGAGATGGTGGCCGGACACACCGTCGTGATCAACGAGTCGGCGATCGCCGGCGTTCTCGGTGAGGATGCCACGGTCGCCGACGCTCGCTCGTACATCCGCGCCGCGCTCGGGCGCAACAGCGGCACCACGATGCGGCACGCGAAGGCGTACGCGGAGCAGGCCCGCCGGGGCTGACGATGCGGGTGCTCTTCACAACCTTCGCCCAGCCGACGCATCTGCACGCGCAGGTGCCCCTGGCGTGGGCGTTGCGTGCGGCCGGCCACGACGTGCGGGTGGCGAGCCAGCCGGATCTCACGGAGGCGATCACCGGCGCCGGGCTCACCGCTGTCGCGGTCGGCGAGCCGCTGAACCAGCAGGAGCAGGTGCGGGAGTTGGACGAGCAGCACCGGCGCGAGGTCGAGGAGGCGCCCGACGACGAGCCGGCGCCGGCGGACTACATCGAGTTGACCGACATCAGCGAGCTGCGCGACGAGATCCTCACCTACGAGTACGTGCAGAGGCAGCTGACGGCTGTGACGATGTTCGGCTTCCGGACGCTGTGCCCGGATCGGATGATCGACGATCTCGTCGCGTTCGCGAGGGACTGGCGTCCGGATCTCGTCGTGTGGGACTCGGTGACCTTCGCCGGTGCGGTCGCGGCGATCGCGAGTGGGGCGGCGCACGGGCGGCTGCTGTTCGGCCTGGATCTGGTCGGCCATGTCCGGCAGCGGCACCTGGAG
>NZ_VISW01000060.1:0-2353 GCF_007827635.1 Micromonospora sp. CNZ296
TGGAAGATTGTCCGGCGGTGTCCTACTCTCCCACACCCTCCCGAGTGCAGTACCATCGGCGCTGGAGGGCTTAGCTTCCGGGTTCGGAATGTGACCGGGCGTTTCCCCTCCGCCATGACCGCCGTAACTCTATGAACATGTCAACCAACCCAACAACATGGGTGGTGGTTTGTTCAGAGTTGCACAGTGGACGCGTAGCAGCTTAGTAGTCAAGTCCTCGGCCTATTAGTACCGGTCAACTGAACCCGTTACCGGGCTTACATTTCCGGCCTATCAACCCAGTCGTCTAGCTGGGGGCCTTACCCCACAAATGTGGGTGGGATACCTCATCTTGAAGCGAGCTTCCCGCTTAGATGCTTTCAGCGGTTATCCCTTCCGAACGTAGCTAACCAGCCGTGCCCCTGGCGGGACAACTGGCACACCAGAGGTTCGTCCGTCCCGGTCCTCTCGTACTAGGGACAGCCCTTCTCAAGTATCCTACGCGCACGGCGGATAGGGACCGAACTGTCTCACGACGTTCTAAACCCAGCTCGCGTACCGCTTTAATGGGCGAACAGCCCAACCCTTGGGACCTGCTACAGCCCCAGGATGCGACGAGCCGACATCGAGGTGCCAAACCATCCCGTCGATATGGACTCTTGGGGAAGATCAGCCTGTTATCCCCGGGGTACCTTTTATCCGTTGAGCGACACCGCTTCCACATGCCAGTGCCGGATCACTAGTCCCGACTTTCGTCCCTGCTCGACCTGTCAGTCTCACAGTCAAGCTCCCTTGTGCACTTGCACTCAACACCTGATTGCCAACCAGGCTGAGGGAACCTTTGGGCGCCTCCGTTACCCTTTAGGAGGCAACCGCCCCAGTTAAACTACCCACCAGACACTGTCCCTGAACCGGATAACGGTCCGAAGTTAGATACCCAAATCAACCAGAGTGGTATTTCAAGATTGCCTCCACCCATACTGGCGTATGGACTTCACCGGCTCCCACCTATCCTACACAAGCTAATTCAGATACCAATGTCAAGCTATAGTAAAGGTCCCGGGGTCTTTCCGTCCTGCCGCGCGTAACGAGCATCTTTACTCGTAATGCAATTTCGCCGGGCCTGTGGTTGAGACAGTGGGGAAGTCGTTACGCCATTCGTGCAGGTCGGAACTTACCCGACAAGGAATTTCGCTACCTTAGGATGGTTATAGTTACCACCGCCGTTTACTGGCGCTTAAGTTCTCCGCTTCGCTCGTGAGAGCTAACAGGTCCCCTTAACGTTCCAGCACCGGGCAGGCGTCAGTCCATATACATCGAATTACTTCTTCGCATGGACCTGTGTTTTTAGTAAACAGTCGCTTCCCCCTGCTCTCTGCGGCCATACAACGCTCCACCCGCGCGGGGCTTCACGTCTCCGGCCCCCCTTCTCCCTAAGTTACGGGGGCAATTTGCCGAGTTCCTTAACCACAGTTCGCCCGATCGCCTCGGTATTCTCTACCTGACCACCTGTGTCGGTTTGGGGTACGGGCCGCTAAGAACTCGCTAGAGGCTTTTCTCGGCAGCATAGGATCACTGACTTCACCTGAATCGGCTCGGCATCACGTCTCAGCCTATGTGGCGTGCGGATTTGCCTACACGCCGGCCTACACGCTTACCCCGGCACAACCACCGGCCGGGCTCAGCTACCTTCCTGCGTCACCCCATCGCTTGACTACTACCCGCCAGGTTCCCACGCTCCCCACCATTGGTCCGAAGACCGCCGGCAGTTCGGGTGGTTAGCACAACGAGGTTCGTCAGGGTCGCTCTTTCGCGGGTACGGGAATATCAACCCGTTGTCCATCGACTACGCCTCTCGGCCTCGCCTTAGGTCCCGACTCACCCAGGGCGGATTAGCCTGGCCCTGGAACCCTTGGTCATCCGGCGGAAGGGTTTCTCACCCTTCTTTCGCTACTCATGCCTGCATTCTCACTCGTGCCGCGTCCACAACTGGGTCACCCCGCTGCTTCACCCCCGGCACGACGCTCCCCTACCCATCCACACACCTGCATACCCCATCAAGGAGGCACGAAGTTAAAATGTGAATGCCACAGCTTCGGCGGTGTGCTTGAGCCCCGCTACATTGTCGGCGCGGAACCACTTGACCAGTGAGCTATTACGCACTCTTTAAAGGGTGGCTGCTTCTAAGCCAACCTCCTGGTTGTCTATGCGACCCCACATCCTTTTCCACTTAGCACACGCTTAGGGGCCTTAGCTGGTGATCTGGGCTGTTTCCCTCTCGACTACGAAGCTTATCCCCCGCAGTCTCACTGCCGCGCTCTCACTTACCGGCATTCGGAGTTTGGCTGATTTCGGTAAGCTTGTGGGCCCCCTA
>NZ_VISW01000061.1:0-2243 GCF_007827635.1 Micromonospora sp. CNZ296
TGTCAACGGCGGATTAGAACTGACCCCTCCTGGACGGTTTGGGATTGACCCCCCGTCAGGTCAGCTTGGTCTATTTGTCCCGGTTCTTGGCGAGGAGCTCGCGGCGGGCGCGGGTGCGGAACGAGTCGCCGGCGAGGGTGAGTACTTCGGCGTGGTGGACGAGCCGGTCGATCATCGCGGCGGCGACGACTTCGTCGCCGAAGACTTCACCCCAGCGGCCGAACGGCAGGTTCGACGTGACCAGGATCGAGGCTTGTTCGTATCGGGACGCGACCAGCTGGAAGAACAGGTTCGCCGCGTCGGTGTCGAACGGGATGTATCCCACCTCGTCGATGATGATCAGCCGGTAGCGGCGGATCTTCTTCAGTTCGGCTTCGAGGTGCCCGGCGTGGTGGGCTCGGGCGAGTCGGGTGATCCAGTTGGTGGCGGTGTCGAACAGCACGGAGTTGCCGGCCTGGGCGGCCTTGATGCCCAGGCCGATGGCGAGGTGGGTTTTGCCGATCCCGGGCGGTCCCAGGAGCACGACGTTGTCGGCTTTGGGGACGAACGTGGCGGTGGCGAGGTGAGCGAGCACGTCCTTGCGCAGGCTGGGCAGGTGCTCGAGGTTGAAGTCGTCCAGGGTCTTGATGGCCGGGAAGTGCGCGGTCCGCACCCGCATCATGTTCCCTGCCGATTCGCGGTCGGCGACTTGGCGTTCGAGGACGGCGGCGAGGTATTCCTCGTGGGACCAGTTCGCGTCGCGGGCCTGGTCGGCGAGGTCTTCCCAGACCCGGCCGATCGTGGGGGTCTTCAGCACCCGGGCCAGGTAGGCCATCTTCGACGTCAAACCGTCCGGCCTGGCCGCAGTGTTGCGCTGCGCCGCGGTCTTGCTCCGTGTGGTGGTCATGAAATCCCTTCAGCGGTCGTGGATGCAGGTGGGTGCTCGACGGGGCGGGGATCGAAGTCGACGCCGAACAGGTCGTCGTAGTCGGGCAGGGCGCGGATGGCCACGACATGGCCGTCAGCGTGGGTCCTGGTCGTGTCGCGTTCCATCTCGCGTCGGCGTTGCGCCAGCTCGGCGCGCAGCAGCCTGGCAGTGTCCTGGTGGGCCGGGTCGGTGATCGTCTGCCGGGTTCCCCAGAAGCGGGCGTGCTCGGCGACAACCTGACCGGCGCAGGAGGCCACGACCCGGGCCGGGTTGGCGAACACGTCGACGAACCGGCCGATCACGCGTGGGTCCACGCTGTAGTCGTTGCTGTCGACACGCACGTAGTAGTCACGGCCCAGCCGGACCCGATGGGTCAACCCGACCGCCGGCGCCACCGGCGGCAGGCCGACCATGCCGGCCCGGTCGGCGTCCCACCGCTGGGCTGGAGAAGCACCGATCGCACGCAGGTGCCGGACGTTCGCCCGGGTCGTCAGCCAGTCACTGATCTGGACATTGAAATCGAACGGCGACGTGAACGTTCGGCCCGGCAGGAATGATGTCTCGAAGTAGCCGTTGCGCCGCTCCACGAGGCCCTTGGACTCCGGATCCCGCCGCGGAGCCAGCCGGATGCCCACGCCCAACGTCCCCGCGAACGACGTCGCCTCCGCCGTCAACTTCCCGGTCCCGCCGATCGCCGATTCCCGATCCCAGACCAGCGTGCGCGGACACGCACCCCACCCGCCGATGATCTCCCACATCCCGGCCAGGATGTCGCCCGCCTTCCGCGACGGGATCATGACCGCGTCCGTCACACGCGAATGCCCACACGTCATGGCCAGGACCGGTAACACCCGCCGTTGACCGGCCCCGACCGGAATCTCCGGCTCCGGGAACCACAGATCGCACTGCGCGACCTCGCCCGGCGAGTACTCGATCCGGTCCGCCGGGTCCGGCGGCACGAACAACGGCCGCAACTGCCGAACCCTGTCCTTCAACACCGTCAACGACCGCGTCCAGCCGATCCGCTCCGCGATCACCGGAGTCGGCATCGACGGCCACTGCGCCAGCAACGACCGAATCTGCGGCTCGAACGCATCAACGGACGAACCCCGCGGCCCACGCTCACGCCGCGGCGGCTCCACCGCCCGCACCGCCGACCGCACCGTGTTCCGCGACAACCCGAACCGCCGAGCGAGCTCCTTGATCGGCACACCCTCACCCAGGTGCAACCGCCGGATCTCAGCCCACTCCTCCAACTTGATCACCCCTCCAGACTTACGGAAGGGGGTCAATCCCAATCCGCCGACAGAGGGTCAGTCTCAAGCCGTCGTCGACA
>NZ_VISW01000062.1:0-1761 GCF_007827635.1 Micromonospora sp. CNZ296
TCCGGCATCGCCAACCTCCACAACATCATCCTCGCCGGCTGACCACCGGCCCCATCCCACGCAACGCCTTCACCCAGTTACGAGACGTCCCTTAGCATTCCAGCTATGGCGATCACTCCGTCGCGTCAGCGCAATGCAGTCTCCGAGGGCATGGCCCTCGGCCTGATCATGTGCGACCGCTTCACGCTGACGTGGGACAAGGTTGCCATCGACCTGTCCTTCGAGGGCGCCTGGCGGTCGTGGGAGTACCGGCACCGCTTCTCCCAGGTCGACACCGACATCCGCCACGGCAGCGGTGGCGCCCGGGTGATGACCCGTGCCGACGAGGGCAAGCACACCTTCAACTTCTACTGGGACACCAGCGGGCGCGAGATTGCCATATACCCGCGAAACATCTGGTCGGACGGCGAAGTCGACGTCGACCAAGCGGCGGGTTGGATCGACGGTGACGTCCCGGCCGAAGGCTGGCAGGAGCTGGCCAAGGACTTTCTCCATCGCTACAAGAAGTGACCAATAGTCCGAAGCACCCAAATCCGTCAGTCTTTGTCGATCGATTGGCTCCATGACTGTGAATGTTCGGCGTTCTGTTCTCCAACGCCTCGGCAACGGAGTTGCCTCACGATTCGGTCGTCCGTACCTCGTGGGCACCATCTCGCAGGAGACCGGCTGCTCCGAGGCAGAGGTGTGGGAAGCACTATGGAGTCTTGTCGGCGACGGTCTGGTCTACCTAGACACCGTCGGCCAGGGCTCAGGCACTGACAACTGGCAGTGGCGCCTCTCGGCTGATGGGCAACGAGTCGCCAAGGGCGGCAGCTGGGAGCCGCGTGATCCGGATGGCTACCTGGATCGGATCCGCCGCGAGATCCCGGATCTCGACGACCTCATCGAGCTGTACCTCACTGAGGCCCTGCAGTCCTTCAACGGGCGGTGCTACCTAGCCACTTCCGTCATGCTCGGCGTCGCCGCCGAGCGCGCCTTCCTGGTCATGGCCCAGTCCTACGCCACCTCCTTGACGGCCGGCGCCCCGGCCATGGCCAAGGAGCTCGCCAAGCCACGCAGCAACTACTTCGCGCTGTGGACGGAGTTCCGAAAGCGCATCGAGCCGGTTCGACAGGATCTGCCGGACGGGCTCGCTGACGCTCTCACGCTCGACGCCATCGCTGACTTGATTCGCTTGACTCGCAACGAGGTGGGTCATCCGACCGGGCGGCAAATCGACGAGGACACGGCGCGGGTCCACCTGACGATCGCCCCGATGTACTTGCGCAAAATGCAGCAGCTCACCGTTCACTTCGCTGGTCCGTCTGCCGGAGCTGCGGCATGACACAGCTCCCGATCCCGGTCCACGTCGGGTCTGAGCCACCTGACCACTGGGACGACATCGAGGCCCGGCAGCGCCAGTTTGGTGAGGAAGCAGCACCGAGGCTGCAGGAGCAGCGTCGCCCAACGATCGCCAGTGCGACTCTCGATTGGGCTGCCCACGGATTTGAACCCCGATGGGTGGGGTTCGACACCGCCGACTGTGCAGTGGCTCTGCAGCCGAGTGTCTACTCCGGGCAGGGCGCCGAAGAGTTCAACCGCTTCCGGCAGGGCGCCGAGAGCCGAGGCGAGACCGCCCTAGTGATCAGCCCGATTGGTGACCTCGAAGACAAGCCGCGCAGTACCCTGAGCCATTTTCATCGTGACGGCGCAGGTCACGGGCGGTGTGGGAGGCCGGTGTCCAGGTAGGACGAGGCTCCCGGTAAGACAGCAATCGACCAA
>NZ_VISW01000064.1:0-1458 GCF_007827635.1 Micromonospora sp. CNZ296
AGCTAGTACGGCAGCCGCCGTTTGGGGATCATGGCTGAAGTTCGAGGCTGAGGCGGCGTGTGTAGTGCGATCGTCGAGCTCGGGCTTGATGCTGGCGTCGCCAGCGTGACCAGTGCAAACGGTGGGCGAGGTCGCTGATCGGGCGGATGATGCAGGCGTTGATCAACCGGCGGATCTCGTTGACCGTGAGCGTGATCAGGCCGGTGTCGGCGCGTTCGTCGTCGGTGGCGTCGGCGGCGCAGATCGTCAGGACGGCGAGGGCGGCCAGGGCGAGGGTGGTGAAGCGGTGCCAGGAGTCCCAGCGGCGGACCTGGTGCTGGTCCAGGCCAACCTGGCTCTTGGCGGCTTGGAAGGCTTCTTCGACGGTCCAGCGGATGCCGGCGACCCGCACGAGCTGGGCGAGGGTCGCTGCCCTGGGGGCCCAGCAGCGGTAAAAGGCCAGCTCACCGGTGCTGGTGTTGCGGCGGATCAGCAGGCTGTGCCGGCCGCCGTCGTCGGGGTCAGCGTCGGTGCAGACGTCGTCGAGCCAGGCCCAGTCGTAGAAGCGCGGCCCCTTGGACCCGGCGCCGGCGCTGCGACGCTGCCACGCCGTGGCGGGCAGGTCGGCGGCCACCCGGTCGGCCCGGATGCGGGTCTTGCCGCCATCGAGCGGGACCAGGTGGCTGCGGGACACCGCCAGGACATAGCCGATCTCGTGTTCGCGCAGGCCAGCGCGGAAGGCGGCGCTGTTGCCGTAGGCCTCGTCCGCGGCGGCCCAGCCCGCCGGCACTCCGGCGTGCAGGGCGGCGGTGATCATCTCGGCGGCAAGCTCGGGCTTGGTGGCGAACTCGACCTCGTCAGGCACCCCGGCAGCGGCACACCGGTCGCGGTCGTCGGTCCACGACGCCGGCAGATACACCCGCCGGTCGATCAAGGTGTGCCCATCGACGCCGGCGTAGCCCAGGAACACGCCGACCTGGCTGTTCTCGATCCGCCCAGCGGTGCCGGTGTACTGCCGCTGCACCCCCACCGTGTGCACGCCCTTCTTCAGGTCACCGGTGTCGTCAACGACCAGGACCGCATCCGGACCACCGAACCGGCCGGTGATCAGCTGCCGCAGGTCATCCCGGACGGCATCTGCGTCCCATACCGCCCGGTACAACAGTCGCTGCATCGCATCCGGCCGGGCGTGTCCGGCCTGCTCGGCCAACTGCCAACACGTCTTGACCTCAAGATCGGAGAGCAGGCCGGTCACGAACTCTCCCGCCGCCCGGCGCGGCTCCACCCGAGCGAACCGGCCCGCGAAGCAGCCCAGCACCTCGGCCAGCACCCGCTCCCACCGACCGACCGCTACGCTGTGGCACGCGGCCACCGCAAGATCTGATGATGTGTCCACAACGCACAGACGATCACGCGGTGGCCGTCTCGCGCCCACCCCGGCTTACCAGCAAGATCTCAAACGGCGGCTGCCGTACTAGG
>NZ_VISW01000065.1:0-1439 GCF_007827635.1 Micromonospora sp. CNZ296
TAGTACGGCAGCCGCCGTTTGAGATGTCGCTGGTGGGGCCGGGTAGACGAGGTGCGGCCACCGCGTGATCGTCTGTCTGCTGTGGACATGACTTCAGATCTGGCGGTGGCCGCGTGCCACAGCGTAAACCCAGACCGGTGGCGGCAAGTCCTGACCGGGGTGTGCGATGCGTTCGCGGGACGCTTCGGGCGGGTCGAGCCGCGTCGGACGGCGACGGCGTTCGTGACGGGACTGCTGGCCGACATCGAGGTCAAGACGTGCTGGCAGTTGGCGGAGCGGGCCGGGCATGCCCGGCCGGACGCGATGCAGCGGTTGTTGTCTCGGGCGGTGTGGGATGCCGATGCGGTCCGCGACGATGTGCGGGCGGTGGTCGTGGGCCGGTTCGGTGATCCGGACGCGGTGCTGGTCGTGGACGAGACCGGGGACCTGAAGAAGGGCGTGCACACCATCGGAGTGCAACGCCAGTACACCGGCACCGCCGGCAGGATCGAGAATGCGCAGGTGGGGGTGTTCTGCGGCTATGCCAGCCGGCATGGGCACACGCTGATCGACCGCCGGGTCTACCTGCCGGTGTCGTGGACCGATGACCGGGACCGATGCCAGGCCGCCGGGGTTCCCGACGAGGTCGCCTTCGCCACGAAGTCCGAGCTGGCCGCCGACATGATCACCGCGGCCGTCGACGCCGGCGTCCCGGCCGGGTGGGCGGCCGCGGACGAGGCCTATGGCAACAGCAGCGTCTTCCGTGCCCACCTACGCCACCACCGCCTGGGTTATGTCCTGGCCGTGTCCCGCAGCCACCTGGTCCCACTCGACGGCGGCAAGACCCGGGTTCGGGCTGACCGGGTCGCCGCCGAGCTGCCGGCCTCGGCGTGGCAACGTCGCAGCGCCGGTGCCGGGTCGAAAGGGCCACGCTTCTACGACTGGGCCTGGCTCGACGACGTCTGCACCGACGCCGACCCCGACGACGGCGGCCACCACAGCCTCCTGATCCGCCGCAACACCACCACCGGTGAGCTGGCCTTCTACCGCTGCTGGACCCCGCAACCGGCCACCCTGGCCCAACTCGTGCGGGTCGCGGGCATCCGCTGGACGGTTGAGGAGAGCTTCCAAGCTGCCAAGGGCCAGGTCGGTCTCGACCAGCACCAGGTCCGCCGCTGGGACTCCTGGCACCGGTTCACCACCCTCGCCCTGGCCGCCCTCGCCGTCCTGGCGATCTGCGCCGCCGACGCCGCCGACCACAACCCGGCCGACACCGGACTGATCAAGCTCACCGTCAACGAGGTCCGGCGCCTGATCAACGCCTGCATCATCCGCCCGCTCAGCAACCTCGCCCACCGTCTGCGCTGGTCAGACTGGCGGCGCCAGCATCAAGCCCGAGCCCGCCAAGCCCACTACACCCGACGCCTCAACCTCGAACTCCAGCCATGATCCCGAACGGC
>NZ_VISW01000066.1:0-1431 GCF_007827635.1 Micromonospora sp. CNZ296
TAGTACTCCAGCCGGGGATTGTGATCACGGCTCGGTGAGGGCTTGTCGGGTGTAGTGGCTGGTCATGGCTTGGGCTTGGTGGCGTCGTCGGCGGATGGACCAGAGCAGTGGGTCCGCTCGGCGGCGGGTGGGTTCGATGATCAGGACGTGGAACAGGTGGCGTAGTTCGTTGACGGTCAGTCGGATCAGCCCGGCCGGTTGATGGTGGTGGTTGGCGGTCGCGGCGGCGAGGAATGCGTGGGCGAGGATCACCAGGGTGGTCCAGCGGTGCCATGACGTCCAGCGGCGGTGTTGGTGCTGGTCGAGGCCGAGTCCGGTCTTCGCGGCCTGGAACGATTCTTCGATTTTCCAGCGGCGGCCGGCGACCGTGACCAGGCGGTGGAGTGGGACGGGTTGCGGTGACCAGCAGCGGTAGAAGGCCAGTTCACCGGTGCGGCGGTTGCGGCGGGTCAGGAGCCAGTGGTGTCCGCCGTGTGCGTCGGTGGCGTGCGGTAGGGCGGTGTAGGACCAGTCGTACCAGCGGTGGCCTTTCGCGCCTCGGCCGGCGGAGATGCGCTGCCAGGCGGTGGTGGGAAGACCGGTGGCCAGGGCGTCGACGCGGTGGACGCCGAGGCTGGTGGTGACCTGGTGGGAGCGGGCCACGGCCAGGACGTAGCCCAGGCGCAGCTGACGTAGCCGGGCGGCCAGGCGTGGATCGTTGCCGTAGGCCTCGTCGCCGGCCACCCACCCGCACGGCAGCCCGGCGGTGACCGCGGTGGTGATCATCCGGGACGCCAGCTGCGGTTTCGTGGCGAACCGCACCTGCTCGGGGACACCGGCCCGTGTCCGGCGTTCGGGGTCGTCGCACCAGGATTTCGGCAGGTAGAGGGCCGCGTCGAGCATCGCGTGAGCGGTGTCGGTGGCGTAGACGAGGTGCACGGCGAGCTGGCAGTTCTCGATCTTCCCGGCCGTGCCTGAGTACTGCCGCTGGACACCGACGGTGTGCCGGCCCTTCTTCAGGTCCCCCGTCTCGTCGATGACCAGCACCGCCTCGGTATCACCGAGGTGCTGGGCGACGAACTCGCGGACATCGACACGAACGGCGGCGTCGTCCCAGCGCACCCGGGTCAACAGGTCCTGCATCCCGTCCGGGCCGCTGTCACCGGCGTGCTCGGCGATCGTCCAGCAGTTCTTCGACGGTAACGGCGCCAGCAGGCCCCGGACGAAGTCACGCACCCGACGGCGAGGCTCGGGCCTGCGGAAACGTCCCCCGACCGTCAGCATCAGGCCGTCGAACAACACCCGCCACCGCTGAGCGTCTACCCTGTATCCCGCAGCCACCGCCGCGTCATGGTCAGTCCACACAACCGCCCATGATCGACGGTGGCTGCACCCGTTCACACACCACACCAAGCCCCAGCTCAGCCAAGGTCAACATCCCCGGCTGGAGTA
>NZ_VISW01000067.1:0-1418 GCF_007827635.1 Micromonospora sp. CNZ296
GGTCGCGTCCGCGCTGGTGGTGTAGGAGACGGCCATCGCGTGATCCGGTCTGATGTTATGCGGCGATCGAGGTCGGGTCGGTCTGGTCGGTGGCGTGTTGGTCTGTGTCGATGGTGATCAGGCGGGCTTTAGCGAGTAGTTCGAGGCCCATGTAGCGGCGTCCTTCGGTCCACTCGTCGGTCTGCTCGGCCAGGACGGCGCCGACGAGGCGGATGATCGCCGCCCGGTTCGGGAAGATCCCGACGACGTCGGTGCGACGGCGGATTTCCTTGTTGAGCCGCTCCTGTGGGTTGTTCGACCAGATCTGGCGCCAGATCTCGCGGGGGAAGCCGGTGAACGCCAGGAGGTCGTCGCGGGCGGCGTCGAGGTGCTCGGCCGCGGCCGGGAACTTCGCTTCGATCGTGGTCACGACCCGGTCGAACTGGGCGCGGACAGCGTCGGCGTCGGGCTGGTCGAAGATCGTGCGGACCAGGGTGGCGATCCACGGCTGCGCCGACTTGGGCACCTTCGTCAGCAGGTTGCGCAGATAGTGGGTCCTGCACCGCTGCCACGAAGCTCCCGGCAAAGCCGCCCCGATCGCGGCCACGAGGCCGGCGTGGGCGTCGGAGATGACCAGGCGGACACCGGACAGGCCTCGGGCGGTCAGGCTGCGCAGGAACGCCAACCAGCCGGCGCCGTCCTCGTCGGAGGCCACGTCCAGGCCCAGCACTTCACGGCCGCCGTCGGCGTTGACCCCAACCGCGATCAGGGCGTGGACGTTGACGGTCCGGCCGTGCTCGCGGACCTTCATCGTCAGGGCGTCCATCCACACAAACGTGTAGTGGGCGGCGTCCAAGGGTCGGTTGCGGAACGCCTCCACCTGCGCGTCCAGATGCGCGGCCATCTCCGAGACCTGCGACTTGGACAGCTGCCGGATCCCGAGCTGCTCGACCAGCTTCTCCACCCGCCGAGTCGACACCCCCAGCAGATAGCTCGTGGCCACGACCGAGACCAGGGCCTGCTCGGCCCGACGCCGGTGGGTCAGCAACCACTCCGGGAAGTAGCTGCCGTGTCGCAGCTTCGGGATCGCCAGGTCGATCGTGCCGGCGCGGGTGTCCCATTCCCGAGGCCGGTAACCGTTGCGCGAGTTGACCCGCTCATCGCTGCGCTGCCCGTACCCGGCGCCGCAGATCGCGTCGGCCTCGGCGGACATCACCGCCTGCACGAACGTCTTGATCATCGCTTGCAACACGTCCGACGACGCGCCCTCGATCTGCTCGCGCAGCAGGTCAACAGGGTTCACACTCTCTGAAGCGGCCATCGCGTCCTCTTCTCCTTCTCTGACTTGGTCGTCTTGAAGGATCGACGCGATGGCCGTCTCTCATCTACGCAACACGCCCATCACGGGCAAGTCGTACACCACTCCCGTGGACGCAACC
>NZ_VISW01000068.1:0-1393 GCF_007827635.1 Micromonospora sp. CNZ296
GATCTGTGAGTGGGGTTGTCAAGGGGTTTGGTGGTGGGTGGTGATGGTGCGGTAGAGCTGTCGGGCGATGTAGCGCTTGAGGCAGCGGGTGATTTCTCTGGTGGTGCGGCCTTCGGCGTGGCGTCGGGTGATGTAGTCGCGTGTTTCGGGGTGGATGCGTCGGCGGGTCAGGGCGATGGTGTGCAGGGCGCTGTTGAGGGTTCTGTCGCCGCCGCGGTTGAGGCGGTGTCGGTCGGTGCGGCCGCTGGCCACGGGGATGGGGGCGGCGCCGGCGAGGGTGGCGTAGGCGGCTTCTGAGCGGACGCGGCCGGGGTGGGACCAGGCGGTGAGGGCGATCGCGGCGGTGACGGGTCCGACTCCGGGTTGGTCGAGCAGGGGCGGGCACAGTTCGGTGACGAGGGCTCGTAGGCGCTGGTGGTTGTCGGCCAGTGTGGCGTCGAGGATGTGGATGTGCCGGGCGAGGGTGACCAGTTCGCGGCGGCGGGTGTGTTCCTCGCAGGGCAGGGCGGTGGTTTCGGGCAGTTCGAGGGCGGCCAGGCGGGCGATCTGGATGGTGGTGGACAGCCCGCGTAGCGCCTCGCGCAGAGTGTCGTCAGCGGTCAGGATCAACGCTTTGACCAGGTTGACCGCGGCGGTGCGGGCATCGGTGTGGTGCCGGCGGCAGATCAGCAGCAGACGCAGGGCCTCGCGTGGGCCGTCGCTGCGGGGCACGGCGATGCGCTCAGCGGGCAGCGCCAGCACCGTATGGGCGGCGGCGACCGCGTCCAGCTGGTCGGACTTGCCGCCCCGACGACGGGCCGCAGCGGGGGGCTTGGGTGCCTCGCAGACGGGTTCGTCAGCAGCGGTCAGCAGCCGGCACAGCCCTTGCCCGTGTGACCGGGTGCCCTCCACCGCCCACAACCGGCGCCCCTGCGGTGGGGTGTGCGCGACGGCGAAGGCCAACAACCGGCTCAACCCGTCCGGGTCAGTGGACACCGTGACCTGCGCCAACACCCCACCGAGTCGGTCCACCACGGCGGCGGTATGCGTATCGGTGTGAGTATCGACCCCCACCACCACGTCATAGCGATCCGCGACCCGTTCTACGATCCTTCTCATCTCGGATTGTTGCTCCTTTGCCAGCGACGACCGGGACAGTCGGCGTCGGCTCGGGAAGACATCACCTCGGCGGCAAATCTGTGATGGGCCACGTGTGCTCGCACGGGCAGGCTTCTGATCAGGCCAGCAGGGTGGGCCGGGCCGGCGCCGACGATCACCCGGGGACAGGTCTTGCACAAGGCACACCCACACCACAGGCGGCCGGATCAACGAAGAGCCACCCAAGTGATCACCAACGCCGAACCCTAACGGCAATCAGCCGAACCGATCACCACAGACATAGAAGCGTCTTGCA
>NZ_VISW01000069.1:0-1313 GCF_007827635.1 Micromonospora sp. CNZ296
GGGATGCTCCTATAGAAGTCAAGCGGTGTTGAGGGTGGTGAAGTCGGCGAGGAGGGCGGTGTGGATCTCGCGGACGATGTAGCGCTTGAGGCAGCGCATGATTTCTTTCTTGTTGAGTCCTTGTTTGGTGCGTTTGTCGACGTAGGCGCGGGTGCGGGGGTCGTGGCGCATGCGGACCAGGGCGATGGTGTGCAGGGCTGAGTTGGCGGCTCTGTCGCCGCCTCGGTTGAGGCGGTGTCGGTCGGTGCGTCCTGAGCTGGCGGGGATGGGTGCGGCGCCGCAGAGGTGGGCCAGGGCGGCTTCGGAGCGCAGCCGGTCGGGGTTGTCGCCGGCGGTGGTCAGGAGTTGACCGGCGACGTCGGTGCCGACGCCGTAGACGGCGTTCAGGTGTGGGGCGGTGCGGGCGACGGCGGGTCGTAGTCGCCGGTCGGCGTGGGTGATCTCGGCGGTCAGGGCCTGGATCCGGGCGGCGATGGCGGCCAGGGCGGCTTTGGTGGCCTCGACGGGATCGGTGAGTCGGGTCTCGTCGACGAGTAGCGCGGCGCACCGGTCGACCAGTGGTGCTTGCGGGTGGCTGAGGTCGTGGCGCAGAGACTCCGGCGCGGAGGCGAGCAGACCGTGGAGCTGGTTGAGCGCGGCGGTGCGGGCCTTCATCGCGCCGCGGCGGGCCACCCGCAGAGCGCGGATGGCCTCGACCGGGCCAGTGCGGGTCTTCGGGGTGCCGCTGGCCTGTCCGGACAGGGCCGCCCTGGCCGCGGCAAGCGCGTCGAGAGGATCGGACTTGCCCTTGGCGCGGCGGGCGCGCCGGTCCGGGCGGTCGACCTCGACCACCGTGACGCTCTGCGCGGTGAGATGGCGGGCCAAGCCCGCGCCGTAGGTGCCGGTGCCCTCCACCCCGACCTTGATCACCTGCCCGAACCGGCGTAGCCAGGCCAGGAGTTGCCGGTAGCCCGACGCCGAAGCGGGAAATTCCTGGTCGCCCAGTACCCGGCCGGCACCATCGATGGCGGCGGCGTGATGAGTTTTGCCGTGAGTGTCGACGCCGCCTGTGACCTGACGCTTCTTGGCTGCCATGCTGAAACCGTCGTCCCTCTCGCTTGCACCGAACAGGGTCGGCACGCACCGCCGGGACGGGCGGACAGGACAGTGACGGGACCTCTTGCACAGGCTCCTATCAGGTCACGAACGCCCAGCAGGTGAGTGCAGGAACGGGTCACCCGGACAAGCCGACGAATCCCCTAGAAGACACCCAAGGTCAGTCAGAGGGTGAGTCAGACCGGCCGGGTGACCCGCTCCCACATCATCACTGTCAG
>NZ_VISW01000070.1:0-1235 GCF_007827635.1 Micromonospora sp. CNZ296
GTTCTAGCTTGGTCGCTGAACCAACTACCGGAGACCTCTTCAATTAGCGACCACCGCCACGCCCCAACACCGACGCCCTACGAAACACGGCCTAGAGCTCAAGGCTGGCAGGGCGACCCTGCCCCACATCGCTGTGTGACCACGACGGGGCCCGCTCGTCGTTCACAAGCACATCCTGGCTGACCCGGGCAACGACCCGCACGTCATCAACCTGCGGGGCCGGCTCCAGTGCGGAACGATATGGCTGATACCGGCGGGTAATCCCGCATAGGTGAGCCGAGTTCTGCCGTCGCCGCCGGGACGGACCGCGCCAACGCCCGGCCACTCGCTCCGCTGCCCGAACCGATCATCGCCCCGGACGCTCGCCCACCTTGCACATCCACCGACGTAACCGGCTCGGTGGCATCCTCCATGAGTACGGACATGCCGCTTGACCTGCCTGGATGGAAACCTCGGCAGGCACAGGGCCAGCTTCTACACCACTCACCCGGCGTCGTGGCAGCTGCCGACACCTAAGGCACTCGATATGAAATCAAGGAAGCAACATGCCGGCCCATCCGGCATTGGCGCGGAGCCGCAGGCCAAAGCCGGTGAACGCCGAGGGGGAACGACCTCAACCCGCGGCACGGTTACCGCCATCAAAGATCATTCGTTACCGGATGTTACCGCCGTTACCTGGGAAGATCTCCATCTCCCCAGGTCAACCGGTCGGGACGGCCGGATTCGAACCGACGACCCCTTGTAACGGAAAGTAGCCGAAGTGGGCTTGTCATTACTTGCCTGAAGTGGTCGCTGAGCTGCAAGGACGTCACTGAGCCCTCACCGACTCTTGTCACTCTTCGCCGATATTTGGCTTGGGTTTTCGGGGGGTAAACGGGGGGCAAGGTTGAACGTCGTCACGTCTGGCCGTCTATCAATCGGTCCTGCCAGCTTCATAGGCCGTGTACCGACCGGACTTGCGGCAGCCCGTCCTTGGTCAACACGATCGTCACCGGGACCTCACGCGGTGGTGGTCTCTCGGTGGTATCCCGCAACATGCGGTGCGCGGGACATTCGCACGATGGCTGCAGCGGGTCAGGGCACCCGACGAGGGCAGACATCAGCCGCTGGACCCCGTCGGCGTCGACCGGCCACGACCAGTGAGCCATTTTCATCGTGACGGCGCAGGTCACGGGCGGTGTGGGAGGCCGGTGTCCAGGTAGGACGAGGCTCCCGGTAAGACAGCAATCGACCAA
>NZ_VISW01000071.1:0-1026 GCF_007827635.1 Micromonospora sp. CNZ296
CTAGGCCGTGTTTCGTAGGGCGTCGGTGTTGGGGCGTGGCGGTGGTCGCTAATTGAAGAGGTCTCCGGTAGTTGGTTCAGCGACCAAGCTAGAACTTCACACCGGAGACCTCGTGCCGAGCGTAGCGGCAGCGAGGCGACATGACCTGACCGATGTGCAGTGGGCGGTGCTGGAACCGTTGCTGCCTGCGGGAACGGGTCATGCTCGGCCGCGCAGATGGACCATGAGAGTGATCATCGACGGGATTCGTTGGCGGGTCCGGACCGGATCTCCGTGGCGGGACGTGCCCGTGCACTACCCGCCGTGGCAGACCTTGTATCGATGGTTCCGGCGCTGGCAGCGTGACGGCGTCTGGGCGCAGATCCTCACCTCGTTGCAGGCCCTGGCGGACGCGGCGGGGTTGATCGGCTGGACGGTGAGCGTGGACTCGACCATCAGCCGCGCCCATCAGCACGCCGCTGGAGCTCGCCGCGACGGTGAGGCGCAGAAGGAGCCGCCCGGTGGTGTGCAGGCCGAGCCGGCAGATCATGGGCTCGGCCGATCGAGGGGCGGCTGGACCACCAAGACCCATCTGGCCTGCGAGCAAGGCCGCAAACTGATGGCCTTGGTAGTGACCGCCGGCCAGCGCGGCGACAGCCCGCAGTTCATCCCCGTACTGGCCAAAGTACGTGTCACGCGAGCCGGTGGCGGCCGGCCACGGACCCGCCCCGACACCGTGCTGGCCGACAAGGCGTACACGTCCAAGGCCAACCGAGCCCACCTGCGATCCCGCGGCATCCGAGCGTGCATCCCGAGCAAGGCCGACCAGGACGCGCACCGTAAGGCCAAAGGGTCCAAAGGCGGACGTCCGCCCGCCTTCGACCCCGAGGTCTACCGCCTGCGTCACGCCGTGGAGTGCGGAATCAACCAGCTCAAACAACACCGCGCCATGGCCACCCGCTACGACAAACTCGCCGTGCGCTATGAAGCCACCCTCACCATCGCCGCCATCAACCAATGGCTCCGCGCCCTACGAAACACGACCTA